>CAISYZ010000174.1 GCA_903889895.1 uncultured Verrucomicrobia subdivision 3 bacterium | reverse complement strand
GTGGCGGAAAAGAACACCGTCTGCCGTTCCTTCGGCGCGTCTTTCAAAATGGTTTCGATGTCCTCGCGGAAACCCATGTTGAGCATCACGTCCGCCTCGTCGAGAATCACCATCTTGATCGTTTCGAGCCGCAACGTCCCGCGCCGCATGTGATCCATCAGCCGACCCGGCGTGCCGATGACGATTTGCGCGCCCTGTTTCAGACCGAAGAACTGCCGCTCGTAAGATTGGCCGCCGTAAATCGGCAGGCAGTTGATGCCGCGCTTGAAGAACGCCAGCTTGTGGATCTCCTCCGAAACCTGGATGGCCAGCTCGCGCGTCGGGCAGAGGATCAGCACCTGCACGGCCTTCTGGTTCGGGTCCACCTTTTCCACCGCCGGCACGCCGAACGCGGCGGTCTTGCCGGAACCGGTCATGGACTGGCCGACGATATCCTTGCCCGTCATGAGCACGGGGATGGCGGCGGCTTGAATCGGCGAGGCTTGCTCGTAACCCAGCTTGTCAATGGCTTTGAGCAGTTCCGGCGAAAGTCCGAGTTCGGTAAAAAGTTTTGGCGTCATGAAAATGTCTTTGCGACTGCGCTAATCATAACAGGAACGCGCCCAGCGGCGAGCGCTAAATGGGGCCACTGCGGTGGCGGCCAGCTTGGCGGACCCGCGTCCCGGCGGGACGAAACCAAAACTGCCCAGCCGGCGGCTGGGCCTCAAGCCGCCCGATGAAGCCGGTGGCTAACCCTTTTGTCGCACTACAAATGTGAAACAAAACCACCACATAATCATAACTTCACAGGCAATCCGTGACTAAACTGATAAGACAGCGTAATCAATCCATAAATGGCGACACCATCAAAAAACGAATAAATAGCCAGATAGAACCAATAACAAAATGGATCATCAGTTCGGCAAGCCCACTGTCCACGCACCGGCGCTACCCCTAACCAAACCTTCTTCTTCATCAACCCATACAAAATAAAACCAGAAAATACGAGTGCCATCGCCAAACAGAGACCAATCAGAAACCACGGAGAATGTGAGATTGAGTCAAGCATGGTATGAATGCGCGCTTTGTGGCCTAACGAAAAAAGCTGAGCCGCCGCCGACTCGCGGCGTGAACTGCGACAGCGGAACGGCCAGCGCCAACTGCGGTGTAGCCTATCCTCATGTTAGGCGACTCTGCCTCAACGTGGCTGTAAAGTTCCTGCTTCATAAACAAAACGCTTACCTCGCGACTCGGCATCCCAGCCAGCACTCATCGCACTCTCGATAGCTTCGACCAAACGACCATCCGTAATGCGAAACCGCTGATGCTGCGGCATGTCTCCGTGACGAGTCGGATCAATGTCGAACTCCAATAGCAAATCCCGGCGACTCGGCTCTGGATGCTCGACTAGAATCGCTACCCCCAACAGGCTCAACTTGTCATGCCGCGCCGTAGCCCAAGTCGGCTGACGGAACACACTCCAGCGAAAGTCTATCTCGCCGACCTTGACGATGCCTTTTTTTATGGTGGCCATAGTCGCCTAACGAAAAAAGAAGGCATGTTGAAGGAGTTGTCGCGCCGGGCGACAAGTAGTGGTGACAGTTAAACCATTAACCTCAAACATGCCTATGAAAACGAATACGCCTCTCAAAACTGAAACGCAAGACCGAATCCAGCAG
>CAISYZ010000173.1 GCA_903889895.1 uncultured Verrucomicrobia subdivision 3 bacterium | reverse complement strand
TTTACTGTTCCGCCAATTTATGTCTGCCGACGCCCAACCCCGTTCCCGGCTGAAAAGTTTCATCGAAAAATTCACCTGCCTGCGCACGGTTCCGCGCGAGCTG
Source organism: uncultured Verrucomicrobia subdivision 3 bacterium (assembly GCA_903889895.1). Taxonomy (GTDB): domain Bacteria; phylum Verrucomicrobiota; class Verrucomicrobiia; order Limisphaerales; family UBA11358; genus UBA11358. The sequence continues at coordinate 17,014 of CAISYZ010000173.1, read as the reverse complement.
TGGATTATTTTCGCGGCTTACATCCTTTCCAATGTCGCTTACAAATTGAGCGCCATGAGCGGGGTGAGCCTGTGGCTGTCGTCGGATCTGGGCTACAGCGACCGGGATGCCGGCTTCCTTATCGCTGTGTGGTCGGCGGCGATGACCTTGGTGACGGTGATGGTCGGGTCGCTGGTGGACGCGATGGGCATCCGGCGGACGTTTCTGCTGGGCTTCGTGACCTGCCTGGTGGCGCGCATGGTGATGGCGTCGAGCGTGGACCGGTGGGTGGCGTTGCCGGGGCTGTTTGCGCAGGCGGTGGGCATCGCGCTGACGATTCCGGTGATGACGGCCGCGTGCAAGACGTATTCCAATGTGGCGCAGCGCTCCGTGGCCTTCGCATTTTATTACGCCCTGATGAATTTGGGCTACGCTTGCGGCGACGGGATTTTTGACCGCATCCGCGGCCCGCAGGGGATGGGCGAGCACGGACACTGGGTGCTGCCGGTGCTGGGCGCGGAGTTGAGCACCTACCGCGTGCTGCTGTTCATCAGTGTGCTGTTCACGGTGCCGGCGCTGTTTTTGGTCTGGGCGTTTGTGCGCGACGGCGTGGAAATGACGGAACAGGGCGTGGTGGTCACGCCGCGCAAGCTCGCCGTGGACGCTGGCGGCTGGCTGAAAACTTCCATCGCCAGCTCCCGCGAAACGCTCACGAAGACCGGCCAGATTTTTGCGAGCCTGTGGCGGGAAAAATCATTTTACCGGTTCCTGCTGTTCATGACGCTGGTCGTCGGCGTGCGGATGATTTTTTACCACGTCTTTTACACGTTTCCAAAATACGGCATCCGCGAACTCGGCGACGGCGCGCCCATCGGCCAGTTGAGCGGGATGTTGAACGAAGTTTTGATTCTCGTGTTCGTTCCCATCTGCGGCGTGCTGACGCAAAAAATCACCGCCTATCGCATGGTCACGATTGGCAGTTTTATTTCATCGCTGTCCGTTTTCTTTCTCGCGCTGCCGGCGGCGTGGTTCAAACCGCTCGCCGACGGCTGGCTCGGAAATTTAATCGGTCACCAATGGCTCGGCGTGGTTGGCGCGGTAAATCCGCTCTACATTTCGATTTTCTTTTTCACCACGCTGCTGTCGGTCGGCGAAGCACTGTGGTCGCCGAGACTTTACGAATACGCCGCCGCCATCGCGCCGAAAGGTCAGGAAGCGTCCTACATGGCGCTCTCGATGCTACCGTATTTTCTGGCAAAATTTTTTGTCGGCGGCACGTCCGGCTGGCTGCTCGCGAAATATTGTCCCGAAGTCGGCGCGCGCCATCCAGAAACCATGTGGTTCGCCATCGGCTGCATGGCGCTCGTGACGCCGGCCGGAACTTTTCTTTTCCGAAAATATATTCAAGTCCACGAAGATGGGCGCTAAACTGCCCGCAAAATAAATTATGGAAACCAACCTTGATCCCGAACGGTTCCGGCATTTGGAAATTCCCGACCGCGTCGAAATCGCGACCGGCCACGGCGGCCTGCCGTTCGTGAAAGTCCAGACGCCCTGGAGCACGGCGGAAATTTATCTGAACGGCGCGCACGTCACGCACTTCCAAAAATTCGGCGAACCGCCATTGCTGTTCATGAGCCGCAAAAGTTTTTTTGCGCCGGGCAAACCGATTCGCGGCGGCATTCCGATTTGCTATCCGTGGTTTGGAAATCGCGCCGGCGGACCGTCCCATGGTTTTGTGCGTTCGCTTGCTTGGGAACTGGCTGAAACATCCGCCACGCCGGACGGAGCGGTGACGCTGCGCCTGCACCTGCCGAAAACTTCCCTGCCGACGGAATGGTCCGGGCTGCGCACGGACTTGGTGGTTCGCGTGGCCGACAAGCTCATGGTGGGGCTCTCGGCCAAAAACGAATCCGCCGGCCAGACGCTCGAGATCGAAAACTGTCTGCACTCCTATTTTTATGTTGGAGACATCAGCACCGTTTCGCTGACCGGGTTGCGCGCCGCACCGTTCAATGACTTTGCCGCCGGTGGCACCGGCACGCAGAAGATGGAAAACGACCCCGTGTTGCGCATCGCTAAGGAGACGAACCGCGTTTACGCCGACTCGACCAGCACGGTGGAAATTCGCGACGAAAATCTCCGGCGCACCATCTCCGTCGAGAAATTAAATTCCCGTTCTACCGTCATTTGGAATCCGTGGACGACGCAAAAAATGCCGGACGACTTCGACCCGGCGGAGCACCAGATCATGGTCTGCGTCGAATCCGGCAACGTGAAGCAGAATAAAATCTCCCTCGCCCCGGGCGAGACCACGACGCTGGGAATCGTCTTGAGCAGCGCGCCGTTGAAATGATTTTGCTTTCTGAAATCCAGCCGACGGGCGTGGACTTGGTCGCCCAAGTGGAAGAGATTTTTTCGCCGCGCGGAATTCTGTCTAAGGCGAGCAATTTTGAATTTCGCCCGCAGCAGCAGGAGATGGCCGTGGCCGTGGCGCGGGCGTTGCAGAACCGCGAACACCTCGCGGTCGAGGCCGGCACCGGTGTCGGCAAATCGCTGGCGTATTTGATTCCTGCGATTTTGTTCGCCGTGGCGCAGAAGAAAAAAGCTGTTGTTTCCACGCACACGATCAATTTGCAGGAGCAGCTTACCGAAAAAGATCTGCCCATGCTCGCAAGCGTGCTTGGTTCGCTGCCGGAGCCGGTGAAGTTCAGCTACGCGATGCTGAAAGGCCGCGCGAATTACCTCTGCACGCGCCGGTTGCAAAAGGCGATGCAGCAAAGCGGCAATTTGTTCACTTCGTCCGAGGCCGAGGAATTGCAGCGCATCTACGAGTGGTCGAAGACAACGAAAGACGGCAGCCTGTCGGATTTTTCCATCGAGCCGGACCCGAAGGTCTGGGCGCAGGTATGTTCGGAACGCGGCTTGTGTTCGCCGAAGACGTGCGGGCATCAATCCGATTTTGCGCGCGACCATGACGTTTGTTTTTTTCAGCGCGTGCGCAATCGCATCCTTTCGGCGGACGTGGTGATTTTGAATCACACACTTTTTTTTACGCTCCTCGGCGGCGTGGATGAGGAAATGGAAGGCGGAATTCTGTTCAAGAACGATTTCGTCATTTTCGACGAGGCGCACACGATGGAAAGCGTGGCGTCGCGGCACATCGGCTTGAGCGTGTCGAGCGGGCAGGTGCGCTATTCGCTGAACCGGCTGTGGAATCCGCGCACGGAAAAAGGTTTGCTCGCCACGCTGCGCCAAGGCAAAGCGGTGAAACTTGTCGCCGAAATCTTGAGCGAGTCGGACAAATTTTTTGAGAATGTCGAATCGGCGTGCGAGGAAATCTCGGCGGCGGCCAAACCCAAATTTGGCGGCGAAGGTGGACGCAAGCGGGCGTGGACGGAACTGCGTATCCGCCGCGCGGAGCTGGTGAAAGATAATGTAACTTTGCCGATTCAACGATTGCGCGAAGCGGTGAGCGAGCTGGTGAAATTGAGCGATGACAAGGACATCGGACAGGAATTGATCGAGTGCAACCGGCGGCTCGGTGAATTGAAGGTGGAGGTCGCGGAATTTTTGAGCCAGCAGGCGGACGATCACGTTTACTGGGTCGAGCGCAACGGCAAGTCGCAGCGAAATCTATCGCTGAATGCCGCGCCGGTGGATGTGGCGGAGTTTCTGCGGCTGCGGCTTTTTGAAAGCGACACGAGCGTTATCATGACCAGCGCGACGCTGGCGACAAATACAAAATCACAAGCCGGCTTAAATTATTTTTCCAAACGCGTCGGCTGCGAATCAGCGACGATGCTGCAAGTCGGCACGCCGTTCGATTACGAGCGGCAGATGAAATTGTTCACGGTCAAGAAAATGCCCGATCCGCGCGAGGCCGGTTACACGGATGCACTGATTCATTGGGTGGAACATTTCGTCCGACAGACGCATGGCAAGGCGTTCGTGCTCTTCACGAGCTACAAGCTGATGCAGGAAGTTGCCGAACGGATGCGGGCGTTTTTCGACGAATTGAAACTGGAGTTGTTTGTGCAAGGCACGGGCACGCCGCGCTCGACGATGCTGGAAAGATTCAAGGACGACGTGGACTCAGTGCTGTTCGGCACCGACAGCTTCTGGCAGGGCGTGGATGTGCCGGGCGAGGCACTCTCCAACGTCATCATTACGCGGCTGCCATTCGCGGTGCCGGATCATCCGCTGATCGAAGCGCGGCTGGAGGCGATTGAGGCGCGCGGCGGAAATTCGTTTGGCGAATTTTCTTTGCCGGAGGCGATTCTAAAATTTCGTCAGGGCGTCGGCCGCTTGATTCGCACGAAGACGGATACCGGTATCATAGTGGTGCTAGACAACCGGATTTTGACAAAGCAATACGGCCAGGCGTTCCTCGACGCGCTGCCGAAATGTCCGGTGGAAATCGTGTGAACGGTTTCTAAACTTGTGCGGTGCAACTGGGCTTGGTAAGTTGAGCCGTCAGATTTTCGCCACGCCTGTCCGATGGTGTAATGGTAGCACAGAGCTCTTTGGAGGCTTTAGTCATGGTTCGAATCCATGTCGGACAACCACTTTATATTACTAATGAAATCAACCTGCGCGTGCGGGCATTTCATTGACACCACTGCCAGTCTCTCCCAGTTCAAGGATGGTTCCTGATTTAAAATACAACTTATCACTGCTTATTAATGAAGTATTCTTAATATGGACAAGTCAAGGCCCACCCTCTAAACTCCGTTCGCTCTCCAGGGCGCAACCGAATAAAGGCAAAGTTGAAGCCGAAAAAAAGCGAGAAAAGAAGGCAACCCGGATCAACTGAAATGGGTTTTGGTTAGTTACGGAATTTCGGCCTAGATTTTATTACTGGGGCGGGAGAGCTTTTCCGTAGTCCCACGCGTCGACATTTATGGCCGCCGCTCCTTTTTGAATTGCTGCTCGCGGCTTCCATGTGCGTGGCATATTTTTTCTTGGTTCAAAAATATGCCATGGGTGTTACGAACGACAACACCAACTATTGGGTGTTCAGCTCTTGCTCGCTATCAAATTTCCATTTGGAACAGATTTATGACGTCTGGAAGGGACGGCTTTCTGGTCTCTTGTTTTCGGGAGTCATGTTTGATTTTTTGGTAAAGGACAACAGCGTCAACCTTGAAAAATACGGCAATGCTTTTGCCCTATATCAAAGCCTGTGGCTGTTCCTGTTGTTCATGGTGATTGCCATGGCATTGCGCCGTTCGCTGCTGGTCAATCTGGGGATTTTTGCCGGGTTGATTTACAACTTCTCGCCGGCGGCGGGCTTTTATTTTTACCCTTGGGATATTCCTGCCACATTATTTTTCACGCTGGGAGTATTGTTTTTTGAACGCCGCCAAATACGGCTGATGGTGGCTTCAACCATCATCGGTTGCTTCTTTAAGGAAACGGTTCTTGTCACCGCGCTGCTGCTGTTTTTTGTCGATGACTGGAAATGGTGGAAGCGGATTTTGACCTTTGTGGGCATCGGGGCTGTGTATGCGGTGGGGAAAAAAATTCTGGTCGCCCACCTGCATTTGAAAGTGGCCGCGTTGTCCATGGGGGACGCCAAGGATCTGCACGCCTTGCTAAACCCCCGCATCTTGATAGAAAACGTCAAATTCATATGCACTCCGACCTTCAACCACGTTATTTTTGCCAACGCAGGCACCATGGTCGCCGTTTTGATTCTGGGGTGGCAACGGCGTTTTCTCCCCTACACACTGGTGATTTTGGTGTTTCTCGCCGGGCAATTCATGTATGGCGCGTTCAATGAATTTCGGATATTCATGCAAATCCTTCCATTGAGCCTCATAATTTTGGCGGAACGGTGGCCGGAAAGTTCCGGACCAGAGGCCGAATCTTCAACAAGACCGGATTCTCAAACAACTTCCAAAGAGCGCCATAAATCCGTTACACCAACCATCTTTGCGCCACCTTGGAGCGTGCGGAAGACGTTTCCGATTTTGACGCTGCTGGCAATATTTATTGGTGGAGTTTCTGTGGCGCTCCCGGCTTGGCGTTACTGCGCCATTATTGAATTTCAAAAACCGGACCACCAGGCGCGTGAAGTCGCCCTCTTGACATCCAAGGCGGAAGGGGGCGATGTCCAAGCACAATTCCAACTCGCCAAACACTACCTGATGGGTCAGGGCGTGGCGGTCAACCCGACCAACGCATTTCTGTGGTTTACCAGGTCCGCTGAACAGGGTGTGTCCGAGGCCCAGTGTCAACTTGGGGTATGTTATGTGCAAGGGATTGGAACTGCCAAGGACTTCGCTGCCAGCATCCCTTGGTTTCGCAAGGCGGCGGCTCTGGGCAACGTAGACTCCCAATACAATCTGGGATTGCTCTATGAAAATGGTCTCGGCGTCAAACAGGATCTTGCCGAAGCCGCCATTTGGTATCAGCGCGCCGGCGAGAAGGGGCATATCCTAGCCCAGAACAATCTCGGTTTAATTTGCTTCAACTTGCGGAAGGATTATGCCGAGGCCGCCCAATGGTTTCGCAAGGCAGCCGACCAAGGAAATGCGCTGGCGCAAAACAGCCTGGGCGTTTTATATCTGCAAGGGCTGGGGGTAAAGCAGGATGCCGATGAGGCACTCAAGTGGTTTCAAAAATCTGCCCAACTGGGGTTGGCGGAGGGGCAAAACAATTGTGGTTTGGTTTATTTTTCTGCGCAGCGATACAACGAATCCGTCCAGTGGTTTCACAAAGCGGCAGATCAGAACCATGTCGGCGCCCAATACAATCTGGCCCAATTTTACCAAAAAGGATTGGCCTGTTCGCAGGACTTGGGCGAGGCAAATCTCTGGTATGCCCGCGCAGCAAAACAAGGATACGGCTTGGCTCAGTTGGCTCTCGGGGAAATATATTACGAGGGACAGGGCGTGAAGGAGGACGATGTCGAAGCCTACAAATGGTTCAAACTGGCACAATCACAAGGCGAGATGGACGCGGAGAAGGCACTCACCAATTGCGCGGCGAGAATGTCGAAAGAACAGGTAAACACCGCCGAAGAGGAAGCAAAGCAATTTCAAAAACAATAAATAGAAAGCTGAACCAAAAAACTTAGACTGTGGACGACTGCGAATCGAAGTTAGTCTGTCCGTTCTCTCATCCATCAGCCAGTGCAAACAATTATAACTGGCCTCAAATTTTTTCCTTAGCCTTTTTTTTTTTTTGACAAACCGCCGAGTCATGGCATCAAGGCATTGGTGCGGCCGGTTTCGAAACTGCGGGAGCATTTCACTTAGAAGGTGCTGACCAACTTGGAGCCAGTCGCCGTCGGCAGCCAGATGTTTGCTGGGCACCGGCTGGCCAATATAAATCCGATACCGCCAGGAACCCTCGTTTGTGATGCAGCAGGGAATCAATTCGGCTTGATAATGGCTGGCCAGCCGGATGGCTCCGGTGGCGAGTTGAAAATCCCAGCCGTCGCAAAAGGGCACGGACAGTTGCTTGCCGGCCGGTGCATCAATGGCGATATAGGTGATGTTTCCCGCCGAGACAAACCGAGCTAGCTCACGCAGTTCATCAGGATATAAAGCCACAGGCAGAGCCGGCAGCGGTAGCAGCCGGTCTTGCAGCCGCGCCAAATTGGTGCGCCAGGACGAATTTCCGCCCACCAATCCGCACACGGGCAAATTGTGTCCACCGCGCAGCCAGCAATGATTAATTTGAAAGGAACCAAAATGCCAAAAGGCCAGCACCACGGGCCGCTGGCGTTGACGCGCTTCTGCCAAACGTGCCAGACCTTCAATCTGGCAGCGGGCCAGCCATTTGGGCGCGTAAAGGCGGTCGGGAAAATAAAGCAGAACATCATCTAGGTAGAGGCTGGCGCGCTGGCGGATGCGTGCCTGAAGCGTTCTGGGTGAACGCAAAAAATCCGGCATGGGCGGCGGCGTGGTTTTTTTGAATAGGTTGTTCAGCGTGGCCCGAGCCAGACACACCGGCCAAAGCACCTTGAACAAGGTGTCAGGTGACAAGTGCCGTTCCAATCGGCGGAAAAACGCGATGCACCCGGTGTTCACCGTGTGCTGAAATGCCGCTTTCAGATTGGAAAAAGGTTGCCGCATTTTGTTCGTCGCCCAAATTAGCAAACACTTCGGGCAATTCAATCCTTTCAGCCTGGACCCGGCCAGTGGTTTTCGGTGCTGCCATTGTTCAAGACACCGCTGTCGAGGAATCAAGCAGTCGGCCAATGGCAAAACTTTTTTTAAACACGTTCTGGAAAACTCCATTCTCAAAACGCCTGCGTCAAATAAGGATACGTCGAGATGCTGGCGACCACTGCAATAAGTTCTTCGGCAGATGCCGACTGGCATGGCAACTGCAATGGGTTTGTCATGTCCTGTGGTGCCGTTATCTTTGCCAAGCAAAGGTCAGTCATTGATTTATTATTTATCAGCGTCTGGCTGCTGGTCTTGTTGCCCACCCTGGTTGCCGGACAAAGTCTCACCTTGGCTTGGAATCCAAGCAACTCCGCCAATATCGCCGGTTACCGGCTTCATTTTGGCACGGCCAGTGGAAGTTATTCAGAGGAGTTAACCGTGGCGGGCAACACTAATTCTGCCACCATCACCGGTTTGGCTGCGGGAACAACTTATTATTTCGCCGCCGCCGCCTTCAATCAGGCCGGCAACGAAGGCCGCCTTTCCGCTGAGACCAGTTACACGCTGCCAGACTTGGCTGTCGCGCTGTCGTTGGCTGCACCGGTCGCTCAACCGCCAGCCCCCGCGCTCTCGCCGCCTGTTCGCACTGGGCGGCAACTGGCAATTACCGTCACCGGCGTGACCGGCCAGCGTTGTGCTATCCAGATGTCCACCGACCTCGTGAATTGGGTTTCCGTTCAGACCAACACAGTGCCGTTCACGTTCACCGCCACCAACACAGCCATGCTTCCGCAGTGTTTTTATCGCACCTGCAATCTCTAGCCTTCGCCATCTCCGCGCCGCGCTTGAAAATTTTCGCCCCGCCGGTTAGTTTCCCCCCATGCCGATTTATGAATTCCATTGCGAAAAATGCGGGCGCGACAGCGAAATCCTAGTCCGCTCGTCGGACTGGAGCGGAGCCAAATGTCCGCACTGTGGCTCGGCTAAGCTCGATAAAAAATTTTCCACCTTCGCCGCTGCCGGCGGGGGCGCAGATTCTTCCACGTGCGACACCGGTGGCGGCAAACGTGGTGGTTGCTGTGGCGGGCATTGCCACGGCCACTGAAAACTGCCGGGCCCGCCACCAACGAAAATCTCCGGCTCTACATCTGCGCCGTTCAGACTGTTTGAATCTTCTGCCGGCAGGATTGGCCATCTTGCAGCATGTCACCGCCGTCTAAATTTTTACTTACTGCGTTCCAATTCCAGCACGGTTGGGATGCCGTTGGATTCAACCAAGACTTTGCCAGCGCGGATTTCGCGGCAATCCACCAGCGCCGTGCCGTTGCGCAGCCGCAGTGACCGCCGCTCGCCGGGCGCGAAACCCAGGCCGTTGATGATGGCCACGTCGTTCGTGCCGAGCGTGAAAAATCCGGTGAACCGCAGATCTGCCGGCAGTTGAGTTTTCCGGCCGGTCGCGGCGCTGGCGGGCTTCCAGTTCGCCGCCGCCGGCGCGTCGAGGCCGGCAGTCTCGCCGGTTTTCACCCAGTCGAGAATCGCCGTGACGCCGCGCGATTCCGCCAGCGTAACGAGTGTTTTGATTTTTCCATGCGTGTAGGGATTCTCGAGAATTTTCTTTTGCATCTCCGGCTGCCGCTCCGCGCCCATCAATGTGTAAGCCGACAATTCGCACACGGCCTCCAGCGTGTCCGGCTCAATCGCGCGGCCCGGCGCGATATTTTCGTTGATCCACAGATGCGTGTATTCGTGCGCCGCCGTCGCCGCCAGTTCCGCGCGCAAACGGCCGCTCAACATCACCACCTCGTGCGTGCATACGCCGCTGGGCGACCGCCGCGTGCTGGAAAAACCAAATTTGTGGAGCCCGTCGTTGTGACTCTTCTCCGACCAGTAATCCACGTCGAACAAATTTACGGTCACGTCGGGAAAATTTAGCGCGAAGCCGCCACCGTAAAGTTCCACCAGCCCGCGCCGCGCCGCGGCAAAGATTTCCCGTGCGGTATAGCTGTCCAGCACCGCGTCCGGCTTGTCGAACTTGCAGATGTATCGGCCGTCGCCGGTTTTGACACAGCCGTCGCCGGGGCGCACCGGCAGGCCGCAAATGGAGCAATGATTTTCGAGCCGGTAACAATCGTCGCAGACCGCGCCCCACTTGGACATCCAGATGCGCCCGGTCAACGGCCCCTTGCCGCAGACCACGCAGAAATAATTGGTCTCGGCGGCTGTTGCTGCAACCGTTGTCAGTAAAATAAATATTTGCGCTAGCAAGCGCATGTGAAATTCAAGCCGTCAGCGCCGTGTCCCAGTCTTTCCACACCGGCTCGTAGCCGAGCTTGCGAATGCGCTCTGCTACTTCGCTGGGCGAGCGCTCGTCGGCGATGTTGAACTGGCCGGTCGCGTTTGTGGGATGGTTCGCTTGCGGTGCCCATTCGCTAGAACCGGAAATGATTTCCTTGATGATGCCGCGTTCGGTGCGGTGAATATTTTCCTTCCCGGCGCCGGTGTAGCCGCCCGGTTCGGTGCGTGCGCCGGCGCTCATCATCGTCACGCCGAGCGGAATCAAACCGTCGCGCACTTTCGGCACCTCACGCGTCGAAAGCACGATACCCACGTCGGGAAACATGATGCGGATTGCGCAAATCAGTTGTGCCAGCTCGCGGTCACTGATGTGTGTGCGCGCCTGAAATTCGCCTGCGCACGGACGGATGCGCACGGTGGAAATTGTTAACGCCGCCTTCCAGCAGTTGCGCAAAAGATAATCCGCGTGTGCCGCCGCACTCAACGCTTCCAGCCGCCAATCCGCGAGTCCGTAAAGCGGGCTGATACCAAGGCGGCGAAACCCGGCGGCGTAGGCGCGCTCTGGCGTTTCGAGCCGCCAGTCAAAATTTCGTTTTGGCCCGGCGGTATGCATTTCGGCATAGACCGTGCGGTCGTAAGTTTCCTGATACACGACGAGTCCATCCGCGCCCGCCGTGACGAGCGGGCGATATTCCTCCGTTTCCATCGGCCCGACTTCGAGCGAAATGCTCGGCCATTCGGGATGCAGCATTTCAATGCAGTCGCGCAGGTAACCGTTGGAAACAAATTTCGGATGTTCGCCCGCGACGAGTAGCAGATTACGAAAGCCCTGCGCCTTGAGCGCGTCGGCCTCGCGCTTTACTTCATCGAGTGAAAGCGTCACGCGCAAAATTGGGTTGTCGCGCGAGAAGCCACAGTAGGTGCAGTTATTGATGCATTCGTTGGAAAGATAAAGCGGTGCGAAGAGGCGAATGGTCTTGCCGAACCGCTGCTGTGTCATCAGATGCGCGCGTCGGCCCATTGCCTCCAGATTTTCCGAAGCCGCTGGCGAAATCAGCGCGGCGAAATCAGCGAGCGAAAACTGGCTTTTGCCGGCGGCCGCGCTGGCGGCGGCGGAGCTGGTGCCCAGCGATTTCTTAACCAATGATTCCAACGGCAACGAATTGAATTCAGCGACAAAACTCACGGAAGCAGTTTAGCTCAAATTAGCGAGAAGTCGAGAAACCGGCTGGCGAAATTCTTTTTGTGTATTTCGCGTTTTTCGCGGGTAGAATTTTGAAAATGAAAACCGCCTTGTCCGCCTTGGGCCGCCGCACCGCGCCGCCGCCCATTTCGTGGCTGATGAAAACCGCGCTGGCACGGCCGAAACTGATTTCGCTTGCCGCCGGCTTCACGGACAACGCCACGCTCCCGGTCGAATTTTCGCGTCAGTTGCTGAATGGACTTCTCCGCTCGCCGAAAACCGGCCGACCCGCGCTACAATACGGCACCACCGCTGGCGAAAGTCATCTGCGCCAGCTCACGGCGGCGCACCTGCAAAAATTAGACGGCGGCCATGACCGCGCGCACGCACCGGAGCGCACCATCATCACCGGCGGTTCGCAGCAATTTCTTTACATGATGATTGAAGCATTGTGCGACGAAGGCGACATCGTGCTGGTCGAGGATCCGACGTATTTTGTTTTCTTGAGCATTTTGCAAAGCCGCGGCATCCGCGCGCGCGGGGTGAAGCTGGAACGCGACGGCCTCGATTTGGCCCACCTGGAAAAGATTTTGGCGGGTTTGAAAAAATCCGGCGAATTGCGCCGGTTAAAAGCGCTTTATCTCGTCAGCTATTTTCAAAATCCCACGGGCGCAACCACGACGCTGGCAAAAAAACGCGCAGTGTTGAAGTTGCTCAAAAAATATGAGCGCGCCGCTGGCCATCCGATTTATCTCATCGAAGATGCGGCGTATCGCGAGTTGCGATTTGATCACGGCGTAGATGTGCCGACCTCGCTGACGCTGGCTGGCGCCAAGACGCGTGTGATTTACGCCGGCACATACAGCAAGCCGTTCGCGACCGGCGTGCGCGTGGGTTTTGGCATTTTGCCGGAGCCGGTTTACACCGCCGTTTTGCGCATCAAGGGCAACCACGATTTCGGCACGGCGAACTTGCTGCAACACCTCCTCGCACGCGCACTGGCGTCTGGCGTTTACGACCGGCAGGTGGCGAAGGCTCGGAAAAATTATGCGCGCAAGGCGGCGGTGATGAAACGCGCGCTGGCGGAACATTTCCCGGCGAACGTCGAAATCTGGGCAGCCGGCGGCGGGCTATATTTTTGGGCGCGTTTGCCAAAAGGAATTTCCGCTGGTGTGAACTCAGAAATTTTTCACGCCGCGTTGAAGAACGACGTGCTCTACGTTCCGGGTGAACTTTGTTACGCCGACGATTCGTCGCGCCGCAAGCCGGCAAATGAAATGCGCATCAGCTTCGGCAACGCCAGTATGAATGACATCCGCAAAGGCATCCGGCGTCTCGGCGCGGTGCTGCGGAAATTTATTTAGCTTTCTCGCCAAAGTTGATGGCCATTGCGCCGCCGAGCAGATGGATGACGTGGACATTTTGCAATTTCAGCGCGCGCATCTTTTCCGCCACGGCGAGCTGCGCGGGATAATGTTTCAGCGATTCGAGAATGTAGGCGTAGGCCGAGGCGTCGCCGCAAAACAGCCAGCCCATCAGCGGCACGGACATTTTCAGGTGCGTGAAATAAAGGCTGCGCCAGAGCGCGTTGGCCGGCTTGCCGAAATCCAGCACGATGAGCCGCGCGCCGGGCTTGGCGACGCGAAACATTTCGTCGAGGCCGCGTTCCCAACTCGTCAGATTGCGCAGGCCGTAACCGACGGTGACGATGTCGAAAGAATTTTCAGGAAACGGAAGCTGCTGCGCATCGCCTTGCATGAATTTCAAATTTGAAATTTGAGATTTCAAATGGCGTTGCGCGGCGACTTCGAGCATTTGCGCGCTGAAATCGAGACCGGTGGTTTCCGCGCCGCGTTGCGCGAGGGCGAAGGCGATGTCGCCGGTGCCGCAGCAAAGGTCGAGTGCGCGGTTGCCCGGCTCGGCGGCAGCTAAATTGACCACACGGCGCTTCCAACACCGGTGCAGGCCGAAGCTCTGGAGATCGTTCAGTAAATCATAACGGCGGGCGATACGGGCGAAGAGGTCGTTGACCTTAGTGGCGCGTTGTTCGCCGGGCGTGTAATAGGCATTGCTCACGCAGATAGTCTAGCGGCGGACGGGACGGGTGGCAAAGCAGAGAAATATCTTTGCGTTGACCAGTGGCTTTGCTAGGTTCCGTTGTATGAGCTTGGTTGGAACACCGAAGAAAATTCTGGTGGTGGATGACAATGAGATTGTCATCAAGACCATTTCCTTGAAGCTCCAAGGAGCCGGGTATCAGGTGCTGACGGCCATGGATGGTTCAGCTGCAGTTGCTACCGCGCGAAAGGAATCACCGGATTTGATCTTGTTGGATTTAAGTTTTCCCCCGGATGTGGACGGCGTGGCTTGGGATGGCTTTCGGATTATGGAATGGTTTCACCGCTTGGACGCAGTGAAACGAATCCCCATTATTGTCATCACCGGAAGCGATGATCCAACGGCTAAGCAGCGGGCTACGAACACGGGAGCCGTGGCATTCTTTCAAAAGCCACTCGAGCACGATTATCTCTTGAGAGTGATTCGAGCAACGCTGGGTGAATCTGCCAAATGAGATAAATTCAAGCTTGCCAGATATTCAACCTCGATTATTATCAGTGAACTTTCGGACGCGAGCGTAGCTCAGTTGGTAGAGCATCACCTTGCCAAGGTGAACGTCGAGGGTTCAAATCCCTTCGCTCGCTCCATTTCTTTTCTTCCCCGAGGATTAGTTATTTCATCAAAAAGGTTCCGTTTCATTACGTCTGAAAAAGACATTTAACCCAAAATTTCGATTCGTCCCCAAAATTATTGATAGGCCAAAGAAACTCACCGGCTTCACTGATGGGATTGAATTCTTGCGCTATTGGTTTTTTTTAGATATACTAATAAAACACTAATATCTGAGGGAGATACGCCTGAGATGCGAGCGGCTTGACCTATGGTTTTAGGTGAGATTTTTGATAGTTTTTGTCGTGCTTCAAGCCTTAAGTTATTGATAGCATAAAAGTCAAATCCGTCTGGGATATTTTTATCTTCTAATGACTTTAGGCGTGTGACTTCAGTGTCTTGTCTATTGATGTAACCCTCATACTTAATGGCAATTTCTATTTGTTCAATATTTTCCTCATTGAGTGTGGGATTAACTCCAGATAACTCCTTATAAGAGATATTTGGCCTTGATAACAATTTTGCCAATGAATTACCATTTGAATATGTTAAATGCAAACGATTTAACTCTTCTTTAATGATTCTTTCCTTGATTGAAAATGAATTGTAATTTCGTAAAGGCAATAAACCGATTTCAAAGCCAAGTTGTGACAACCGCATGTCAGCATTGTCCTGTCGCAGCAACAATCGAAATTCAGCACGAGATGTGAACATTCTGTATGGTTCAGATGTTCCCTTAGTAACAAGATCATCAATCAAGACTCCTATATATGCTTGGTTGCGTCTCAAGACGATTGGATCAAGATTGTTTACTCGTCTGGCAGCATTGATCCCAGCAATCAATCCTTGAGCTGCAGCCTCTTCATAACCAGACGTTCCATTGATTTGGCCTGCTAGAAACAGATTTTTGCATATTTTTGTTTCAAGCGAAGCGGAAATTTGTGTTGGAAAAACAAAATCATATTCAACCGCATATGCTGGTCTAAGAATTTCAGCGTTTTCGCAACCAATTAAAGATTGAACTAGGTCAATTTGAACTTCATATGGCAAACTCGTTGATAGTCCATTTAGATATATTTCGTCGGTTTCAATTCCTTCTGGCTCAAGAAATATCTGATGTCTTTCTTTGCTGGAAAATCTAACAATTTTGTCCTCGATTGAAGGACAATATCTTGGCCCAATTCCCGTGATTGCCCCGGAATAAAGTGGAGATTTATGAAGATTACAATTAATCAAATTCGCAGTCTTATCCGTTGTATAAGTAATATAACATGGAAGTTGTTGGGCAAGCTTCCTCATCAACGGCTGTTCCAATTTTTCCTGATCAAAACAACCAAATTTCATTTTTGCTTGTTCCATGTGGAACAAATTTTTATTCCAATATGAAAAAAATGGAGGCGGATTGTCGCCGTATTGAACTTCAGTTTTTGAAAAATTTATTGATTTTCTTAGCAACCTAGGAGGTGTGCCTGTTTTTAGTCTGCCCAACTCCAAGCCAATTTCTTGGAGGGACTTTGACAAACTCATCGCAGCAATGTCCCCCGCCCGCCCGCCTTGTGATTGGTTTGATCCAACATGAAGTAAACCTTTTAGAAATGTTCCTGTTGTTACAATAATTGTATTTGCATTGTATTGAATACCGTAACTTGTTTCAACTCCGTAAGCAATCTGATTTTCTTGTAAAATTTTTATGGCCTGATCTTGTTTTACTTCTAAGCGTGGTTGTCTTTCACAAACCCATTTAAGTCGTAATTGATATGCCTTTTTGTCACACTGCGCCCGCGGCGCCCAAACGGCCGGACCTTTCTTCTTGTTCAACATTCTAAATTGAATTCCTGTCATGTCCGTGTTAATGCCCATCTCACCTCCCAAAGCATCAATTTCTCGCACAATATGTCCCTTTGCCAAGCCGCCAATTGCAGGATTGCATGACATTTGACCGATGGCGTCAGCATTGATTGTTAATAGCAAGACTTCACAACCCATCCGTGCTGCAGCTAGAGCGGCTTCTACGCCAGCATGGCCAGCGCCGACAACGATGACATCATATTTTTTTTTGCAGATAAACATGGGAAAATTTATGGTAGATAAAAACTTGAGGTTATTATAAATCTAAATAAATGAGATGAAAATTTTGAATTATTATAAAATCTGAACGATTCATGTCATTGTTGTTGGCGGAGCGAAAACAATAAAATGACCTTGTAATATCTCTGGATATTATTTAATTAAGTCTTGAGCAACTAGAAAAAAACATGAAAAATAAAGCGATCAAATTCTTCTCTGGAGCGTTTATTATATTTGGGTTGATTGCACCCAATGTTCAAGCTCAAGGGAAGCTGACAAATTTGAATTTTTTTACCGTCTCATTTAGCTTGCAGTCTCAAGGGAGTATTAGTGATGATGGCACCACACGCATTTTCGCCAACTCTGTCAGCCGCAAGATTGATACCAAAGATTTGCTTAATCAACTCGCTCGCGATAAATATGCTCAAGGAAGTTACACCGCTAATTTTTTCCCTAGTGGTTCACAGTTGGCTCTATCGGGAGGTTTATTCATAGTCATTGACCGCAATGACCAACTCATAGTGGATGTCTCTGACATTCTTCAATTTTTCAATGGAACAAATCACTGCTGTCCGGTTTAGAAACCCAGTAAACATTGATGGTTTTCGGTGTCTGGCGGTTGTGTGGTGGGTGGAAGTTGAGCAAGCGCCTGTGAAATGGGCATTTTCTCAAAGAGCGTGAGGCTCAAAATCTGTAAAAT
>CAISYZ010000172.1 GCA_903889895.1 uncultured Verrucomicrobia subdivision 3 bacterium | reverse complement strand
TGCCAGCCCGTTGACGATGGTGTCGTCCGTGCCAAAATAATGTTCCGTTTCCCATAACGGCTTCGGATCCGGCGTGCCAAACTGCGTTACGGCAGCGGGGGCATTATTGTAATCGTGCGCCGCCAGCACACCGACCAGATTCGAAGTGGCCGGGTCAGCCATCGTGGTAGCCGCCAGATTCCACTGCCAAAACTCATCCTCCGGCACCATAATCTTGGTCGCGGTTACATTGCTATTCGCCAAGGCGGTGGACAGGTAAGGAACAAAGTCGTGAATTTGCTGGGCGGTCCACAGGCACGATTCATAGGTCTGGGCAACATCCGGCTCGTTCTGCACGGAAACGGCGTAAAGATTGATGCCATAGTTGTTTTTCATCGTGGCGACGTAATTTGCAAGTTGCGCGGCGTAGTTTTGATAGTTGGCGCTGCCGGAAACAAAACTACCGCCATTAACCGAATTAGTGCTTTTATAAATTGCCGGCGGACTCCACGGAGCACTCCAAACCCGCGCCCCGCGCGCCTGGGCCATTTGCATGATATTGGTTTCAACCGAGCTGCCATCAGGCGCAATCCGGCTGCGCAGCAATGAAAGGCCGCAGCCGTTGTTGGTCGAGAAAAACAAATCGGCTTCCGCCGTGCTCCAAATGCTGCTGTCCCAGGCCGAGGAAGCCCCAAAACCGTCAATTCGCTGATGCACGTCATTCCAATCCATCGTGCATTGCCCCGCTGTGACAATTCTTGTGACCAGAATGGAATTGAGCTGTGTGCCTCCCGTGCCGGTGGAAACGGAATTGGAATCCGTTACCGAAATAACTTGGCTGGTGGCGTCGGCGGTGAAGGTGCCAAGGACGTATTGCCCCAGACCGCCCGCCGGCGAACTCGATGTGCCGCCAACATAATGCGCGAGACCCATCGAATTTCCACCCGCGCTGCCCAGGAAGGCAGTTCGCGTGGGATAGGAATTGGCACCGCCGGCAGCACCGCTACGGCTGTCATTGATCCAAATTTGAACCTGATAACAATTTCCCACGGTCAGCCCCCCCAGCGTAACGATTCCTGCCGTGGTGGTTCCGGTCGCGCCAGTGCCTCCATACACCAAGCCTTGAACGAGTTTTTGATACGCGGTGCTTAATTGACTATACGGCGCGTTATTGCCTCCCCCAACCACTGTGGAGCTAACACCCCCGGAAGCCGGAAATGCGATGGTCACGTTCGCATCCCCGGTTTTACTGCCGTTAAACGCAAAAGTCACACCGTTGACCGTGGTGCCCGCTCCCCAAGTTTCAGCATACAACGGTGTGCCCACGGTGGAAACGTCAGTATCCCCAGTGATATTGACCGGTGCCGCCCAAGTTATGGACGCTGCTTGAACCTTCGATCCACCTGAATAAAGAATTTGACTGATGATCGCGCACCGGATTGCCGGAGATCTCATCAATTTCATCAGTCGCAAAACTATTATTAGAATGGATGTTTGGCTTCCATGATTTCGCACGCCTTTGCCTGACATAAAGAAAGGCTCGGGTTTATTGATCAGAACAATTTCCATGCGAAAATATTTTTCCATT
>CAISYZ010000171.1 GCA_903889895.1 uncultured Verrucomicrobia subdivision 3 bacterium | reverse complement strand
CTGGTATCCCCATAAATAATTCCTCGAATTCGCGCCTCCTCCTGCCTGCCCTCTTCATTTATTTTTTCAAAGAGACGCGCAGCGACGACACAATCGTAGTCCAAAAAATATTGGATCAACCTCGGGAGTTTTTCCGGCGCGTAAATCAAGAAATTCTCCTTGAAACCGGGTTCTTCAGCTGCGGCGTTCAAGGCCAGTTCCACTTCATGGGCAATTTTTCGTTCACTTTGCCGGTCCTTGCAAAATGAAATTGCAGTAAACCAATACCACATGTCGGGGAAGTTGCACCGGGCCACCATAAAGGCGAGTCGTTCGCGAAGGTCCCGGTTTGAGGCGATAAAAATCCCTATGCTCCTTTTGATGTCGGGCACGCGCGCGCCTTCAAACCGAAGCTCCTTAATCTTCTGTGGGTTTAACTCATCGGGCACGAGTGGAAGGGATTCCCACGGAGGTTCAAATGTTGCATGAAAAAAATCGTTAAAATTGCGGATTGAATCGCTGACCAATTTTTCGGCCAGAACGTTGACGCATTCAGGAGAGAGAATTTCAGCGGAAAAGTTTTCGATGGCGAGGCTCCCGCGCGCTGGCAACATCGCGGTGGTGATGTATGAAATGATTGAAACTACCGAAAGCGATCTGAATTGTTGAGCCATGGTTTGCCTTTGATCAGATTCCGCTCTTTTCGCTTCAGCTGGTCTATCTTCTTTCACTTCCGCTTGTTGTTGCTTCGCAGCCTCGATTTTATTGCTAATCTCGGGCGTGGTTATGCAGTTTTTCCACTGCTCTTCAAGTTTGACAGCCAATACTTCGAACTCCGCTGTTTTGTTCAGATCGGCGTTTCTCCAATTAATCGTAAGCGCATCGAAAGGCAGCAACTTGACATTTACGCCTTGTCGATAAGGCGTTTCAGCTTGGGATTTATCGGAGCTACCTTTTTCAATTACCGACAAAAGGTGGTTGTGATCCGTTCCCTCCGCATTACCAAACATATCGAGAGTCCAATTCAAACCATCGCATTTTTTTAATACAGATGTTTCAAGCGTGTGCGCCGGAGAGCCAATTTTACCAACGAATTCAAAGAGGCGTGGAGATTTTTTGTTGCTGCACCATGCTGCGTAACGCACGAAAAATAGTGACAACGCAATCGGTCCGGTTCCCCATTGAAAAGTATTCTCGGTTCGCTTGCCGCGCTTACAAATCAATGCCTCTTTTTTTTCATATCCCGGCGGCAGCACTATAGTTTTTATTAGCTCGGGCTTTTTATCACCATCAAAAAAAAGTTGCACCCGCAGGATTGAGTTCTTCAAGGCCATTGGTTGGATTTTATTCGGAGGTTAACTTAAAAAAAACTGAAATAATTTTAGGTTCAAAATTGCTGGGAAACCAGCAGGGAATTTAAGCTGCACCATTTTTGCAAATACTGGGCTTTTTCAGAGTTTTTCGATTTCAGGGACGACTGAACAAAAAGAATTCACCGGGGAAAAGCCTTCCGACGACCTCATTTAGAATCTTCGCAGTAATAAAAATATGAGTCCGCAACTTAAAAAAGTAATGCAAGTCTCTGATGCGACCCGCGTGACGCGCGAGCATCTGGATCTTCATCAAGAAACTTCGCTGCCAGGGGCCTTTGTCGACGAAGCCGAGTGTCTTCGCCGCGTGCCAATTTCACGAAGCACATGGTTCACGTGGCGGCGGGCGGGCAAAATTCCGGCAATTAAATTAGGCCGCCGCATTCTCTACCACTGGATTTCTGTTGAAGCTGCGCTTCTACGGATGCAGCGCGGTGGTGCTGAATAAACAGATTTGATCTGGGTTTGCTGGCGGAATTCAGATCTCAACAACAATGCCAGCTGGACATAAAAAACCGTCCGGTAGTCGTCTGTAAACAACGAACAGGAACATAACATTATGTCACTCGAACTACTGAAAATCGAAGAACTCCCCGCTCCTGGGGAACAAACCGGCGTCTTTACCAAGGTCGCCATCAAGACCGGAAAAGATGAAAACGGCGTCGACTTCAAACACCTCGTTTCCGGGGTTGAACTCGATACCACGGACTCGGCTGGGAAAAAGTTCCAGCTGGAGAAAACCTACAACCTCAACTTCGCACGTGGCCTCACGGCTTTTCGCAACGACTACACTGACTGGTCGGGGCGCAAGCTCACGGACTACGAATTGGCGAAGTTTGACGCTGAAAAACTGATGAACGGCAAACCGGTGAAACTGGTCATTCGCCATCGGAAGGAGGGCAAGAAGTCGGTCGCGGTCATTGACCGTTTCATCCGCACCCCACAAGCCAGCGCCTAAACCTAAACAAACTGTCGCCTGCCTATCGGAGGCAGGCGACAACCTTCCATCAGGATTTTATGAATGAAAATATCAATTCCGCCGACGGTGCCCAGCCCGAACCCCTCAAGTTGATTGAGACAGCCAATGCCGCCAACGCGGGTGGAGCAACTCTCCCGGAAATCGAACGCGCCGATGAGTTGCTCAAGAACCGGGCCAAAAAGCCGTCTGAAATCATTGAAGGCATGGCCCACGTCAGCACCAAACTTGTTTTGGCGAGCGGCAGCAAGGTGGGCAAGACCTGGATTTTGATTGCTTGGTTGATTGCGGTTGTCACCGGAACGCAAATCTGGAAGTTCAAAACCAAAAAGGGCAAGGGTCTGCTAGTCAATTTTGAGATTCGCAGCGAGTTCATGACGGACCGGATTGAAATCATCCAGAAGCACGGAAACCATGCTGACCTCGGCAACCTGCACGTTTGGAATTTGCGTGGTGTGACAGTTGATTTTGAACAACTGACCGAAGCCATCATTGAGCGTGCCAGAGCGGAAAACTATTCGCTGATTGTCTTGGACCCCATCTACAAAACGATGGTGGGCAGGTCGGAAAACTCGGCCAGCACCGTTGGCATCCTTTGCAAACAGATTGACCGGATTATCGAGGCCACGGGCGCAGCGGTGATTTTCGCCCACCACTACACCAAAGGTGTAAACGGCGGCTGAAAAGTGCGGCGGGTGTAAACGGCGGTTGAAAAGTGCGGCGGGTGGCGCTCGAAAAGTGCTGCACCCTCCGGGCATAGAAGACTGTTTTTTCAGGGTTTCGTCAAGCTGTTGATTCCGCTTCGAGGTAGAAGCAGCAGGAGGGGGAGCTTCGAGCTTTTAGCTCGCCCCCTCCTG
>CAISYZ010000170.1 GCA_903889895.1 uncultured Verrucomicrobia subdivision 3 bacterium | reverse complement strand
TGCAGCAACTCAAGGCTGCCAACCCCGACCTCGGCGTCGTGGTCAAGGGTGCGGACGAAACCGACTACCAAATCATGGTCAACGTCATGGACACCCTCCGCCAGCTCGACATCACCAAAATGGGCCTCGCTACCGAGTGAACAGCGGTTGGCTTAATGTCCTGTTGCCGCTAGTGATTCGGCTTCGTTGAATGTCGCCGACTGCCGGCGTAAAATTTGCCTGACACCGTCCTATTCAGATCGCTTCAATCCACTCCACTTCACTTCGCGTGAGCATACGGCCATCCTCAGAAATTGAAGCCGTGCCGTTCATGGCGCGAGCTCCATGGAATTGACAATGGCGAGAATTGCCGCTTTGAGCGGTGCAGGAAGTTTAGACCATGCTGAGATTACGCGGGATAGGTCCCTCCCAGAAGAGACTAATTTTTGTGAGTCTATTTGTGTGTCTGCATCACAAAACCCGCATGAAGAATGGTGCGCGCTGCAGGTTTCGAACCTGCGACCCCTACCGTGTGAAGGTAATGCTCTACCACTGAGCTAAGCGCGCAAAACCAGCGAAATCGCCCGATAAAACCGTTCGCGAGCGAAACGAACAGTATCGGACGCCTGTGGCGGTGGCAAGATTTTTTAAATCCCAAGCCCTGACCAACCGGGATTCACCACATTAATACCGGATTGAGGACATTCCGCCCCGCATACAGTTTGAAAAGGCTTCAGAGCTATTTGTATTTCAAGCGGTAATAGGCCGAAGATGGCGCATTGCTACCCAAGTCACTGAAAAAATCCGTCACGTCGATCACTCCATTGGTCGCCGCCGTGTTGGTAAAGATGTCCACCCATCCCGTCAAATTGGTGGAGCGCTGGGTGATATAGCTGTAATTGGGGATGCC
The DNA here is from genome assembly GCA_903889895.1 of uncultured Verrucomicrobia subdivision 3 bacterium. Classification (GTDB taxonomy): domain Bacteria; phylum Verrucomicrobiota; class Verrucomicrobiia; order Limisphaerales; family UBA11358; genus UBA11358. The sequence goes on along the minus strand of CAISYZ010000170.1, from coordinate 10,847 downwards.
TTGGTAGGTCAGGCTCGCCACGCCATTGCTAAAGGATGTGAACTGACCGGTGATCTGGCCCACCAGGCTATTGCTGTAAATAATGCTGATGGTAGCGGTGTTGGTGCCACCATAGCCGTCGGTCACGATGTAGTTGAACTGGTCGCCGACTGGATTGGTATTGCAATACCGAACCAGCCCATTGCTAATGGTCAGCGTGATACCATTGGTGCTGGGATTGGGGATGGTCAAGGTCAGCGTGTCGCCGTCGGCATCGGTGGCATTGGTCAGCAGGTCACTGACAAAAATCCGCCAGGCATTGCTGGCGCCCCGACTGTAGCTGGCGGCGTAGGCAACGGGTGGGTGATTGGTAACGATCTGGCTCAGACTATTGGTGCTGCCAAACAAATTGCTGTTGCCGGCATATTGCACGGTGATGAGATTCGTGCCGCGCGGCAAACTGCTGATGGCCGGAGTGGCAGCCGTTCCGCCAAGCAGATTGATGGAGTTCAACACGGTGCCGTTGGTAAGGAAAATTACATTACCCACGGCGAACGCTGGCAAGGCCGCGGTAAAGGCCACGCTGGCAAGATAGCCATTGGTCGGTGATGAGGAAGTGACGACGACCGCACAGGCAGCCTGCGTGATGGTCACGAAACCGCTCGCGCCGGTGAAGGTATAATTTGTGCCCACACCACTGCTTAACGACAAACCTGTCAAGTTAGTAATGGTCCAGGTGCCAACGTTGGTGCCGCCCAGCAAGGCGCCGCCAGTCAAGGTGAGCGCATCGGGATTGACTAGATTGGTGACGGCCAGCAAAGCGCCAGCAATGTCATTGCTGCCATTGTAAGCGCGTGTGCCGCTCAAGGCTACCGCCAGCGGATTCACCGTAAGCGTGCCGGCGTTGTAAGTTATTGAGTAGTTGGTTGCGGCAAAAGTTCCGCCGCTGGCGCTGCTGGGCGTGAGCGCGTAGGCGCCTATGCCGGCGTTGGCATTCGTGCCACCGGCGGCGCTGATGGTGACTACCCCAATCGTTTCGCCGTTGGCCAGACCGTTGACGGCCACACTGGCGGCACTGGCATTATAGGTCTGGCCATAAGTCTTGGCGGCGTTGCTGGCCGTAATGGACAGCGGCGCCGGATTCACGGTCTGTGTCAGCGTGTTGGTGCTGTGCTGGTAATTGTAATCACCGGCATACTGCGCAATAATCACATGTGCTCCCGCCGTGAGATTGCTGGTGCCGTAAACCGCCTGACCGGCAGACACGCTGTTGGTGGCAACAGATATTCCGTCCAGCATAAATACGATATTACCCGTCGCGGCGATGGCGGTAACGCTGTTGGTTTTTATCGTCGCGGTGAAATTCACGAGTTGGCCGTAGGTCGAGGAATTCACTGAATTGGTAAGGCACGTAGTGGTCGGCAAAGTGTTGAGCGATACCACCAGCAGCACATTGCCGCCGCCGGTTTGAATGCTCGCGCTGGTGTTGGCCGCGATGCCCGCACCGGTCAATGACGGCAGGGAATTAAAGGTTCCGCTCAATGCGCCGCCATAAGTCATCACGGGATAGCTGCCGGCTGCCAACGGCGTGCCGCCAGGGATAAAGATGTTCAAGTTGTTGTTGTTATTGGTCAGAGCCCCCAGAATGGTGAGCGGCGAACCCAGCACATTGGTCGCCAAAGCCCCGGTGGCAAATGTGATATTGCCACCAATTTTGCCACTGCCACCGAGCATTGCATTCGAGGCGACCAGAAAATTTCCGGTCGAACCCGAAGCCTCACCATTAACCAAAATCACCCCGCCGTTGATTGCGACTGGACCGGTGAAACTGTTGGTGCCGGCCAAGGTGACCGTGCCCGAACCTGCAAAGGTGAGCGAGGTTGCCACCGTGTTGCCAGCGGCATTGTTGGAAATAGCTCCGCTAACCAGCAGGTTGCCTGCCCCGCTAAAAGTCAGCCCGCGCCCGGTCGTCGTGTTGTTGTCGGAAAGATAAACATTTCCCGCCAAGGTGGTCAGGGCAGAGTTGTTAAGCGTCAAGGTGCGTGAGCCACCGGATTCGGTAAAGGTGCCATTCAAGACAATCGGGTTTGCTCCGCCGATGGCGCAGTTGGCGGTCAGGCTGGCATTGTTAGCCAGCGTGCGGGTGCCGCTACTGGACTGAAGCGTGCCGCCGGCCAGCGTCAAGAGTCCGGTTCCCAATGATGAATCATTGCCGATGGACAATGCGCCGCCGGAAATTGTCGTGCCACCGGAGTGCGTGGAAGCCTGTGTCAAAATCAACGTGCCATTGCCAGCCTTGGTCAGCGCGCGACCCTGACCAGAATCACCGACCGCGCCGCCTAAGGTTAGGTTGCCGCTGGACACGGTCAAGGTGCGGTTGGCACCACTGACGGTGACAGCACCATTCAACGTCAGATCAGAAGTGCCTACAAACGTGGCACTGCCGCTGCTCATCGACAGAGCGTTGGCGATAATCAGCGGGCCACCAGAAGTGTTGTCAAACGAACCATTGCCGCCCAAGGTCAGCTTGCTCGTGCCCATAGCGTAAGCATTGCCGAGATTCAGCAGACAGCCGGTATTGATGGTTGTGTTGGCGCTGTAGGAATTCGACGCATTCAAAGTCAGACCGCCAGTGCTATTCACCGTGACATTATTATTGCCTATCTGAATGGGCGAGTTGACGACCGCACTGCCAGCGCCGCCAAAAGTCAGGCCGTAGTTGCCGGTAATCGGCGTGGTTGCACTCAAGGTAAGCGTGCCCGCATCAGCCCCAATAAGACTCGCCGAACCCAAAGCAATCGGACCAGCAAATGTATTGGTGCCGGATAAATTACGCAGCGCGCCATCAGTGCCATTGGTGCCGGTGCCGTTCAATGTAAGCGGCTCGGCAGCGGTGGTGAGGCCGCCTTGGATTTGCAATTCCGCATTGTTGGAAACAATCGTTCCCGCCGTGGTGGCCCCGAGGGCGCTGGCATTTTGGATGTTCAACACACCGGCGTTGACGGTAGTGGTTCCAGAATAAGTGTTGGCGTTGGCCAGCGTCAAAGTTCCTGGGCCATTCTTGACCAGAGAACCACCGCTGATGGAGTTGGTCAGCGCACCGGTAATGAGGTTGGTGCCGGGGCCATCCAAATAAAGAATATGACTTTTTATATCAAGGGTAATACCGGATAAAATATTGCCGGCGAGTGAACTATTGGTGTTCGCATACAGTGTCACATTGTCATCCAGATAAAGATTGCCGGCAAAGGTGGCCGCACCGGTCGTGCCCGCTGTATTGGCGATGATCTTGCCGCCGGTGCTGCCGCTGCGGACGTTGATAGCGGTGGAAAGACTGCTTCCGCCGTTCAAATTTAGATATGCGCCGGACGAACCGGTTGTGTTGCCCAGCCGGATGAAATTCGTGCTGGCTGCCACGGCGTTGTTGGTCGCCAGCACCACCGTGCCGGCATCAATGGCCAAATCACCAGTGAAGGTATTGCTGGCTGTCAGCGTCACTATGCCGGCGCCCAACTGCGTCAAACCCAAAGTGCCACCGCCGGTGCCGTTGGCGATGATGCCATTGAAAGTGACGTTGCCGCCGCCAACATTGATGACCCGCGAGTTGGCGTCTGCTGCGCCACCGTAAATCGGGCCGTTGAAAATCAGCGGTCCCTGCGCCGGCGTGGAATTCAGGTTGATGTTCAAAATCCGGTAGGTGCCATTGTTATTGCCGTTGGTGATGGCAAAATTGATGATTGGCGTATACGTCGTGCCTTCGTTCTGGATGTTCGGATCGGCCCCACTGAAATCATAAAAGGCCAAGCCGGGCGTGATGCTGCCCAAACTGCTGCCCCACAAAATGTATGGTGCGGGCGCGTCACTCTTGAAATAAATCTGCCACGCGGCTCCATAACCGTTATTGAAGTTGGTCAAACCGCTGACCAGGCTGTTGTTGTAGGGCTTGCCAAAGTTGAGGTAATTTTGTGAGCTGGGCAGGGAGTAGCCCAAAGGCGATCCCTGCTCGCCGGCAGAAAAATTATTGTTGTAATTCCAATTAGCACCGTAGCCGTAGTAGGCATCCTGTCCGAGCCACCAGTAGGTGCTCTGCGCATGAAGCCGGAAATTCAGCAGGCCGCACGTCAGCAAAAATCCGCCGAGCAGCCGCTGGGAAAAAAAGTTCGATTTAGTTTTCATGTGATGAGGTAATGGACGGTCACAGCGAGAACATGGTTGGTGCCGTAGGCATGCATGACTTTTAGAATCTATAAGAATCGCATAGAATAGCACAACAATTTTTAATCAGGCCGAATATCAATCCAATCAGCAGCAAGTCAAACCAGCCCAGTCAGCAATCGAAGAGGTAAAAGAGGTGAAAATTGCAAGGTAAGCGCTGGCGAACGTGCCCCTGCCGTCGGCCCGTCACTTCAATTCAAACTGGTGTTCGCCCTTGATTTTCCCGGCGGTGGCCAGCAGCAGATAAGTCACCTCATTGGTCAGCGGCTGTGGGCGCGCGCCTGGCACCGCCGGTTTGAGGCCACGGATGGACTGTCCGTAGAAAAAGGATTTCACCGGCACTGAATTGGAGTCCGAAACCAGATGCCAGAGCGGCAGCGTATTCTGATTCGTCTGATACTCAGCCAGCGGCACCACGCGGATTTCAGTGAGCCGCAGATTGCGGTTGAGACCAAAAATCAAAACCGTCCGGCCCGGTCCCTGCCCGGCCCGCGCCGGCAAACTGCGGTTGAGGTGAAAGATAGCGACGGTGCGCGGCGCAAACCAGTCGGTGAAGAAAATGGCATAGGCCGACAGCAGCGCAAGCGCGGCAAAAATTAGCAGCCTGATTTGGGTTAGCATGATGAAAGGTGTAACGCCGTGCCGGTTTCCGGCGTCGAACGTGTTGGCCTAGACGCCAGACAGGTGGTTTTGGTTATGAAAAACAATCACGCTCAACCCGCCGCGCCCGATCGGAAATTTTTTTTCGGCGGCCAGCGGGCGTTCACGTTGATTGAACTGCTCGTGGTCATCGCCATCATCGCCATTCTTGCGGCGATGCTGCTGCCCGCCTTGAGCCGCGCGAAGGAGACGGCGCGGCGCATTTCCTGCCTGAGCGGCCTTCGGCAGTTGAGCCTCGCCGCGCGCTTGTATGTGGACGACAACCAGGGAGTTTTCCCCGTGCGCTCCAATACCGATCGCTGGCCGGACAAATTTTATGACAGCTATGGCAAAAACGTGAAGCTGTTGCTTTGCCCAACCGACGGCTTCAATGGACAAACCCCAAAGTCCGGCACGGTCAGCAACAATGTGGCCGATGTCGCGCCGCGCAGTTACCTCATCAACGGCTGGAATGACTGGTATGCTGACAGCACCGGCAGCAAAGATTTTGCGGTGGTTTCCACCAACGCCGCGCTCAACGGATTGAAGGAGAATGTCATCATCTATCCGAGCGATACGGTGTTATTGGGAGAAAAGATCACCGACCAAAGCGACTATTACATGGACCTGATGGAAAATGTGGTGCAGACCGGCGGGAACGACTTGAGCGTCGTCGAACAGTGCCGCCACGACAGCCGCAGCGCCAGTTCGCTTGTATTGCAAAGCGGCTCCGGCGGCTCCAACTACGCCATGAACGATGGCGGCGCGCGCTTCATCAAATACCCGCAGGCCGTGTCGCCGCTTCACCTCTGGTGCATCAGCTACACCAACCGCGTCGCCAACGCCTGGACCATCCAGTAGCGTTTTATTCAAAACGCAGCACGGTGAACGAATTGGCGGGAAACGATTGCTTCAATTTTCCGCCCCGATAAGATTCGGTCGCCGTTTTGGGTAAGACTTTCAGCGGCTGGCTGGCGGCATTTTGATCCGCCAGATTGCCTGAAGCCAGCACCGTGACGGTGACTTGGCCAGAACCAGTTTTGCCGCCGGCAATTTTGAGATTGGCTTGGCACGGCTGCGAATTCGCATTGACCACTTTGACGATGACCTCGCCGGTGGCGTCATCCTTCACAGCGCTGGCGTAAAGTGAATCTGATTTTCCCAGCCCGGAAAGCTCCAGCGGCAGCACCTCGTCGCCGCGATTGCAACTGAACATCTGCTGCACGAAATAATTTGGGGTGGGCGTGACGTGCAAACTGTCCACCCAGATCAAGTCCGGCGTCCACTGCCACGCCTCGGTGTTCGCAAACAGCGGCGCGTAGCTCGCCATGCGCACCACATCGGCGTTGCGTTCCAAGCCGGTGAGATACGCGGCCTCGGCGAGCGCGGTCTCCAGATTGTTCCGGTTTTTGGTGCTGACCACGCCAACGCTTTGCGCGGCGTATTCGCCCATGAAAACTTTCGGGCCGGTGCGGTCGTAGCGGTCGTAGCGGTGCGCGTTATTGAAAAACCATTCCGGCTTGGCGTAACAATGTTCGTCAATGATGTCCGCGTGCAACTCGCGCAATTTTTTCCAGGCAAGATTGAACCGGTCGCCAGCCGGATCAGGACCGGAGGCAGAAATGAGCTGGATGTCGGGATATTTTTCCTTGATGGCGGCGGCGAACTTGGCGTAGCGCTCAAAGTATTGTTCGCCCCACTGCTCGTTGCCGACGCCGAGCATTTTCAAATGAAACGGTTCGGGATGACCGAGCGCCGCGCGTTGCGCGCCCCAGACCGTGTTTGTGTCGCCATTGGCAAACTCGATCAAGTCGAGCGCATCCTGAATGTAAGGTTGCAACTGGTCGAGCGGGCAGAGTTCGCCGGAATTAAATTCACAGGCCATGCCGCAGTTCAAAATCGGCAGCGGCGACGCGCCGATGTCTTCGCATAATTGGAAAAATTCAAAAAATCCCAGACCGAACGACTGGTAATAATCCGGCGTCGGGCGATGCACAAATTCCGTGTTCCAGCGGTTGAACAACAGCGGTCGCTCCTCGACTGGCCCGATGGTTTTTTTCCATTGGTAGCGCCCGTCCAACCACGGCCCTTCGACGATGCAACCGCCCGGAAAGCGCATGAAGCCCGGATGCAAATCCGCCAGCGCCTGCACCATGTCCGCGCGCAAGCCGCCGGACCGATGCTTCCAAGTGTTTTCGGGAAACAGCGAGACAAAATCCAAATCCACCGTGCCTCTGCCATCGAGCAGCACGGCGAGGCGCGCTTTGGGATCGGTGTCTTTCGGATGCAATGTGGCGGTATATTTTTGCCAGTCGCCGGATAATTTTTTCAGGTCAACGGATTCCAGCAGCGTGCCGTCGCCGCCGTAAAGCTGCACCTTCAAAACCGGCTTGCCTTCCACGCTGCGAATCTGCGCGGAAAAATCATAGGTCTCGCCGGCCTTCACGCCCATGCCGCGAAAGCCTTCGTTGGACAAACCAAACAGGCCTGTGCCTTCCGAACGGACACGGACGTAATGCGAGTTTTTGGCATTGAACGGCGCGTCGTCGCGCACGGTCACTTCGCCCTTGGCGAGTTGCGCGCGGTTGATGATCCAGCCCATGAGCGGATCGGGAAATTCAAAGCCGCGATTCTTCACCAGCTCGGCGTAAAGCCCGCCGTCCGCGCCGAAGTTGATGTCCTCAAAAAAAATTCCCCACATCGCCGGATTGATTTTGGCGCCAAGTTGGTCAGCTTGGATGGTGATAGTCGCAGGTGACGCGGTGGCCGCCAACGTAAACGCCAAGGCTGTCAAGAAACCGGCCCCGACAGCAATTTGATTTTTAAATTTCATGTTTAATTTCCCGTTACGAGCAAAGTCTTATAGAGACATATCCCAAATTTTTTTAGCCGGAATGCTTTGAATCGTTGGCTCAATAATTCTGATTGATGGGATTGCTGCTTCAAAATTATATGCCGGCGTCGAAAAATCCATCCAAATCAGCTAGGCCGCCGGTGCCGATTCAAATACCCGCCGGTGACGGTTCGGGCCAGACCATATTCACTGCGCCACCAAATCGTCGAACGTTTACATTTTGGCGTTCGCGCCGGCATAGCGGATTTCCATTTTCTGGCCGGAAAGCTGGTGAAAAAATCTGGCGTTTCATGCCGAAACCGGGTTCGCAGCAGAGCTGTGCCGGCGGCAATCAACCGCGCGATCATCTGAAGTTGCGGGCTTAAAGTGGAGGCGTAGGCTGTGCTGCCGCCAAGAGTGGAGTGATTTTCGTTGGAAAGCCGGCCTAGCTGGTCAATGGTTTTAATTTCCCAATAATTCGGTGGTGCTGCTGCTGACCCGCCAGATGCAATACTATTTGTTTGAGGTTTAAAGGTTGGATTGGCCTGCATTCGGGACTAAAAAACGGCGAGCGCGTCGCCGAGGGACATTTTGCCGCTGGCTTACGGCCTCGTCACTATATAGCTCTTGCTGTTTCATTTTCTCGAAATCAGATAGGTGAACTAGGCCACCGAGAGACTGGAGGTCATCGAGATTGCGACGAATGAGCTTGCCCTTCACCCGAATTTGGTCAAAATAAACCTGTCACGGCTTGAAGCGGATGAGGTCATATAATGCGTCTTTTGCCGCACCGGATCTGAGCCTGATAGGCTTACTGCTTGATAATAAGGGTTCCGGTTTCAGATTGCAGAATCAAATTGTCAATCAGGAAGTTAAAAAGCGAGCAAATCGCTAGTTAATATAGTGTCGGGGCGTAGCGTAGTCTGGCTAGCGCGCTTGTTTCGGGTACAAGAGGTCGTGAGTTCGAATCTCACCGCCCCGACCATTATTTACTGTGGTTTTGTGAGATTTGCTTGAAATCCTAACAAAATCCTAACACAATAGGGGCATGAAGAGTGCCTCTGCAAAAGTTCCAGAGTGGCCGAAAATCATCCGTAACGGATCGGTCATCCTCAAAATCTACCGGGTCGAAAACAAAGGCCGGGAAAGCTTCACCCTCTCCTATCATGCCGCCGGCAAGCGCGTGCTCAAAATGTTCGCCAGCCTTGATGAGGCCGTTGCCGAAGGCAAAGCCAAAGCCACCACACTTGCCAACGGCGAACTGGACGCCCTGCACCTGCGCGCCGAGGATGCGCGGGTTTATGTCTATTGCGCTCAAATGGCAAAGTCCACCGGCATACCGCTGGATCTGCTGGTGAAAGATGCCGTCGAGGCAGTGAAGATTGTGGACGGCAAGGTGTCGCTGTTAGAAATGGCCAAGGAATTTAAGCGGCGAAAAATGCACGAGCTGCCCGACAAAATGCTGCCGGTGGCCGTGGATGAAATGATCGAGACGCGGACCAAGGACGGCACTGGCGACGCCTATGTGAGAGTTCTCAAGGTTTATCTGAACCAGCTCAAGGAAAGTTTTAACTGCCAGTTGCGGGCGGTAACGACGGGACAGCTTGCGGATTATCTCCGTAATCAGGACGTGTCGTCACGAAGCAAAAATAATGCGCGGGCGACCATCGGAGCGTTTTTCAAATTCTGCAAGGAACGCGGCTGGCTGCCGCGCGACCATGAAGGCATTGAGCTGGTGCCGAAGTTCAAGGAGAAGCCGACGGACATCACGATTTATTCACCGTGGGAGATCACGCAATTCCTGAATCACTCGCGGCCGGAAATGGTGCCGTTCCTCGCCATCGGTGCATTCGCGGGCCTGCGGTCGGCGGAAATCGAGCGGCTGGACTGGAGCGAAGTCCATCTGGCCGACAAATTCATCGAGATCAAGGCGGCCAAAGCCAAGACCGCCAGCCGGCGCATAGTGCCTATCACCGGCAACCTCGCGAAGTGGTTGAAAGATTACGCCAAAGATGAGGGGCGCGTTGTGCCGTTTGACAACGTGAACAAACAAATTGGCTGGCTCGTGGAGGACACGAACCTGGCGCTGAAAGAGGCGGCAGAAAAAGACGGCAAAGACCCGGAGAAGGCGAAAATGGTGAAATGGAAAAAAAATGCGCTGCGGCACTCCTTCATTTCCTACCGCGTGGCGGAGACACATGACGTGGCGAAAGTGGCGCTGGAAGCGGGTAACTCGCCACAAATCATTTTTCAGCACTACCGCGAACTGGTGCAGCCGAAAGAGGCGAAGGCGTGGTTTGGAATTAAGCCGGCTCCGGCCAAGTAATCGTCTATCAATCCAACATGGTTTGCCGCCAGTCGCCATCTGTAACGGACTCGGCACTCCCGCGAGAATACACGACCACTTTTCCATATTCTTCACCCTTTCAAAAAAACTTGACAAACCTTTCGATTGGATATACGCTCCCGCTGGCTTCAAGAAGCCAGCGGGAGCGTATATCCAAGTGATTTCATTATCTGTCATCTTTGACCTAATAATTGACAACACAGTGTCTTCCCCGTATGCTCCTATGGAGCATACGGGGAAGACACTGTGAAAATCACTAAACCACCACCGCAAGTCCCGATGGACCGATGGGAGGCCTTTTTGCGGACGTTGGGTGATCGTGTCTCGGCAGCCAGCGAGAAAAATCTGACGACCCGGTGCTGGAAACATTCAACCCTCCTTCGTGAAATCCGAGCGATTACCAAATCAAATCAGGCAGTATTGCGGACAACTTTTCCGCCGGCTCATGTGGTCATCGAGCAACTCAAGCGGATGGGCTTGATCCACGCAATCAAGGTTCAATCTCCGAACGATACCGATTTGAATGATTTTCTCCTGCTGGATATGGAAGCCGGAAAAGGCGAAACTATTTATCCGCTGGAACTGCTCCAGGCATATTTGCCGGATGGCGTCGTCTGTTATCTCAGTGCCATCAACTATTACGAACTGACCACACAGATTGTCGCGCATCACCATGTCGCCCGGCTCAACCCACCGAGGTCAAAAAATAGTTTGGCGGCGGTTGACGCAACGCAACCGGCGGTTGAAGCCGTGGAGCGAAACCCGCTCGGGACAAAAATTTTCCATTTTGAGGATGTTGATTATTACCTGAACAAACGTGATGCGTCCCTTGTT
>CAISYZ010000169.1 GCA_903889895.1 uncultured Verrucomicrobia subdivision 3 bacterium | reverse complement strand
GCATGCACCAGCAGGTGGTGATTTCGTCGGACGGCAAAGCCGCGCGCAAGGCGGTGGGCGTGGACAAAAGCCCCGTACGCTGGCTCGTCACCGGCATCGTGGATGAACATGAACCGGGAGTGAGAATTTGAAGCTCGGAACCGTCATCGGCCGCGTCACGTTGAGCAAGTCGGTGGATTTGCTGAAGGGCGGTCGCTTTCTGGTGGTCAGCCCGCTGAGCCGCGAGCAATACGCCAAGGCGCTGACGGCCAAGCCGGGCATGGGCACCGACCCGAGCCTCGTCGTGTATGACGACCTCGGCGGCGGTGTGAATGACATCATCGGTTACGAAGAGGGCGCGGAAGCCGCGCAGCCGTTCGAGGTGTCGCCGCCGATTGACGCGATCAATTGCGCGCTGGTGGACGAAATGTTTTACAGCCCGTGGAAGGGCTGAAGTTAAAAAGATTTTTTATGAGCAAGCTTATCAGTGCCCGTGACATTCAGGAAATGATCCGCAACGGCGGCGTCAGCATCCCCGACGATGCTATCATCACGCCGTCCGCGCGGGAGGCGTTGCAGGATTACGAGATGAACGGAAACAAATCCGTCGTCACCACGACCGCCGCGTCTGCGCCCAAATCTGCCAACGAAAAACTATCGCCGCCAACCAAGAAATTGACTTCCAAATCGCCGAAGTCAGAACTGGAAGCCTTTTTCAATTCGCCCTACGCGCACAGCTTGAAGGAACAGATTTGCACGATGGGCAAGCGGCTTTGGGCGCGCGAATATGTGGACGGCAACGGCGGCAACATGGCCATCCGCGTCGGTGAGGATATCGCGATCTGCACGCCGACGCTCGTGAGCAAAGGTTCGCTCAAGCCCGAGGACATGTGTCTCGTGGATTTCGAAGGCAACCAACTGCTCGGCACCAAGAAGCGCACCAGCGAAATTCTGATGCACTTGCAGATGATGAAAAAGCAGCCGACCGCGATTGCGACCTGCCATTGTCATCCGCCTTACGCCACGGCGTTCGCGATTGTCGGCGAAGCGCCGCCGACGTGCATGCTGCCGGAATACGAAGTGTTTTGTTCCGTCGGCGTAGCGCCGTATCGCACGCCCGGTTCGCCGGAGATGGGCAAGCTCGTCGCCGACTTGACCGACCAATACAACACGATTTTGATGGCCAACCACGGCGTCGTGACGTGGAGCCACAACAACCTCGAAGAAGCCTACTGGCGCATGGAAATCATCGAGGCCTACTGCCGCACGATTGTGGTCGCCGGCCAGCTCGGCAAGCCAATCAATTATTTCACCGGCGGGCAGATGAAGGAAATTTTGACCATCAAGAAATCCCTCGGCTTCGTGGATCCGCGTCACGGCATGAAGGAATGCGAGCTGTGCGACAGCGGCGACTGGCGTCCGGGCGCGACCTGCCAGACCAACACCTCGAGCGAACCCACCGTGGGGCTGGACGCGGAGGCGGAGGCGGCGGTCAAAGCCATCACGGATCAGATTCTCGCGCAGATGAAGTGAACCGGCCCCGCGCCGGTCAAAACCAGCCCGCGATTCCGGTCGCGGGTTTTTTTATGCCCGCAAACCCCGACCAGTTCGGGTGACAAACCGCTGCGACCACCCCTGCCCCGCGCCGGTTGGGCCTTGAACCCGCCCGTTCCGGCCTTGACCGGCTGGCTTGGGGTTAGGGGAAAAGCCGGAGGGAACGGCTAATATGCCGATTTTCAGTTCAACCCGCTAATTTGGTGGCACTTCCGATTCAAAATCCAGTTGAGCCACCCCGTTGGGAGTCTCGGAAAATTCAATTTGCTCAACTCCAAAGCTGCTTTTCTCAACTCCAAATCGAAGTTGCTCAACTCCCAAACCGCTTGGGTTAACTCCAAAACGAGGTTGCTCAACTCCCGGCCCGCTTTGGTCAAATCCCCGACCGCCTGGGTCAACTATTTGGCCGCCGTGCTCAACTCCCTAACCGATTGGGTCAACTCCCCCCACGCGGGGCTCAACTCCCAGCCCTCGGGGGTTAAGCACGAAAAAGCCGGAATCAGGCGAACCCGATTCCGGCAGTGAAGTAAGTTACGTTCGGAGCTGGCCTATTCCACCGGCATCAGCGTGTTGAACGGCGCAACCGGCAGCCCGGCGGCGTTGCAGAGATTCGGCTGCGCGGTTTCGCTCCACGCGAAGCGCACGGCCTTGGGCGCATCCACCCCGGCGGCGGACACTTCCACCGTCTTGCCGACAATCTGCGCGTCGGCCGGCACAAATTTGCCGTCGGCGCCCGCCACCTCGAACCACGTCAACGGCTGGCCGTCCCGGCTCTTCAACCCGCCGTGCGTGTCTTCAAACTTGAGCACGGCCTTGTTGCCGGAAATCTTCATTTTCTCGAACGACGGGCTTTCGCTCGGCACCTCCACGTCGTAGGTCTTGTCCAACGCGAGCGCGGCGAGCCGGTGGCCGACCGTGGCCTTGTCGCGCGGATGAATGTCGTTCAGGTCATCCACCAAGTCGGTGGTCACAATCATGCCGGTCTTCTTGATGTGCTCGGCGGCGCGTGCCTGTTGCACCCAGAACTGTGGCTCGGTCTCGGCGGTGCCGGCCCGGATGGGCTTGCCGCCAGGATCTTTGAACGGCGCAATCTCCACGAAGTAGAAGGGGAAATTGCCTTCGCCCCAGATTTTGCGCCAGCCGCCGATGAGCGCCGCCATCTTCGCATCGTAGTTCGTGTCGCTCAGATTGGATTCGCCCTGATACCAGATGGCGCCGCGCAACGCGAAGGGCACAAGCGGCGCGATCATGGCGTTGTAAAGCACGCTGGGCGCGGTGGTGGGAATCTTGTTGGTGCCAAAGTCCGGCGTGTGGATGTCCGCGAGCGACGGCACGGAGGCAAAGCCCACCGGCGGCGTCCACGGCTCAATGCGCGTGCCGCCCCACGACGAATGAATCAGGCCGATGGGGACGTTGAGGTTGGTGTGGAGTTCGCGGCCAAAGAAATACAGGGCGGCGGAAAAATGCACGGTGTCGAGCGCGTTGGAACTGCAGGCCTGCCACGCGTGAAACTTCTTCAGGTCGGTGAGTGGCGTCGCGGACAAAACCTTGTCGGCCTGGAAAATGCGAATGTTCGGAAAATTCGCGGCGGCGAGTTCCTGCTCCGCATTGATGGTCGGCTTCTGGCCATGCTGCAAACCCACGGGCTTCTCCATGTTCGACTGGCCGGAGCCGAGCCACACCTCGCCGACGAGGATGTTAGTCAACGTCCGCGTGTCGCCCGCCGTGATGACAAGGTTCTGCGGCGTGAAGGAAGCCTTCAACTTGCCGAGTTGCACGCGCCACTGCCCGGCGGCATCGGCGCGCGCCGTGCGCGTCTGGCCGGCGAACGTGACGGTGACGGGTGTGCCCGGCGCGGCCCAGCCCCAGACCGGCACGGGCATCTGCTGCTGCAAAACCATGTTGTCGCCAAAGATGGCGGGGAGCGTGAGTTCCGCGCGGGCGGAGTTGAGCCCTGCCAGCGCGGCGGTGGCGAGGAGGGCCAGGAGGCGGGTGAATTTCATCCGGTTATTCTGCTGAATCGGCGGGACATGGCAAAACTATTTTGCCACGGCGCGGGTCTTTGTTACGCTGGAGTTCATGCGTATGCTCAACTGGCTGATGTTCTCGGCCCTGGCGTTCACCACCTCGGCGGCGGAGTTGCACTTTAATTTCACCGACTGGTCCGCCGGCGCCATCCCGACGAATTTCCAGAGCGTGCTCGTCGGCGACGGCGCGCCGGCGGTGTGGAATGTCGTCCTGGCGGACGTCCCGCCGCTGTTGGCGCCACTCACCGACAAGGCGCTCGACGTCGCGCGCCACGCGGTGCTCGCCCAGACGAGCGCGGACTTGAGCGACGAGCGTTTTCCCATGCTGATTTACACCGGGGAGAAATTCCGCAACTTCAAGTTCACAACGCGGTTCAAGATTGTCAGCGGCATCACCGAACAGATGGCGGGCATTGTGTTCCGGTATCAAAACGCCTCGAACTACTACGTCATCCGCGCCAACGCGCTCGCCAACAACGTGCGCTTCTACAAGGTGGTGGATGGCCAGCGGTCGGACCCGCTCGGCCCGGATGTGCCCGTGGCCGCGAACGTGTGGCATGCGCTCGGCGTGGCGTGCGAGGGCAACCAAATCAACATCACCTACGACGACAAACCGTTGATGCCGACGCTCGGGGATAACACCTTCACGGAAGGGTTGCTCGGGTTCCGCACCAAGTCCGACACCGTGGCCTATTTTAGTGACGCCGAGGTGGATTACACGCCGATCATTCCCGCCGCGCAGGTGATTGTGAACCGGATTGTTGAAAAGCAGACGCGCATCCTCGGCTTGCGAATCTACACGGCGCAGACCAACGGCACGCCGCAGGTGATCGCCAGCATGGATCCGGCGGAGATTGGCAAGGAGGGCACGGAGGCCGAGGCCGGGGCCATCACCAACGGCACGGTGTATTTTGGCCGGGAAAAAGGAGTCGTCGTCATGACGCTGCCGCTGCACGACCGCAACGGCGATTACATCGGCGCCGTGCGTGTGCGGTTGAAATCGTTCTTCGGGGAAACCCAGGACACCGCCCTGACGCGCGCCCGCTCCATCGTGAATCAGATTCAAACCCAGGTGACGGCGGCCAAGGACTTGGAATAAGTTTACCCGGCGACGTCCACGCTGACGATTTCGCCGGCGTCACACTCCGCGCGCACCTCGAACGGCCGGCAACAGACCTCGCAGTCGGTGGTGAAGCATTGGTTCGCAATCGTCGTGTCAATGGCCACGTCAAAGGACTGGCCGCAGAACGGACATTGCACCGTGGCGAATTCTTCCATGCCGATACTCTAACGGCCCCAGGCCAAAGCGCAAATTTCTAGGTTTGCCACTTTTAGCAATTTAAGAGATAGTTTCCGACCGCTTTGCGGAATTAACATGAAACCCCAAGTCGAAATCTACGACACGACCCTGCGCGACGGTTCGCAGGGCGAAGGCATCAACTTTTCGGTGGCGGACAAGTTGCGCATTGCCGAAAAGCTCGATGCGTTTGGCGTTCATTACATCGAAGGCGGCTGGCCCGGCAGCAATCCCAAGGACATCGAATTCTTCGCGCAGGCGAAGAAGCGGAAATTCAAGAATGCCAAGCTCGCGGCCTTCGGCTCCACGCGCAAGAAAGCCACGCCGGTGGAGCAAGACGACCAGGTGCGCTTGCTCATCGAAGCGGAAACACCCGTGGTGACGATCTACGGCAAGACTTCCCTGCTGCACGTCAAGGAAGTGCTGCGCTGCACGCCCGAGGAAAACCTGGCGATGATCGCCGACACGGTGAAATTTCTCAAAGACCACGGCAAGTTCGTGATCTACGACGCGGAGCACGCGTTTGACGGCTACAAGTTGAACGCCGACTACGCGCTCGACACGTGGCGCGCGGCGGAAAAGGCCGGCGCGGATTTTGTGGTGTTGTGCGACACCAACGGTGGTTGCCTGCCGAATGAAATCGCCGCCATCACCAAGGCGGCCAAGTCCAAACTGAATTGCAAAATCGGTATCCACACACACGACGACAGCGGCGTGGGCGTGGCGAACGCGCTTGCGGCGATTGACGCCGGCGCAGTGCATGTGCAAGGCACCGTCAACGGCTACGGCGAACGCACGGGCAACTGCAATCTCATCAGCGTGATTCCGCTCGTGCATTTCAAGATGCGGAAAAGCTGCGTGCCGGCGAAGTCGCTGGCCAAGCTCAAGGAGCTTTCGATGTTCGTGGACGAGGTCGCGAACATCCGCCACAACCCGCGCCTGCCGTGGGTTGGGTCGGCGGCGTTTGCGCACAAGGGCGGCACCCACGTCAACGCGGTGCAGAAACTCGCGTCCAGCTACGAGCACATCAATCCCGAACTCGTCGGCAACGCGCGCAACATTCTCATCAGCGACCTCGCCGGCCGCAGCAACATCGTGATGAAGGCGAACGAGCTGGGCTTCAAGCTCACCAACGATACACCGGAGTTGAAGCCGATTTTGAATCGCATCAAGGAATTGGAAAACGCCGGCTACGAATACGAAGCCGCCGAAGGTTCCATGGCGTTGCTCATCAGCAAGACGCTCAAGCATCGCGAACTGCCGTTCACGGTGGACACCTATCACGTCTCCATGCGCCGCGACGCGAAGAAGTCCG
>CAISYZ010000168.1 GCA_903889895.1 uncultured Verrucomicrobia subdivision 3 bacterium | reverse complement strand
TGAATCCGGGCGAAAACATGCGCGTGTTCCCGCTCTCCAACTGGACGGAGATGGATGTTTGGGAATACATCAAAAAAGAGAAGCTCGAAGTGCCGAACATCTATTTCAGCCACGAGCGTGAATGTTATCGCAAAGGCGGCCAATGGCTGCCGGTGCCGCCACCGCACACGGATGCGACCAAGCCCGATCCCTACGCCGGCGCGCGCCCGAAGCCGAACGACACGGTCAAAAAAATGATCTGCCGCGTCCGCACCATTGCCGACATGATCAGCACCGGCATGATTGAATCCAAGACGGAGACGATCGACGACATCATCGGCGAGGTCAGCGCCGCGCGCGTGACCGAACGCGGCACCCGCGCCGACGACAAAGCCTCTGAAGCCGCGATGGAAGATCGCAAGAAGGCCGGTTACTTTTAACCGCAGATTTTTTGGATCTTCAGCATGAAAGCCTGCAAACCAAGCCGCCCCTTGTGCGCGCTAATGCTTTGCCTGGGAATTTGCTTGGAGCTGACCGACAATCTCCACGCAGTTGAGCCGCGCGCCGTTTCGGGTATTTACCCGCAACTGGCCACGTTCAACAACGAAGGTGAGTGCGGCACGGGTGCGGTGGTGCCATGGGCGGATCGGCTTTGGGTCATCAGCTACGGACCGCATAAGCCATTTGGCTCCACCGACAAACTTTACGAAATCACACCCAGCCTCGAACAAATCGTCCGCCCGGAAAGCATCGGCGGCACGCCAGCGGATCGAATGATTCACCGTGAGTCACAGCAGCTCATCATCGGCCCGTATCTCATTGACTCCAACCGCAATGTCCGCGTGATTCCGTGGCAGAAAATGCCCGGCCGGCTCACCGCCGTCGCGCGGCATCTCACCGACCCGACGAACAAGGTTTATTTCGCCACGATGGAGGCTGGACTTTATGAAGCCGACATCCATTCGCTAGCAGTCACCGGCCTGCTCAAAGACCGCATGAACAAACCGCAGGCTGGCACGTTGAGCGAAGCTCATCCAGCGGCGGACGAAACCAAACTTCCCGGCTGGCACGGCAAAGGCCTTTACTCCGGTCAAGGCCGCGTGGTCTTTGCCAACAACGGCGAGCACGGCAAAGACGTCGAGACGAATCCTGACACCGTAAGTGGCGCGCTCGGCGAATGGTTCGGCTCCGGCGATTACTCGCTGGTGCGCCGGGCACAATTCACCGATATCAGCGGGCCGGGCGGCATTTACGGCAACGCGCATCCCGACACCGACCCACTTTGGAGCCTCGGCTTCGACAAACGCTCGCTGATTTTGATGTGTCTGGATCACGGCGCCTGGCACTCCTGGCGGCTGCCCAAGCCCGATCATTCCTACGATGGGGCGCATGGCTGGTTCACCGAATGGCCGCGGATCCGCGACATCGGCGAAGATGATTTGCTGATGACCATGCACGGCGCGTTCTGGCATTTTCCGAAAAACTTTTGCGCCACGAATTCCGCCGGCATCGCGCCGCGTTCCAGCTATTTGAAAATCATCGGCGACTTCTGCCGGTGGCACGACCGCATCGTGATTGGCTGCGACGACGCGGCGATCGTCGAGGTGCCCCGCAAGTTGAAAGGCAAACTCGCGCCGACCGGGCAGTCGCAGTCCAATCTGCAATTTCTTCAGCCCGCGCAACTGGATGAATTCGGCCCCACGCTCGGTCACGGCGCGGTGTGGCTCGATGATGCGGTCAAGGCCGGCGAAGCTTCCGATCCGTTTCTTTTTTCCGGCTACAAATATCGCACGCTGCTGCTCGCGCACAATAATTCGCAGCCCGTCACGTTCACCCTGGAAGTGGACGCGCAGGGCAACGGGGTCTGGAAAAAACTGCGCGACATCGAAGTGCCAGCCAATGGTTCGGTGTGGACGGAATTTGCGGCCAATGAAACCGGCGCATGGGTGCGCGTGAAGGCCAATCACGATTGCGAAAAAGTCACGGCTAGTTTCCAATTTCGCAACGCCGACCAGCGTAGCCCGGCGGCGTCCGATATTTTTGCCGGACTCGCCAAACCCGGCGAGACCAACATCAGCGGCGGATTGTTGCATCAGCGCGGCGGCAATGCACGGACGTTGCAATGTATTTCCGCCGACGGTAACGCTGCTTGCTACGAGTTGGACGGCGATTTAAAACTGCGCCAGACGAATGATCCCGTCAGTATCGCCTGGGCCAAATCCAACCTCGCCATTCCGCGCGATTTTCTGACCGTGGACAATGCTTCCGTCGTCTGCGTGGACAACGGCCATCGCTGGCGGCTGCCGAAAGGCGACGCTTCATTTGAGCAAGCGGGCGCAGGCGAGGACGAACGGGTTTGTCGCGAAGTCGTTACCGAGCGGGATTTGTTCAACGCATTCGGGACTTTCTACGAACTGCAGGCGGAGAGTGCCGGTGGCTTTATTAAAATCCGGCCGATTGCCACGCACAACCGGCACATCAAGGACTACGCCAGCTATCGCGGCTTGCTGGTGATGAGCGGCGTCCGCAATGACGCGACCGGTGAACACATCGTCCGCAGTGACGACGGTCAGTGCGCATTGTGGGTCGGCTCGGTGGATGACCTCTGGCAACTCGGCAAGCCGCGCGGCACAGGTGGCCCGTGGAATCATACGGAAGTTGTCTCCGGCCAGCCCTCCGATCCCTATTTGATGACCGGCTACGATCACAAAGAGCTTAAACTCGCTCATGCTGCATCCACGCCAGTTACTTTCCGCCTGGAAGCGGACTTCACCGGCACGGGCGACTGGGTCATTTACCAGACCTTCGTCGTCCAGCCGGGTCAAACCGCGGAATATCATTTTCCTGATGCGTTCTCTGCATATTGGGTTCGCCTGACTGCGGACCGCAACACCACTGCGACCGCCATTTTCAATTACCACTAATCATCAACCATGCCTCATTCCCAGCACACCATTGAATTGCTCCGCTTCAACACCTGCGGATCCGTTGACGACGGCAAGTCCACGCTTATCGGCCGGCTGCTTTACGATTCCAAGTCGCTGATGGAAGACCAGGTGGAGGCGCTGGAAAAATCCGCCGACATCACCGGCGGCGGCCAGATCAATCTCGCCAACCTCACCGACGGCCTCCGCGCCGAACGCGAACAGGGCATCACGATTGACGTCGCCTACCGCTATTTTGCCACGCCCAAGCGCAAGTTCATCGTCGCCGACACGCCGGGCCATGTGCAATACACCCGCAACATGGTCACGGGCGCCTCGTCGGCGAACCTCTCCGTCGTTCTCGTGGACGCGCGCCTTGGCGTCATCGAGCAGACGCGCCGGCACACTTACATCGCCGCCTTGCTGGGCATCCCGCACATCGTTTTTGCGGTGAACAAAATGGATCTGGTGGAGTGGAAGGAAGCGCGCTTTCAGGAAATCCGCGACGAGATCGAGGATTTCCTACCGAAGATCGGCAATTTCCACGACGTGAAATTCATTCCCATGAGCGCGCTCAACGGCGACAACGTGGTGGACACCTCCAAGCACACGCCGTGGTATGAAGGCCCGTGTCTGTTGCATCACCTCGAAAACGTCCACATCGCGAGCGACTGGAATTTCGGCACGTTCCGCTTTCCCGTGCAATGGGTCAACCGCCCGAACAATCCCACCGACCAAGCGCTCCACGATTTCCGCGGCCTCAGCGGCCAGATCGCCAGCGGCATCGTGTGCAAAGGCCAGCAAGTCGTCGTGCTCCCGGCCGGCATCAAGACCACCATCAAGGACATCTGGACCTACGACGGCTCGCTCGCCGAAGCTTTCTGCCCGCAGTCGGCCACGCTCTGTTTGGAGCACGACATTGACATCAGCCGCGGCGACATGATTGTCGGCCTCGAGAATCTCCCCGGCCGCAGCTCGGACTTTTCCGCGCGCGTGTGCTGGATGAATCCCCGCCCGCTGCAAACGGGCAAAAAGTATTTCCTCAAGCACACCACGCAGACCGTGCAGGCCGTGGTCACCGCCGTGGAGAACAAAATCAACTTCGACACGCTCGAAGCCGTGGACGCCCCCGGCACGCTGGCGATGAATGACATCGGCGGCATCCGGCTCAAGACCGCCAAGCCGCTGGTGTTCGATGGTTACCAGACCAACCGCCTGACCGGCTCGTTCATTCTCATCGAGCAAGGGACGAATCTGACCGTGGGCGCCGGGATGCTCGCGCCGCCGACCGAGGCGTGCAAGCCGGAGTATTCCGACTTCGCGATTTGAAGCGAATGATTTGACGCCAATCGCGTTTGCGAGGAAAATTCCGGCGGTTGAATTATGAAACTGCCCGTTTGGAATTCCCTTTCGCCGCGCCAGCGCAAAATCACGGTCTGGATTTTGGGTTTGCTGGCGGCTTACGCCGTCATTGGCTTTCTCATCCTGCCGCCCATCGTCCGCAGCGTGGCGGTGAAACAGCTTTCCACCCAGCTCGACCGCGAAGTCTCCATTCAGGCCATCAAGATCAACCCCTTCGCGCTCTCCACCACCGTGCGCGGCCTGCTCATCAAGGACAAGGACGGCGAACCGTTCGTTTCGTGGGATGAAGTCTATGTGAATTTTGAGCTCGTCTCGCTCTTCACGCATTCGCTGACGTTTTCGGAAATCAGCACCACCCGGCCGCACGTCCGCGCGGTGATGAACAAGGACGGCACGTTCAATTTCACGGACATCCTCACGAAGTTTTCCACGAATGCCGCGCCCGCGAAAACGGAACCATCCAAGCCGCTGGTGCTGCGCATCGGCCGGCTGCACATCGGCGGCGCGACGGCGGCGGTGGCGGACTTCACGCCGCGCGAACCTTTCCAGCGCACGGTCGGTCCGCTGGACATCACGCTGGATGATTTCCGCACGGACCCGGACAACAAGAATCCCTACGCCTTCACCGGCACGACGGACGCGGGCGAAACGATTTCGTGGCGCGGTTTCTTCTACCTTTCGCCGCTGCGGTCGGAGGGCGAATTGAAGCTCTTCAATTTTACGCTGAACAAATACGCGCCGCTCTATCAGGACCTCGTGAAGTTTGAAATCCGCGACGGCCACGTGGCGGTGGATGTGAAATACAAGCTGGAGCTGTCCGCCACGAACCGCGTGGCCGCCGCGTGGGACTCGGCCTTCGGCCTGCGCGATTTGCGTCTGGGCGCGCCCGGCCAGAGCAACGACATCGTCGCCCTGCCCGCCTTGTCCATAGCCGGGGCAAGCCTGGATTTGCAGAACCATCAGGCCAGCGTGGACTCGATCGTGGTGGATGGCGCGCGGGTTATTCTCAACCGCAACAAGGACGCCAGCATCAACGTGGTGGAACTGGCCAAACCGGCGGCGACGGCGGCGAATGCGCCGGGCGGCATCTTGCTGTTGCTCCGTTCCGTCACGAACGCGGTGACGATGCTGCTCAACAGCACGAACCAATGGGCGGCGACGATCCACGAGGTGAACGTCACCAACTGCGCGGCGCACATCAAGGACGAGGTGAATTCCCGGCCCGCGACGCTCGACCTGACGGACATTTCGCTCGTGGCCAAAAATATTTCGAATCTCCCCGGCACGAACCTGACCGCCGACCTTTCGCTGCGCTGGAACACGAACGGCACCGTGCAGGTCGCCACCACGGCGGCGTTCTCCCCGCCAACGGTGGATGTGCAACTGGATTTGGACCGGCTGAACCTCGGCACGCTCGACCCGTATCTGGAACCGAAGCTGGACCTCTACATTCTCGGCAGCGAAGTCGGCCTGCACGGCGCGGTGCACCTGCGCACGCCGACGAACGGGCTGCCGGTCGTGACGTTCACGGGCGATGCGCGGCTGGATCATTTCCATACCGTGGACGGCCGGTTCGGCGAGGACTTGCTGAAATGGGATACGCTCCAGTTCAACGGCATTGATGCGAACCTCAACCCGCAGTCCGTCGCCATCAAGGAGATTTACCTGAACGGCGCCTACGCGCGGCTGGTCATCGAGACGAACAAGACGATCAATTTGCTCAACGCGCTGCGCCTGACGAACACCAACGCGCCGGCGACCAACGCCACGCAGGTCGCAGCCGCGAAATCCGCGCCGGCCACGAACGCGCCGCTGCCGCAAATCACCATCGGCGCGGTGGTCATCTCGAACACCGTGGCGAGTTACCGCGACCGCTCGCTCTCGCCGGACGTGAACCTGACGGTGGAAGACGTGAACGGCGTGATCGCCGGCCTTTCGTCGTCGCAACTCCAGCACGCGGACGTGAACCTCGCCGCGAAGGTGGACGGCGTCGGCCCGGTGAGCATCACCGGCACCATCAATCCGTTCAGCGGCGTGATGACGAACACGATCAAGGTGGTTTTCAAGGACGTGGAACTGACGCCGGTCAGCCCGTATGCCGGCAAGTTCGCCGGTTACCAGATTGCGGAAGGGAAATTGAACCTGAATCTCGATTACCAAATCGTCGGCAAAAAGCTGGACGCGAAAAATGTCATCACGCTGGACCAGTTCACCTTCGGCGACCATGTGGACAGCGCGGAAGCCACGCATCTGCCGGTGCGGCTGGCCATCGCGATTTTGAAAGACCGCGAAGGGAAGATTGTTTTGGACGTGCCGATCCAAGGCAGTTTGGATGACCCGAAGTTCCGCATCAGCAAGGTGGTGTGGGGCGCCGTGGAGAACATTCTCGTGAAGGTTGCGACGTCGCCCTTCTCGTTGCTTGGCGCGGCGTTCGGCGGCGGCGGCGAGGAACTGGGGCAGCAGGACTTTGCGCTGGGCAGCGCGGCGTTGACCGCCGACGACACGAACCGGTTGAACACCCTCATCAAAGCGCTGGACGCCCGGCCGGGCTTGAATCTGGAAATCGCCGGCAGCGTGGACGCCGACGGCGACCGCGAAGGTTTGCAACGCGCCGCGCTCGACGGCGCAATCCGCACGCGCATCTGGCAGAAATACCGCAAGATCGAACAGGCCACGAACAGCGTGGACGCCATCGTCCTCAAACCGGAAACGCGCGCGAAGTGGGTGGCGCGGCTTTACGCGGAAGCCGTGGCGAACGGCAAGATCACGCCGCAACTCATCGCGGCCAATTCCAATTTGCTGGCGTATGCCGCCACCGTGCTGCCGAAGAAAGACCTATTTGAAAAGGGCGCGACGAAGTTGATGAACGCCGCCAAGGCCAGCCAGACGAAACCCATTGCGGCCGGTTATCAATCCAAGCTCGTGCCGCTGCCCGACCCGACCGAGGCGGTGCTGCTGGCGACCTTCACGGTGAGCCAGGGCGATTTGGCCACGCTCGCCGCCGCGCGCGCGCAGGTAGTGCAGGCCTATCTGCTCCAGAGCGGCAAGGTGACAGCGGGAAGATTGTTCCTCAAGCAGGGCGAGTTGCGCCGCGAGGGCAACAAGGTGATTCTCTCCTTCCGCTAATTACGGAAATAGCATTGTGAAGAGGTGCTTGCCGCCGAACAGCCAGAGCACCGCCGCCGCCGCGATGTAAGGGCCGTAAGGCATCCGCGAAGACCATTCGCGCTTGCGCAGCAGAATCATCAGGATGCCAGCCGCCGAGCCAATCAGCGAACTCCCCATCAGCGAGAACATCGCCCCCTGCCAGCCGATGAACGCGCCGATGGCCGCCATGAATTTCACGTCGCCCAAGCCCATCGCCTCGCGTGGCAGCACCAGTTCGGAGCAGACCGCCTCGATGTGCGGCACGGTTGCGGGATCGAACTGCTCGTCACCGATCCGCAACAGCTTCGGCGTCAGCCGCAAGGTCGCGGCGCGATAGCTGCGGTCAATCAATTCCACCGTGCGCGCTTCCAGGACAATGGTGTCGGATTTGCGATAGAAGATTTCTTCGTAGGGAATTTCCTGACCCGGCAGGCACAGCGCCGTTTCGGTGAAGATGATTTTCGTTTCGCCGGCGAGCTTCACCTTTTGCCGGCCGAAGAGCAGTTTGCCCAGCCGCAACACGGCATAGACGATGCCGCCGCCAACCGCGATGCCCAGCAGGCTTCGCTCCGTGCCTTGCGCCACCGACCTGGCGTCATGCAATCCCGGCAGAAAGAATGAAATGAGGAAGCCCACCGCCGCGCCGCCGAAGGTGATTTCATCGGGAATGATGAAATGCTCGAAGTCGATGAACGTCGCCGTGATGAGTCCCGCGAGGAACAGGCAAAACACCACCGCGTTCCACGGCGACGCGGCCCCGAACGCCAGCCAGCACGCGAGGAACGCCACGCCCGTGAGCAGTTCCACCGCGAAGTAGCGCGGCGAGATGGGCGCGCCGCAGTTCTTGCATTTGCCGCGCAGCGAGAGCCACGTCAGCAGCGGCACGTTGAGGTAAAATGGAATCGAGTATTTGCAATGCGGACAATGCGACGGCGGCGACACCACGCTCAGGTCCAGCGGCATCCGGTAGATGCAGACGTTCAGGAAGCTGCCCACGATGCAGCCGAACGCGAAGAACACCAGCGACCAGAAATGAAACGGCACCGCCGCCCAGTTGTGCGGGTCGAACACGGTATCAAACCCCATAAACGCTCCCTTCCACCGCGCGCCGCATCACGGCCACCGGCGCGGGCTGGCCCGTCCAGATCTCAAAGGCCTTCGCGCCCTGCTGCACCAGCATGCCGATGCCATTGGCCGTCGGGCAGCCGGCGGCCTTCGCGGCGGCGAGCAGCTGGGTCTCCGCCGGTTGGTAAATCATGTCGTAAACTGCGCGGGTGTGTTTCAGGGAAAATTGTTTCTCGTCCAGCGGCGAACCGTCGCCCGCCTTCAGCCCCAGCGACGTGGCGTTCAGCAACAAATCAATTTCCGCTGGCGGATAACCCACCGTCACTTTCACCAAAGGAAATTGTTTCCGGATTTCACCGGCGATTTCTTCCGCCTTGCTGGCCGTGCGGTTGATCAGAAATAGTTCCGCGACGCTTTCCGCCGCGAGCTTCAGCGCCGCCGTGCGGCCCGCGCCGCCGGCCCCGAGCAGCAACACTTTTGCCCCGCGCAATTCCACCGCCAAATCCTCGCGCAACGAATTCGCCAGACCGTCGGCATCGGTGTTGAACCCGACCGCGCGGATTTTCCCCGTGCTGTCCGGCGCGAATTTGATCGTGTTCACCGCGCCCCACGTTTTCGCCGAGGCGTCCAGTTCATCCACCATGTCCACCGCGAGCAACTTGTGCGGCACGGTGAGATTCAAGCCCGCGAAATGCATCGCCCGCGCGCCTTCAATGGCCGCGCGGAGATTTTTCGGGTCCACTTCAAAGGCGAGGTAGCGCCAGTTCAGGCCGCGCGCCGCGTAGGCCGCGTTGTGCATCGCCGGCGACGCCGAATGCCGGATGGGCGAACCCAGCACCGCGCACAGGCGCGTGGCGGCGTTGATGGGGGCTAGATTGGATTGCGGCACGCGCAATTTATATGCGGCCAGCGCGCCAGTTCAAAGCGCAAAGTCCGAAAACGTCCGTCAGTAAAGCCATTTCTGAATAGTGCTGTTCGCATCCAAAATGACACCCTGCCGGCGGAAGGCCCAGCACATATAGCTCACGCTCACGAAATACGACGCCGGCACACGGTTCGCCACGCAGATTTTCACGCCCAGCAGCGTCGTCTTGCCGCCAAACCCCATCGGGCCGATGCCCAGTTCGTTCGCCGTCTTCAAAATGTCCTGCTCCAGCGCGTCCAGCTTCGGCTCGGGATTGCGGTCGTCGAGCAGGCGCAAGAGTTGCGTCTTG
>CAISYZ010000167.1 GCA_903889895.1 uncultured Verrucomicrobia subdivision 3 bacterium | reverse complement strand
GTGGTCGGCATCCTGCTGAGCATCGGCGCGGCATATTTCGCCTCGATGTATAACAACTGCATGGACATCATCCAGCTCGTGTTCGGCTTCGTGAACGCGCCGCTGTTCGCGACGTTCCTGCTGGGCATGTTCTGGAAGCGCACCACGGGCACCGGCGCGTTCCTCGGCCTCTTCGGCGGCATCGCCTGCTCGGCGCTGTTCCACGCATTGACCAGCGTCGGCAGCAACCTCGACGCCGCCGGCCACGTCATCAACTCGATGAAGGGCGGCTACCTCAAGGTGGTGCATGTGTTCCCGAGCGAAATGGCGCAGAACTTCTGGCTCGCGGCGTTTGCGTTCATCGCGTGCTTCACCTTCACGGCGGTCATTTCGCTGGCCACCAAGTCGCAGAAGACCGACGCCGATTTGAAGGGCCTGGTCTATTCGCTCACGCCGAAAATCGTGGACAATGACATTCCCGTTTATCAGCGCCCCGCTGTCGTCGGCGTCGTGCTGCTGATTGTCTGCATCATCCTGAACTGGTATTTCTGGTGAACCAAACTGTAAATCACATTCAACCAAAATAAAATTATGGGACTCGATATCCGCTGGCCGATTGGCCTCATGTTCACGCTCATTGGCGCGCTGCTCGCCGGGTTCGGCGCGGTGGTGCAATCCGACCACGCCATTTCCCTCGGCATCAACATCAACCTCGTCTGGGGCCTGATCCTGCTCGGGTTCGGCGTGCTGATGCTGCTCGGGGCCGCCAAGGGCAAAGACAAGCCACCGGGCGCCTGAGGGCCACGGCAAGCAATTGACCAATGGCGGCTGGCTGATCGCCGCCGCCATTTTTATTATCACCGCCAAACAAAGATTTTTATGACGCTCAAAGAACTGACCGCCCACATCGCCGCTGAATTTCAAAAACATTACGGCCGCGCGCCGCGCTGGATTGTCGCCGCGCCGGGCCGCGTCAACGTCATCGGCGAGCATACCGATTACAACGACGGCTTTGTGCTGCCGATGGCCATCGAGCGCTATGCCATCATGGCCGCCGACGCGCCCCTGCCCGGCTCCGTTTCCGCGCAGTCGAAAATCAACATCTTCGACGCGCATTTCGACGAGACCGCCACGATTGATATTTCTGCGCCCGTCACCAAAGGCACGCCGAAGTGGTCGAACTACATCCGCGGCGTGCTCTGCGGTTTTCAAAATCGCGGCGTGAAGATTCCGGCGCTGGATGTGGCGTTCATGTCCACCGTGCCGCTCGGCGGCGGCTTGAGCAGCAGCGCCGCGCTCGAAGTCTGCACCGCCACACTCATCGAAGCCGCCACCGGCAAGGCGATTGACCCGATTGAAAAAGCGTTGCTCGCGCAAAAGGCCGAACACGATTTCGCCGGCGTGCCCTGCGGCATCATGGATCAATTCATTTCCGCGCTCGGCCGCGAAGGCCATTTGCTCCTACTGGATTGCCGCACGCGCAAAACCGAACTGGTGCCGATGAGCGACCCGTCCGTCGCGCTGCTCGTCATCAACACGAACGTGAAACACGAATTGTCCGGCGGCGAATACGCCGAACGCCGCGCGCAATGCGAGGAAGCCGCCGCCAAGCTCGGCGTGAAATCGCTGCGCGATGTCACGGCGGAACAACTGGAACAGGGCAAAGGTAAATTGAGCGAACTGGTTTTCCGCCGCGCGCGCCACGTCATCGGCGAAATCGAGCGCACCGTGCATGCCGCCGAAGGCATCCGCCAATCCAACTGGCCCACCGTCGGCCAGTTCATGTATGCCAGCCACGCGGCGCTGCGTGATGACTATGAAGTGAGCTGCGCCGAACTCGACGCCGTCGTGGAAATCGCCGAGGACATCGGCTACCAAGGCGGCATCTACGGCTGCCGCATGACCGGCGGCGGTTTCGGCGGCTGCTGCGTCGCACTCGTGAAAGCCAGCGCCGTGGACAGCATCAGCAAAACCATCGCCGCCGAATACAAAAAGAAGACCGGCATTGACGCGACCATTTTCAGTTCGCGTCCCGCGTCCGGCGCGACGATTTTGAAAAGCTGAACTGGCGGATTTAGATTTAGTTTCATTTCCAAAAACAAAAACGGCGCGGTGAAATCACCGCGCCGTTTGCTTTTAAACTTTTGCTTACGGCTTCCAAATCATGTCCGCCACGGTCTTGCCGGCGGGAATGAACGGGATGACGTGCGTGCTGTAAGGCACCACCACGTCGAGGACGTAGGGTTCGTCGGCGTCGAGCATCCGCTGCATGGCGGCGCGCAAATCCTTCTTGAACATCACGCGCTCGCATTTCACGCCGAAGGAATTGCACACGCGGACGTAGTCAGGATAAATCTCCGGACGATGTTGCGGATCGCCGAGGTAGGTGTGGCCGCGGTTGCCCTTGTAGAAGTTGTCTTCCCATTGCACCACCATGCCGAGATGCTGGTTGTTCAGGATGATGGCCTTCGCGGCAATCTTTTCAACGTGCGCGGTGGCGAGCTCCTGGATGTTCATCAGGAACGAGCCGTCGCCGTCAATGTCAATGACCTGCTTGTCGGGATGCGCGACCTTCACGCCGAGCGCGGCGGGATAGCCGTAGCCCATCGAGCCGAGGCCGCCGCTGGTGACGAGCTGGCGCGGGAATTTGTATTTATACCACTGAGCCGCCCACATCTGGTGCTGGCCGACGCCGGTGGTGATGTAGGCGTCGCCCTTGGTCAAATCGTAAAGCGTTTCGACGACCATCTGCTGCAGGATGACTTCGCTTTCCTTGCCCTGCATGTGGTCAATCATGTGGTCGCTGTTCGCGATTTCCGGCGTGATGCGGTAGGCGAACGGCGCTTTCTTCTGCCACTCGGCAATCTGCGCGAGCCACGCGGTGTGCTTCTTCTGCAGCGGGCGCTTGGCGACGAGCTTGTTCAGGCGGGTCAGGGCGTCCTTGATGTCGCCGACAATCGGGAGATTCGCCTTGCGATTTTTATTCAACTCCGATGCATCAATGTCGAGGTGGACAATCGTGCCGTGCTTGCAGAATTCCTCGAACTTGCCGGTCACGCGGTCATCAAAGCGCACACCGAACGCGAGCAGCAAATCCGCGCCGTCCTTCATTTTCACGAGCGGGCCGTTCGGGTCTTTGCGATATTCGTATTCACCGTTCACCGCCCAGTTCGCGGAAGCGGAGCCGTGCATGCCGAGCCAGCGCAACGAGAGCGGATGGGTTTCGGGGAAACCGCCGATGCCCATGAGCGTCGTGGTCACGGGAATGTTCGTCGCCTCGGCAAATTTCTTGAGTTCCGCCGCCGCGCCGCTGCTCACGATGCCGCCGCCAACGTAAAGCACCGGACGTTCGGCTTTCTCGATGAGCCCGATGATTTCATTCAACGCGATATCGTCAGCTTTCAACTCCGGCTGAACATAGCCGCGCAGACCTTTTTTGACTTGTTCCAGCGTCGGCCAGACGGGCTGCGTCTTGGCCTGCTGGATGTTTTTCGGAATATCAATCACCACCGGGCCGGGCCGGCCGGATTGCGCGATGTAAAACGCTTCTTTCACGATGCGCGGAAGATCATTGATGTCCGTGACGAGATAGCTGTGCTTCACGATGGGCAGCGTCACGCCAATCATGTCGGTTTCCTGGAATGCGCCGCGGCCAATCATCGCTTGGTTCACCTGACCGGTGATGGCAACGAGCGGCGTGGAGTCCATGTAGGCATCCGCGATGGCGGTGACGAGGTTCGTCGCGCCGGGGCCGCTGGTGGTGAGGCACACGCCAGCCTTGCCGGTTACACGCGCATAACCTTCCGCTGCGAAGCTGCCGCCCTGTTCGTGGCGCGGGAGAATGGTGCGAATTTTCGTGGATGCAGTCAGTGCCTGATGGATTTCCATGCTTGCGCCGCCGGGATAGGCGAAGATAACTTCGACGCCTTCGCGTTCGAGGGCCTCGACGAGGATGTCGCGGCCAAACTTCACGGCGCCGACCTCGGCGCGCGCCTTGGCGGGGGATTTCGTTTTCGCTTTTGCGGATTCAGTGGTCTTGCTCATTTTCGTGTTTGGTTATGGCGGCTCGGCCAAGGGTAACAAAAAACCCACGGCCATTACCAGCCGTGGGTTCTTGTTAAATCCTTCGTTCAACAAGCACCAACGGCGTCGCTAACTACAACGACAACCAGCGTGGCAACTTGTGAACTGTTTTTCAACATTAGTGCAGCTAGGTTAATTTATCGCGCCCGCCGCGTCAAGCCGCTTTTGCTCGACTTCCGCGTTGTATTTGCGCGTGGCAGTGGGAAGGTCGTGCCAGATTTTCAGCGCCACGGCGAAGCCGACGAGCGCGAACGGCATCAAGAAAAGCGGCCAGTAATGCCAGTTCCACGTCGTCAAATAGCCAAGGCTGAACGACTGGATGCCGCTGCCGAGATAAGTGCAGCCGTCCACGATGCCCGAACAAGTCGCCGCCGCCTTGCGCCCGCCGAAATCCGTCGCCGCCGTGCCGCTCATCAGCGAGGTGATGCCGACCGACGCCATGACAATCAACACCGCCGAGTAACCGAGAATCAGCGGCGACGAGGTGAGGAAAACCGCCATCACCACCGTCATCAGAAAAATGAACGCGCACAGCATCGCCGCCGGCGGGCCGCGCCGCGACTGGAAGAGATGATCCGAAGCCCAACCGCCGGCGACGCCGCCGACGATGCCGAAGACGCAGAGCAGCAAGCCCCAATGTTGCAGGAAAAATTCCGCGCCCGGCTGCTTCACCTCGGCGGCAAAAACAAAATACCATTGCGTGATGCCGTTACGGAAAATCCCTGACGTCAATCCGATGGCCGCGATGAGCAGCATCAGCGGGCTCGCGAAAACTTTTTTCAGCAAATCCAGCGTCGAGAGTTCGATGTGCATCTGGCCGGACGACGCGTCATGCGTGTCGAAGGACGGAAAATTGGCTTCCTCCGGCGTGTCCTTGATCAGCCACCAATCAATAAAAACCCAGACGACGAGAATTGCCGACGGAATGAAGAACACCGCCCACGTCGCGTCCACGGGCTTGCCGTTGACGAGCACATTCGTGGCGAAAATGGATTGCAACAAATCATGCAGCCAGCCGCCGGTGGAACCAGCCTTGGTCAGGTCCACAATCCTTTGCCCCCAATCGAAGGCGAAATACACGCCGATGGAAATGAGCGTGCCAAAAATCGCGCCAAAGACGCCGCGTTCGCGGACGTGGAACCAATACGATTTCACCTTGATGATGGAAACCGCGCCGTAGCTTTGGAAATACATGTTCACCGAGTAGAAAAACGAAAATGTCGCGACAAGATTTAATTTCAATTTTCCCATTAGCATCAGCCACGTCAGGACGCCGAGCAAAACATTCGCCAGCGACGAGCCGATGGCGGCGATGAGGATGCCTTTTTTGCCGCCGATTTTGTCCACGAGCGGGCCGTTGACCAAAAACGACAGCGCGTAAGTGACCGTGCCGGCAGCGAAGATGGTGCCGAGTTCCTGCTTGGTCATCAAATCGCCGAGCGCGTTTTTGGCGACGTTGAGGTTGTAGCGCCCCATGTAGAGGAACGCGTAAGTCATGCCCAGCGGAAACCAGTTGATGAAGCGTCGCAGCAGGAACCAGCGACTATGCTGCATCGGGTTGTTGCGGAAATACAACCCGATGATCACCGCCATGCAAATACCGACCAGAATCAAGTCCATGAATTTCGCTGCGTGCAGCCAAAGAAAAACAGACGGATATGGGCGGGTCAAAATTAAAACGCGGGCATCTGACAATGCAACGGAGGTTTGACTATTGGCCCGCCCGGACGAATACTCAATCCAGAAATGCAACTCGGCGGAAACAAAAAACTTTTGTTCCTGGCAATCTCCGGCATTGCGGCGGCCGAGTTTCTGGTGGACATCCGCACGCCGCTGGGCGTTTCAGACTGGGTTTGGTATTTCATTCCGCTGTTGCTGTCGGTTCAGGTGGGGCGTCCGGTTTTCCCCTATCTGCTGGCCGGTTTATTTTCCATTCTGATACTGGCAGGATTCAATCTGTCACCACCGGGCGTAGATCGCGAACTGGCGCTGATTGGTCGGCTGGTCGGAATCAGCGCGCTCTGGCTGATGGCGGTGCTCATTTCCCAGCGCAAACAGGTAGAGGAAAAATCCCACCGCACCGAGCGGGCGCTAAAAGCCTTGACCGATTGCAATCAGGCACTGGTGCGCGCCAGTGATGAAGCCGCGCTATTGAACGAAATTTGCCGGGTCATCGTGGAAAAAGGCGGTTACCGGATGAGTTGGGTGGGCTTTGCGGAAAATGATGCCGACAAATCCGTCCGCATTGCCGGCTGCGCCGGCTGCGATGAGGGTTATCTGCAAGCGGCAAAAATCTCCTGGTCAGACGCCGAGGAACGTGGGCGCGGGCCGACCGGCCAGGTCATCCGCACCGGCCTGATGGTTGTCTGTCACTGCTGTCCGGTTTAGAAACCCAGTAAACATTGATGGTTTTCGGTGTCTGGCGGTTGTGTGGTGGGTGGAAGTTGAGCAAGCGCCTGTGAAATGGGCATTTTCTCAAAGAGCGTGAGGCTCAAAATCTGTAAAATG
>CAISYZ010000166.1 GCA_903889895.1 uncultured Verrucomicrobia subdivision 3 bacterium | reverse complement strand
CATCCAATGCTCCACGGCTGAGTGCTTAAAGGCTGCGTCGTAGCGTTTGTATTTGGTGGTGGCTGGTTCCGTTTTCATGTGTGCGGTCCCTAGCTCACACAATCACATGACTCCTGTCCACCAAATCGGGGCAAGGCCAGTTTTGCTTTAAAGCTATCGGGTTTGGTTTCATCACTGCAGGGTTTTGCTCCGGCACCAAAGGATTTTGAATCAAAGCAAAAGTGTTTTAATTCAGCGCTGAAGGGTTTTGGATTGGCACTAAAGGGTTTTGCCCCAGAGCAAAAGAGTTTTGCGTCAGCGCTATCGGGTTTTGCTGCAAAGCTGAAGAGTTTTGACTCATAGCCAAAGAGTTTTGCCACCGAACTAAAAGGTTTTGGTTCAAACCCGAAGGGTTTTGCGGCCGGTCGGTTTCCATAGCCCCGATTCTTCTCAAAATTTGGCAATTTTCACCTAAACAAGCCGGTGCGACGGGGGCGTCGTGGCCACCCGGTTGGCCGCTTGTGAAATATTTCACAAGTTGGCACGCGTGAAGCTGTGAACCTATTTGTGCCATGATCAACCACCCATCGGTGGCTTGGTCATCAAACTTCGGGGGAAACTAGATACGGTTATGAAAAAGACAGTTCGGGTTAGTTTGTCCTTTGTCAAATTACCAAAGGACCAGTTGAACAGCTACATCATCCTGGTGCTGGTGTGCCTTAAAAATAACTTGCTGTTCCCCAACCTCCCGGTCGCCCTCACCACGTTGTCGGCTTTGCAGGCGGCCTATCAAGATGCCATGAATGCCGCCGCCGTGGGTGGCAGCAAGGATACCAAGGCGCTGGCGGAAGCCCGCGATGCCGTGGTGGTGGCCCTACGCCAGATTGCTGCGTATATCCAGAGTCTGAACCTGACCGAATCGCAGGTGCTGACCTCGGGTTATGACGTGGTGGTTTGGAGCAACACGCCCATCACGCTGGTCGCGCCGGTGGTGACGGGTCTGGATAATTCCATCAGCACACAGCTCGCGGTCTATCTACAGGCGGTGCCCGGAGCCAAAGCCTATCACGTGCAATATTGCCTCGGCACGGGCGCGTGGCAGGAGGCGGGCATCTGGCCGAACACGAAAAATATCATCCTTAAGAATCTCACGCCGGGCACGGTCTATACCGTGCGCGTCCGCGCCGTGGGCGGTTCGGATCAATATGGTCCGTGGAGCCTGTCCATGTCGCTGATGTGCACTTAAGGCAACCGCGGAAATCTGAAATTGCGCCGGGGAAATGATGCCGCAAGGTAGCGGCGACGCCCCGTCGCAGTTGGGGCTACTGCTGGATTTCCGGCGACGGGAGCGTCGCCGCCACGCTGAACCCCAGGTTTTCGCCAAAGCAAAACTGAATCCTGAAAGGCGGATAATTTACGGCTGGTGGGTGCCAGTCGCAACCGGGCGATGGTCATGCGGCCACGGCACAACAAACTTGATGTTTGGTTGGCCGCCCATCGCCCGGGTTAATTTATAAAGTAGCAGCGACGCCCCCGTCGCCAAACCAATCCGTGCCGGGGCGGCGCGTCCACCTTGGGGATTTGGGTTTGACAGGGAAAGGTCCAATGGGAGAATTAAGTCCGTTGAAAGCCAATTGCCAAAGCGTGATGCGTTTGACGGTCTTGGGACTGCTAAACGGGGTAATTTATTTATTATTCGCGACCCCATCACTTGCCCAAACCTACACGATTGACTGGTATAAGATCGCTGGCGGCGGCGGGACGAGCGCCAACGGGTCATATCAAGTCACCGGCACCATCGGTCAGCCGGAAGCGAGCGGCGAGATGAGCGGCGGGAATTATTCCGTGACCGGCGGTTTCTGGGCGCTCATCAACGTGGTGCAGACGCCCGGCGCCCCGACGCTTTACATGAGCCACAGCGGCAACACGGTGACGGTCTATTGGCAGAATATTACCGGCTGGAGTTTGATTCAGAGCGGCAACCTGGCCACGCCGGTGGGCAGTTGGTCCGCCAGTGCCGGCGTGACGACGGGCGTCACGAATTCGCTCACGCTCACCAATCCGGCGGGCAATGTTTTCTACCGGCTGACGCATCCGTGACGTGCTTGGGCGGCACTGCGGCGCCGCCTTCCCCAACCCGCCCGGCAAAGCGGCAGCTTTGCCCTACCAATTAATATGCGGGAACGAAGATCCTCACGCATTCGTAAGGCTGCCGGGGCTCAATGCGCCAGGTCGGGGGTTTTTTCGGCGGCGTTCTTGCGCGTGATTTCGGCGGTGACGATGTGCATCCAGCCGTGATTGGTGTCTTCGGTGTAGTTTAAATCCCAGTTGGCCCAGCCGCGGCGTTTGGCCTCGTTTTCGGCTACGCTGGCAGCGGCTTTTTTGACATAGACGGCGCGGTCGGTTTCCGTTCCGGGCGCGCCTTGAAAGACTTCCACTTGAAAACGGTTGTCGTCCAGGTCCCGGATGGTGTAGTTGGGGTCGGTCGGGAGGTTTTGATGGTAATCATGATTGTAGGAATGTTCGGCGTAGGTCGCGCAGCCGAGCGCCAGGGTGGCGAGCGCCACGGTGGGCAGCAGTAGTTGGGTTAGCCGGCGGAGCGGGGTGTTTTTCATACGGGCAACCTAACGCATTTCCATGAGCCAGCAATGGGGTGAACACCGGAGGTCGCGCGGCGTTTCGCCCAGATCGCCGGGACAGTTAATTGTAATTTTGCGGGCAACTTGGCGGCAGTTGACTGGCGGCTAATTTTGGGATTAAATATGAATTGTCATCGGGCAGAAGTTTGAATTGGTATCACTGCTGTCCGGTTTAGAAACCCAGTAAACATTGATGGTTTTCGGTGTCTGGCGGTTGTGTGGTGGGTGGAAGTTGAGCAAGCGCCTGTGAAATGGGCATTTTCTCAAAGAGCGTGAGGCTCAAAATCTGTAAAAT
>CAISYZ010000165.1 GCA_903889895.1 uncultured Verrucomicrobia subdivision 3 bacterium | reverse complement strand
TTATGTCGGTTCGCTTTATGGCGAGGATGGCATCCGGTTGGTGTGCTTTTACGGATTTGGATGCTGGTCGAGTCGGCTTTTTTATGGAACCATGTCATGAGACCTAATATAAAGTTAGCCGACACCGCTGTTGGCGCTCGCTGTTCCGCTATCGCGGTTCACGTCGTGAGTCGGCGGTGGCTCCGTCTTCACTTCGTTTCGCCGCGACGGGTCAGCTTTTTTCGTTAGGCCAATTCGCGCTATGGAGACACAGAAAGATAGCAATGGTTTGCGGACGTTCTTTGAGCATTGGAACATTGCGTTTGTTGCCATCGTTGCCGGGCTCGCGTCGCAGGTGTTGATGGTTTTCACCAACTTATACGGCACGCCGTGGATTTGTTTTTTCGTGGCGAGTTTTGCGCTGATGATTCTTGGCGGTGTTCTGATTGGTTACGCGAAGTTTCCAGTTTATCGGAGCGGTCAGTTTTTTACGTTTGGTGTGAAGACGGTGCCGGAGCATTTGCGGGGATTTTATCGCTGGGGCTGGCGAGTGTTTTTGTTCGGTGTCGTGCTTTCTCTATGTTTATTTTTATCGAGACTATGAGCCAGTGGCCTGATCTGAGGCTAGGCGACACCGCCGTTGGCGCTGGCCGTTCCGCGGTTCCGCCTGCGTTTCACTTCCTCCTGCGTCAGACTTCGGCGGACAGGTCGGCGCAGCGGGTCAGCTTTTTGAGTTAGGCGCTTAGTGTATGAATATATTGCGATACCCAAACGGCGAAGATGTCCGACTTGGCGATATCATTGATATTGGTGAAGGCAACGGCCCAAGAGTGCGCGTTGTTATTATTAAGTATTTAGGACAAGCAGCGGAAGGTTTTGACATTTGCGACTGGCCAACTCTTGACGGTATTTTGTGTCAAGAAGTGAAGTCTGGAGGTCTGCTAGAGCTTTCAGAGATTGATCCCAATGAAGATTCACTCGTTCAACGCGCCTAATCTGAGGCTAAGCGACACCGCCGCTTCCCGCCTTGCCGGATTGGATGGTTGAGCATTCCCCTGCCCGGCGCCCGCATTCGCGCTGGCGCGGTTCGGTGGCCAGGGGGCCGGAGTTTGCCGCTATTTTAGCGGTTGCACCCGCATCAGCGCCACGCCGTGGCGCGGGACTTCCACGGCCAAGGTCCTGGCTAACGCGCCCAGTTCCTTTTGCCGCCAGAGGTCGCGCACGCGCGCCGGGCCGCTGAGGCCAAGTTCGTCCTCGGTGACGGTCATGGTGCGCGGATGCGCCGCGAGGTTGAACAGGCCCACGGCCAGCGCGCCGTCTTCGAGCGGTTTTACCAGCACAAACTCATCCCGCGTCTGGCGCAGGATTTTTCCCTGCCGGCCGAGCGGGTCTTGATCCACGGCGATGACCTCCGCGTTGCACAGCAGGTTGAGGGTAAAGGCGTCCAGCCTGGCCAGGTCGCCGCTGAAGATGAGCGGCGCGGCCATGAGGGACCAGAGGCTGAGGTAGCTGTATTGTTCGTTGGGCGTGAGCGTGGTTGGCCGGCCCTGGCCCATGCCGTGGGCGTCGCCCACCCAGCCGACGAGGAGGTAGTCGGGATCATTCCACGCGCCGGGCCGGGCGTTGGCCCAATGGCGCGCGTTGCTGAAGCCGATGTGGTAAAAGCCCGGCAGCCGCGAATCGCGCGCGAGGCCGAGGTCGCCGGTGGTGCGCCAGCTGTTGCCGACCTCACCGCCCCAATTCCACACGTCGCCCATGCCGTATTGGCAGAGGTTGAAGACGAGGTCGCGCTTTTGTTTCTGGAGTTCGCCCGCCATCAGTTGATAGGGCCGCTGCAAGTGGGCGAGGTCGCTGCCGCCGGCCACCTGGCCGTAGCTGCACCAATCGTATTTCAAGAAATCAAAGCCCCAGTCGGCAAATTCCCGCGCATCGGTCGCCTCGTGCTGATAAGCCCCGACGTAACCGCCGCACGTCCACGGGCCGGGCGAAGTGTAAAGGCCGGCCTTGAGTCCCTTGGCGTGGATGTAAGCGGCGAGCCCCGGCATGTCGGGAAAATTCCAGTTCGGCAGCACCGCGCCATTGGTGTCGCGATAGGGCACGTCGCCCTTTTGCTTCATCCAGCAATCGTCAATGTTCACATACTGGTAGCCGAAGTCCGCCATGCCGCTGGCGATCATCTGGTCCGCCGCGTCGCGCATGGTGGCCTCGGTGACGCGGTTGTAATGGATATACCAGCTGTTCCAGCCCATCGGCGGCGTGAGCGCGAGCTGGTTACCGACGACAATGCGAAATTCGCGCCGGGTGCTGCCAAAGGCGTTGCGCGCAAACAGGGTCGCGCGATAGGTTCCCGCCGTTGCGACTTTGCCGGTGATGATGCCGCTCGTGTAATCCAGCGTCAGTCCCTCCGGCAAATCATCCGCGCGGAAAAGCAGCGGCCGCGCGCCAGTGCAAGGGAGGCGATAAAGAAACGGCGAACCGGGGCGCACGCCGTAAACCTTCGGCCCGTTAAGGCGCGGTTCGCGCGGCGCGGGCGGCGTGAGGATGACCGCCGCCTCGGCCGGCGCCAGAGTCTTCACGGTTTGCGGCGGCGCGCCGGCGAATGCAAACGCGGCGTCCGCCCAATCGGCGTGATCGTTTTTATTGCCGTCGTCAGCATCGGTGACTTCCAGTTCGAGCGACTTGACGCCGGTCAGCTTCACGCGACATTCACGCGGCGGCTCGCCCCAATGGCACACGCCGCTGCGCCATAATTCCCGGTCATCGCCGGAAACAATGAATTCCACCGAGGCAACGGCGTTGCTCGCGTGGTCGTCCACGCCGACTTTGGCGGTGAACCATTTTGCCTTCCCATCCAGCGAAATCATCACGTCGCTTTCGGCGTGCGTGCCGACGCCGTGTTCAAATTTGACGCCGCCGAGGGCCAGCGGTTTTTGCGTGATGGACAGATTCGGCTGCGGTTTCCCCCACCCCGCAGTCATGGCAGTCAGATCGAGTTCATCCAACCGCACCGTCGCGGCGTGAACCCCAAGCGCTGCGCCGAGAACAGTGCCGGCCACCGCACCGAGCCAAAGCCGGCCGAGGTTGGGCCGAGCTTGGAGAGGGAAAACCGTAAAGCGGTTTGTGGTCGTCATCACTGCTGTCCGGTTTAGAAACCCAGTAAACATTGATGGTTTTCGGTGTCTGGCGGTTGTGTGGTGGGTGGAAGTTGAGCAAGCGCCTGTGAAATGGGCATTTTCTCAAAGAGCGTGAGGCTCAAAATCTGTAAAATG
>CAISYZ010000164.1 GCA_903889895.1 uncultured Verrucomicrobia subdivision 3 bacterium | reverse complement strand
TTGCCAATGCGGGGACGGCGTGCGCCTTGGGCCAGGCCACGGAACTTTACATCTCCACTACCGCCAGCGGCTACGCCATCAGCCTGACCAACGGCGGGGTGTTGCAATATACCGGCACAGGAACAAGCACCAG
Organism: uncultured Verrucomicrobia subdivision 3 bacterium; assembly: GCA_903889895.1. Taxonomy (GTDB): domain Bacteria; phylum Verrucomicrobiota; class Verrucomicrobiia; order Limisphaerales; family UBA11358; genus UBA11358. The sequence goes on along the minus strand of CAISYZ010000164.1, from coordinate 7,448 downwards.
CGACCGCATCATCGGCCTGAGCGGCAACGGGACGCTCTCGGATGGAACTGCGGGCGGCTCGCTGACGTTGAACGGGGCCGTCACGAATTTGAACGCCAACGGCAACACCTTGACGCTGGCGGGCGGCGGCAACAGCGCGATCGCCGGGAACATCGTGGACAATTTCGGCGGCTTGGGCATCACCAAGACCGGCACCGGCACATGGACGCTTTCAGGCGCGAACACCTACACGGGAGTGACGACGGTCAGCGGCGGGACATTGCTCATCAACGGCAATTCATCTGGCGCAACCAACGCCGTGACAGTGAGCAGCCCGGCCTTACTGGGCGGTGGCGGCACGATTGGCGGCAATGTCACCTTCAACTCCGGTGCTTCGGCCACGAACAACGAAGGTTCACCTCTGACCATCAGCGGTTCGCTCACTTTGAACAACAATACACTGAATGTTTCCACGCCTTCGGCTTTGGGGGCGGCTGATTACACCTTGATGACTTACACACCCGCCGGCAGCAGCGGTTCGTTCAACAGCACGCCGGTGATCAGCGGCGCAGGCCTGGCGGCGAACACCACCGGCACGATTATCACTGGTGGCGGCACGGTCAAACTGCATGTGGTTTTGAACACGTTTCCGACGACGCTCGCCCTGTCCTCCTCCGCGAATCCTTCCACCTATGGCCAGAGTGTGACCTTTACAGCATCGGTGCAAACCAACAGCGTGACGGCGGGCAACGCGACGAGCAACGTAGTCTTCGCCGTGGACGGCACAGCGATAGCGACAAACACCGTTTCCGGCGGCCAGGCCAGCTACGTCACCAGCCTACTGTCCGTGCCGACGCATACGATTACAGCGACCTATGATGGCGATGCCAATTATCTTCCCAGCACCACCAATTTGACCCAGACCGTGAACCGGGCACCGCTGGGCATCACGGCGAACAACACGAACAAAGTTTATGACGGTGTTCCTTTCGCGGGCGGCAACGGTGCAACCTACGCTGGCTTTGTGAACGGTGAGACCAACACCGTATTAACCGGGTCATTTACTTACGGCGGCACGTCGCAGGGCGCAACCAACGTTGGCAACTACACCATTGTGCCCTCCGGGTTGACTTCGGCCAACTACACGATCATTTATACGAACGGCGCACTGACCATCAGTCAGGCGAACACTTTCGTTGGGGCGTCCTCCACTGAGAACCCGTCCGGCTACAAGGATGCCGTCGCCTGCATCGCCACGTTGCCGTCCAACGCCACCGGCAACGTGGTTTTCTCTTCCACCAACGGGCCAATCAGCACGAACAGCGTAAGTAGTGGCATGGCGACCAGCCTGTCCATCACCAACCTGCCGCGCGGGACGAACGTCATCACCGTAGCCTATCAGGGTGATGGCAATTATCTGGGCAGCACCACCAACCTTGATCAAATCGTGACCAACCATCCGCCGGTTGCCAATGTGATGGCCGTGACTCGGACGGCGGGGCTGGCGTTAATTATTAAACTGTCAGACATCGCGACCAACTGGAGCGATGCGGATGGTGATTCTATTGAGTTGACCAGCGTCAATATGCAGACCACCAACGGCGTCAACCTGTTCCCGTTGTATTGGAGCACCAACCTGGACGGCAGCATCGTGACGACAAACGGCTATGCCTACATCGGCTACACCAACAGCCCGAATGTGAACGACCAGATCAGCTACGGCATCAGCGACGGCTTTGGCGGGACGAACATCGGCTATGTGAACATTGTGATTCAAGGCAGCGTGACGGGAACGAATTCCATCACGGGTCACGACTTCAGTAGCCCGTATTCCAACACCGTCACGGCTCAGGGCATTCCTTACTTCTATTACATTCTGGAACGGTCCACGAATCTGGCCTCGCCGGTGTGGGTGGATGTGCAGACCAATCATGCCAACTTGACCAACGGGGTCATCAACGCGGCGGACACGTTCTTGGATTTGGGCGGGGTCAAGCCGCCCTCGGCGTTCTATCAGTTGAAATGGCAGCCGTGAGCAATTAAACCCACAACACCATTAAAACAATGAAGACCATGAAAACACAAACTTTGATCGGCCTGCTGGCGGTGATGCTGGGGACAGGTGTTGCCCGTGGAGCGCTTTACACAGAAACCTTCAGCGGTATCAACATAGCCATCCCGGATGGCAACCCGGTGGGCGTTTCATTTAGTGAAACGGTCAGTGACATTCCCGGCGGCAGCACTGTGAGTGGCTTGACGGTGGACTTGTCCGTGAGCGGGGGTTACAACGGGTATCTCTACGCGTATCTGGTGGCCCCGAACGGGATGCTGGTGATGTTGCTAAACCAGCCGGGCGCGACGATCAGCAATCCCTTCGGATATGGCGGATCGGGCTTGAACGTCACGTTGTCGGACACAGCGGCGGGGAGCATCCAGACCACGCCGGAAACACCAGGGGCGGTATTTTCAGGAACCTTTCAGGCGGCGGGGACTCTGGGAGCGGTCAGCGGTTCGGCGGCCGACGGAACTTGGACGTTGTATTTTGCGGATGTGGCCGCGGGTGGCGGTCAACCGATCTTGAACGGGTGGAGCCTGAATATCACCGCCGTGCCGGAGCCGACCAGTCTGGCGCTGATGATTTTTGGCGCGGGCTTGGTTGGATTCGGAATCATTCGCTACTTTCGCAATTCGCGAAAATCGGCGCTGCATAATGCTCGCTTTACCGCCTGAATGGGCGGCAAGAACTTCGTGACGGGTTTGGGACCCCGTCACCAAGACCGGTGTATGGGTTCCGGTTTGGGGTTGGGTGGCGGTGCTATTGGGTTGGCACCGCCACCCGCAACCATCAAGCGGAAGCACCAAAAGTTGGCAAGCCAATAGCGCCCGCTTCGCGACCAAGAATTGAAACAGCCTAGACGGAATCAAACCATGATGACCACCTTCAAAATTCTGCTGACGCGGATTGCGCCTGGAAGGGTGTTGCTGCACTTGGGCTGCCTATTGCGCGGCGGGCGGTGGGATTTCCATTATGCGGGTATCCGGCAGGAAATCAGGCGCGTCATCAGGCCACCGACATGAACAGCTATCAAATGATACCGTTTGAATGCCAACGAGTTTATGATCCCGGCCGTGAAATTGGTTGCCCCATCCCATTCCCAACGGCACAACGTGAACTTACCAGTTGATCATCAACCATTAAAGTCCGATTGTGGGCGGCACGCCGGACAACCACCTTTTTCAACACCAGAGTCGTGCCTTGAGGACAGGGATTTCAGGAGTGCAAAATGAAAAACAAACCTTGCTGGGTCGAGTCACGGAAAAAATGAGAAAATTGTCGATGGTCTGAAAGTTGAATTGTCGCTGGATCATCAGTTCTCCAATGCCTGATTGAACTTTTTGCTCGCAACTTGCGTGCTGGCGACTGTTTCTCGTGCGGGAGGCGGTCAATGGGCGCGGGTTGCGAGCCTTTACATTTTTATGCGGTCCAAGCCAATGCGGTGTTGAAATTCAAACGTGAATGCCAGCCTTCTTCTTTGCCCGCTCGTGCTTGGGCCTGACGGTTACTTGAGTGGAGACAGTTTCCTCGTTGGTTTCCGATGAAATGGCCTCAGCTTGGGCGGGGGCTTGATTCTTGGTGAGGTCAAGCTTGTCCTCAATCTCGGACTGGCGTTTGACAAGAAAATGATACCGTTCCTCCTTCTCAAAAGTCGCCCCCACTTTTATTTCCAGTTCGCCCGCGCGTTTCTGCGAATCCTTGATGTCTGATTCCAGCTTGGCGGCCCGCTCCTCAAACCCTTGCACCATTGCTTCCAGAGAACGGATGGTTCCCAGTGCCGTGTCCGTGACGCGGGTGCTGTAACTATTTTTGCCTCGCAATACTAACTCGGCGGAATCGTTATAGCTGGAACGCATGAACAAATCGTAGCCGGCAAAAGTGCCGACGCGGATGTCCTCGCCAAATCGCAATTTGATTTTTTCGGCCCGGCGGATCAGCAATTCACCGGCGACACCGCGATTGTCGAGAGATTGTTTGTCCAGTTCGATGCGAAACTTGTCGCCGGACGTGTCCTGTCGCAATTTCAAATCCTCGCGCAAGTTCGCGAGCCGTTCCGTCCACTTTTCCACTTCATCACGCGCATAGCGCAGATTGGTGCGGATACGATACTGTTCCTCGGCGTGGGCGTGGCGCAGTCGGGTCATTCGGATCAATTCTGCGTCCACCTGCGCCTTTTCAATAACTAGCGGATTGCCGGAAGCGATGGCTTTCACTTCGGCGTAAGTTAACGCCGCCGAATCCATGTCCTCCAACCGCCGAACCGTCATGTCCCCGCTCATCACTTGGGCGATGAACTTGGCCTTGGTCTCCAGCGTCTGCCACATATAAGCATCAAACGAACCTTCGGTGACGTAGCGATAAATCTGCACTGATGGATTTTTATTTCCCTGACGGAGAATGCGACCCTCGCGTTGCTCCACGTCCGCCGGTCGCCACGGTGCGTCCAGATGATGTAGAGCAATCAACCGTTCTTGAACATTGGTTCCCGAACCCATTTTCTGGGTGCTGCCGAACAGCACTCGGACTTTTCCTTCGCGCACGGAACGAAACAACGCGAGTTTCGCTGCGTCGGCGTCGTAATCTTGGATGAAGGCGATTTCATTTTCCGGGATGCCGAGCCGTTGCAATTTGTCGGCCATGTCCCGGTAAACGGAAAACCCTCGGTCTTGCGGCGTGGATAAATCGCAAAAGACCAGTTGTGTCGAACGGTTATCTTTGGTCGCTGACCAAATCCGATGAATGTTTTCGACTGCCAAATTAACTTTGCTCTGCGGGTCGTCCGGCAGCTCGGGTTTCATCAATCGCAAATCCAACGCCGCCTTGCGCCCCTCCGTCGTGATTTTAAGCATGTTGTCTTCGCGCGGATCAACGCGCCCGCGTTTCAACGCCTCGGCACGCCGGGCTAGACCCTCGACAAACTTTTTCAATTCCGGCGACGCCGGTGCATGACAGATGCCCGGCTTTTCACCTTCCAGCTTCGGGCGCGGCAGATTGAGCATCTGCGCGGTCTGCACATCCGCCGTCTGCCGGAAAATCTGCATCAGCTCCGGCACATTCACAAACCGCGCAAACCGCGTATTCAGCCGATAGCCCGCACCGTCCGGCGAAAGTTCCATCGCCGTCACCGGTTCGCCGAACGTCGCCGCCCAGCCGTCGAAGTGATGCAAATTATGTTTCTGCAACGCCTGCGGCTGCAAATACCGCTGCATGGTGAACATTTCGGCCATACTGTTGGCGATGGGCGTGCCGGTGGCGAACACCACGCCGCCGCCATTGTTTACCGACTGGACATGACGAACTTTCAGATACATGTCGAACGACCGCTCGCTGGCCGTCTGCGGGAGTCCGGCGATTCGGGTCATCTTGGAAACATAAAACAGATTTTTGAAATAATGCGCTTCGTCCACAAAGAGCCGGTCAATACCGAGTTCTTCAAAGGTCAGCGTGTTGTCCTTCTTATGCGTCGCGGCCAGATCCTGAAGTTTCGCCTCCAGCCGCTTCTTGGCCTTCTCCAGTTCCTTTACAAGCCGACGGTTTTCCGGGTCAGCGTGTTCTCGTTTGATTTTTTCCAACTCCGCCAATTGTTCGCGGAAAAAGCGTTCCTGGGTTTCCTGGGACAAGGGAATGCGCTCAAAGCCCGAGTGCGTGACGATGACGGCATCCCAATTGCCGGTGGCGATGCGGCTGAACAGTTTCTTGCGGTTCTTGGATTCAAAATCTTCCTTGCCCGCCACGAGGATGTTCGCACCGGGATAGAGCATGAGCAGTTCGGTCGAGAACTGGCCGAGCATGTGATTGGGAACGGTGAACAGCGGCTTGTTCGCCAGCTTCAGCCGTTTCAATTCCATGCCGGCGGCGACCATCGTGAAGGTCTTGCCTGCGCCGACGACATGGCCGAGTAGCGTGTTGTCCGTTTGCAAGATTCGCCACACACCGGATTTTTGATGCCCATGCAGTTGCACGGCCGCACTTGCGCCGGGTAAGGTCAGGTGCTCGCCGTTGAACGTGCGGATGCGGGAATGATTGAACGTGTCGTTGTATAGGCGCACGAGCCGTTCGCGCCGTCCGTCATCCGACCACAGCCATTTTGAAAACTGTTCCTTGATGCGTTCCTGTTTCTCCCGTGCGGCCTCGGTGTGCTGCGCGTTGACGACCGGCTTCTTGTCCACATAGTCATAGACTGTGGGCGTCTTGAGATTCAGCGTTTCCTCGATCAGTTCCAATGCCGTGAAACGTTCCGTTCCCCAATCGGTCGTGTTGGCCGTAGCACCGCGCGCCTCCCAGTTGCCGGTGACGCTCCACGAGCCGAGCGCGTGGATGTGACCGACTTCAACGCCCGACGGAATGCCGAGCAAGCCGTGAACGAAATCTTTGACGTCCGACGACGGCAACCAGGACGCGCCCAACCGCACATCAATCTCCGTGGCCGGCAAATCTGATGGCTGCACCGACTTCAACGCCTCGACATTTTCGTGGAAGCGGCGATCACTGACACTGGCTGTGTCCGCCGCGATTAATTTTTCACGAACGTTGCCGGAAAGGTATTGGTCTTCGGTTTCCCATTGCTTCGTCTGCGGATTGAGAAAAATCACCCCCTTTAAGTCGGGCAATATTTCATCTACGGGTTTATTGAGCAGACCGGCCATGTGTTCCAAATCCACCCGACCTTTCTCATTCAATGTGACCAGCAACGCTTCCTTCGGCGTGCCGACTGATTCGATGGCCCGCTTGTGGTGAATGGTTCGTTCGCGAAAAATGGCAGCCTTGGTCGCAATCTTTTTTTCGTCATTGTAGTTTTCCAGCGACAACAGCAGCGGCAAATCCGGGTCGCCAAAAAACGCCCGCTGGTTGACCGGCGTGCTAATCGGACCGAAGCGGTTGACAAAACGGTCATAGACCAGGTTCAGTTGGAAGCGCGCATCGGTAACCTGTTCCTCGTTACTGCCGTCGAGCTGCGAACGCAGGCAGACCCGCACTGCGTCGCGCACGTCAATCAACCGCCGGATGCGCGTGCGCGTTTCGGAAGGTAAATCATCCAGCGGCTGCAAAACACCGTCATCATTAAGGCAAATCCGCCCGTCGCTATGAACGCAGTAGGCGTTGGGCTTGATGTAATCCGGCGCGGGTATGGCGGGGTCGAAGGTTTTTTTGGCGACGGATTGCGCCTCGGCCTGATAGACGTTTTGCGGCAACCGCGCAATTGCCTCGGTCAGCGCCACGCCCAAATCCCGGTCGTCCGGGGCCAGCACCGGCTCACCTTCCTGATACATCCCGCGCTGATATCCGGCTTGAGCGTGGCGGCCTGGGTTTCCACCAACATCGCCGCCGGCGCGGGTTACACCAGCTACTTTGTGCCGATTTGGAACGCGCTGATCATGTATGCGTTCTACCTCGTCGTGGTGGTGCTGCTGGC
>CAISYZ010000163.1 GCA_903889895.1 uncultured Verrucomicrobia subdivision 3 bacterium | reverse complement strand
GGTGAATACCGCAGGAATGCGGGGAACCACCCTCAAGGAAGCGTCGCAGAATTGAAATCGAAAAATGACCGGACAGCGAGAATAGCCAGATTTTACCGAAATGAAATCGTTGTCAGCAAAACCTTAACCGGACAGTAGTGTATAACAATATATCTTTCGGTTTTGTTTGGGGTGCGAGCCATTCCCATTTCCCGCTCCGCTCCTAGCGCTGGCTGATGCTCACCGGCGACGTGGGGGCGAGCGCCGTGGTCTCGGCTTTGCCGGCGTAATGGTAGGCCGGGTTGAAAATCATTTTCTGGCCGCCAGCCATGAACCACAGCTTGACGGTGCCATGATCGTGCCCCTTCGGCATGGCCATGATTTCAACGTGCCGAACGATGCCGCTCTTGCTGGAGGTGGAGGTGCCAGTAATCGCCACGGGCTGGCCCTGATTCATCGCGGCCAGCGCCTGGTCCGGGACGTTGATGGCCAGCCGGCCCCAATCGTTCTTGAAGAAATACGGAAAGATCTTGACCTTGAAATCGCCGACATAAAGGTCGTTGGTGCGCGTAAGCGGGCCGACAATGAGCGTGGCCTTGGCCGTGGGCAACGGCATGGTGCTGTTCTCTAGGATGAGCACGGGGCCGGCGGAGTTGTTTGTCGCCGCTACCGCGCGGGTGGCGCTCCAAGTGGAGGTCAGGAGCAGCAGGCACAAAATGGATTTAGACATTTACGCGCAAAGATAGTCCCTCTTGGAAATTTATCAAAGTGACAATTTAGTGGCAGAGCCGGCGTATGGTCACATCGCCCACCTCCTGCGCTGGCGAAAACTTTTTTGGCTGGGTAATTATCAACAGCGATGACGGAAACATCTGCCCACCCCAATTTGGCATAATCGCCAGAAAACCTTGATGAATCAGGCGATAGAGGGTTATTGGACCGGACCGGTTCCCGCATGGCATCGCCACTGCTAAAGGTTGGTCATGAAAAAGATAGAAGCCACAATTCCACTTTCCAAATTGAACGAGGTGCAAGACGCCTTGGAAATAATTGGCATTGATGAGATGACCGTCTGCGAGGTGAAAGGATTTAGCCGGCAGAACCGGCATCGGGAAATCTACCGCGGTCAGGAACACACCATTAATTTCCTGCCGATGGCCAAAATCGATCTGGTCGTGGCGGATCAAAATGCGGACGCGGCGGTAAAAGTCCTCATACGATCTGCCAGAACCGGCGCAACGGGTGATGGCAAAGTATTAATCTCGGACGTGAAGGAAGCGTCGTATGGCTTGTCAGTGTGAGCGGCAAGAGCCGGCGCACATTGATTATTTCTCCACATGGCCAGACTCAATTCAATTCTGAACAACCACAGCCTAATGCCCGGGGTTTGGTAGGCGCGTGGGTTCCGTTTATTTTGGCAATTTTCCGGCGAGGCGTTACCATGGTTGCCTTGTTATGACCGCACTCAATGACCAAGCCCAGTTGGCAAACGCTCCGGCCGCGCCCAAGCGCAGCGACCTTGAAATCAAGGATGCACAGATTATTTTTAGCTCCATCTGGCGGGAGCTGGAGGCGGAATTCGGCGCTGAAAATCTGCGCTTTCCCAAGGAACTCATCCTGCTGGGCGGCGCGCCGGGCGCAGGCAAGGGCACCAACACCGCTTTCATCTCCAAGGTGCGGGGCCTGACCTGCCAGCCGGTGGTCATCAGCTCGCTGCTCAAGTCGCCTGAAGCGCAAAAGTTGAAGGATGCCGGCAGCATGGTCGGCGACCGCGACGTAATCGGGCTGGTGCTGCGGGAATTGCTGCGGCCGGAATATCAGGACGGTGCCATCCTCGACGGTTTTCCGCGCACCAACGTGCAGGTGGAGTGCTTGAAATTGCTGGTGGACAAGATGCACGCCCTGCGGCGGGAATTTTACAACACACCGTTGAGCATTCATTTCCGCCAGCCGACCATTCACATCATGGTGCTGTTTGTGGATGAGAAGGAATCCGTGGCGCGCCAGCTCAAGCGCGGCCGGGAGACCAAGGCAATCATGGAAATGGCGTCGCGCACGGTCGGCACGCCGCTGCCGGAAGACAGGCCGACGGACCACGATGAGTCCCTGGCCCGTCGCCGCTATCGTGTGTTCAAGGAACAGACGTGGGAGGCGCTGCAATCGCTGAAGGAAATTTACCACTACCACTTCATTAACGCCCAAGGCCCAGTCGCGGAAGTGGAACAAAACATCCTGCACGAGCTGGAATATCAGAGCACGCTGGAACTGGATTCGCGCACGGTGGACCGGCTCCGGGGCGTGCCCGTGGCCAGCCAAATCATCATCCACGCCCGGCAGGAACTCGTGAAACGCCTCGACAGTTATGAACTGGAACACAGCGCCCAGTTCGCCAGCGTCGTGGCATTCATCGAGGAAAAAATCCTGCCCATCGTGTTGCGCCATGCCATTTCCGGGGCGGCCCACATCAACACGGAAGACAAGTTGCTGGATGACCCGCAAGCACTGGCGATGCTGATTGACGTATTTTCCGAACGCGGCTACCACGCCAGCGTAGATATCCACCGCATCGAGATTCCGGACCACATTGATCTCGCAACCGGCAAGGTGACCAGTCGCGTGAAGAAGGTGTATCGCATCGAAATCCGGTTCCAAGGCTCGGAAATCCGGCGCGGCTGAAACAGCCGCCGGCGAAATAATTTTTTACGCATGGCTTTCAAAGAATTTTCCGAACATTCCCAAGGCGTGCAGCTTTTGCAACGCTCCCTGGCGCGCGGCCGGCTGGGTCACGCCTATCTTTTCACCGGTGACACGCTGGAAGAACTGGAACTGCTCGCCAGCAATCTCGCAAAAACTCTGAACTGCCTTCAGCCGGTGAAAACTGCCAGCATCGCCACCGACTGCTGTGATGCGTGTTTGAACTGCCGGAAAATTATTGATGGCAACCACGCCGATGTCCATTGGGCGCGGCCCGAATCCAAGTCGCGTGTCATCACGATTGACCAGATGCGTGACGTGATGCAGCAAATCCAACTCAAGCCCACCGAGGCCGGCTTCAAAGTCGCCGTCATCGCCGGGGCCGACCGGCTGAATGTGCAGGCTGCAAACGCGTTTTTGAAAACGCTGGAGGAACCGCCGCAAAAATCCGTCATCATTTTACTGTCCACCGAACCGGCGCGGATTTTGGAAACCATTTTATCGCGCTGCCTGCGGCTGAATTTTGCCACAGGCACCGGGCGGGCGCTTTCCGCGGAACAAGCATACTGGCTGCAACAGTTCAGTTCCGCCGCGGCAGCAGGACAAAAAAGTTTATTCGGCCGCTACCGGCTGCTCGATTCGCTGCTGCAAAAACTGGGCGGCATCCGCGAAAAAGTGGAAGAGACGCTGTCCGCCCGCTCGCCGCTGGAAAAATATGCGGACGTGGAAAAAGATTTGCGCGAAAAGTGGGAGGACGAATTGAACGCCGCCATCGAAGCGGAATATCGACGGCAGCGCGGCGAGATTTTACGGTTGCTGCAATGGTGGTTCCGCGACGTCTGGCTGCACACGCTCGCGACCGGCGAGGAATTGCTGCACCTCCCACAAATCGCGGGTGCGGAAGAGGTCGCCAAGCGGATTTCCACGCAGCAGGCGCAAGAAAATCTGCAGATCATCGAGCAAACCCAGCGGTTGCTTTACACGAATGTCCAGGAGGCACTGGCGCTGGAGGTTGGCCTGCTAAAACTACAGCTTTGACTCGATGAAAAACCTCACCGCGACGAAAATCTACGCGCTCGCGTTCGGGCTTTTTCTCGGCCTCTGCATCTGGAAATTCGGCAATCCGGTCATCCTTGACCATAAAATATCCGCGCCGGCCACTGCGGCGGAATTTCTCAATGGGCCGTGGCCACCGCATTGGGCCAACTGGATTTTGCTGCCGCTGGCAATTATTGGTGGATTGCTTGTCTTCAAAAATCGCGACCCCGGATATTCCGATAAATCGAAAATGAAATGGCTCTGGCTGCTACCTCTGGCGTGGCTGAGCTGGCAGTTTTTTTCTGCGACGCAAACGGTGGATGAAAATTTGACGACCACCACGCTCTGGCAATTTTCCGGCTGCGTCGCCTGCTATTTTCTGGGCTCGCTGCTCTTCAACGAACGGGCGGTGCAAAATTATTTGTGGGCTGGATTGATGGCAGCACTCGCATTTTGCCTGATTCGGGCGGTGGACCAGCGGCTGTTTGAATTTCCCGCGAACCACCAAATGCTGGTCGAAGGCGCGCGCGCTGGTTGGACAAATTTTCCGCCGGATAGCATAGCTGAAATGAAACAGAATAACATCATCATCTCGACCAATGGCGTGGACGTGGCTAATCCGGTCTTTTTGGACAAATTCCAAAAGGGTCGCGTCTCCGGCACACTTGTCTATCCCAACGCGCTGGCTGGAATCATCCTACTACTCTGGCCGGCGGCCTTGATGCTCGTATATGGGTCGACCAAGAAACTGAAGCCGACCATCCGATGGGCGGCAATTGCACTGGTGATATTTCTGGGCGGCGCGGCATTTTTCTGGAGCGGCTCCAAGTTCGGCTGGCTCATCTGCGTGGCGCTTGCCGGAATTTGGCTTTTACGATTTAAATGGCAGCAACAATTCAAACTTGCTGCTGTAGCGACAGTCCTGATTCTTGGCCTCGGGATTTTTGCCATCCGCTTTCATCATTACTTCGCAACGGGAGCGCATAGTGCCAGTGCACGTCTTGATTACTGGCAGGCCGCCGTTCGGACGACGTTAACACATCCGCTGTTGGGCACTGGTCCAGGAACCTTTCAACGACCTTACACCCAAATCAAGTCGCCGGAATCGGAAATGGCTCGGCTGGCCCATAACGACTATCTCGAACAATTTTCGGATTCAGGTATCGTTGGCGGCCTGACTTACATGCTTTGGATCATCCTAGCAATCATCAAGATTTGGAAAATGACTTGGGACAAGCATGACGATTTTGCAATGGCTTTATTCTTGGGATTGTTAGGATGGTTCACCCAAGGACTGGGAGAATTTGGTTTGTATATCCCGGCGACTGCTTGGACGGCTTTTCTTTTGCTGGGCGGATCGGTCAGCAGGCTGGGTTTAAGTTCGACATAAAATCAACCATCCGCTAGTCTAGCGGCATGAAGATTCTCTTCCTAAACGGTCCGAATCTTAATTTGTTAGGAACGCGCGAGCCTGAAGTATATGGCCGAACCACTTTGGCGGACATTGAAGCCGAGGTCCGCAGCAAAGCCAAGTTAATGCAAGTGGAGGTTGAGTTCCGCCAATCCAACCAAGAGGGTGAGTTGGTTAACTGGATTCAGGATGCCAAGGGAAAATTTCAAGTGATTGTAATCAATGCGGCGGCATATAGCCACACGAGCATAGCCCTGCGGGATGCCATTTCAGCGGTTGGTTTGCCAACCATAGAAATCCATCTTTCTAATATTCATGCCCGTGAAGAATTTCGTCACAAATCATTGATTGCGTCGGTATGTCGCGGCCAAATCTGCGGATTCGGCTCAAAGTCATACATTCTTGGCTTGGAATCAGCCATTTACGTTATCGAATCAAATAAATAGCGATTTCAGTAGCTTGATTTGGAAAATAAGTTTTTGAAAATGCAGCTTGACGATTTCACACTGACAAAATACGATTCATTACAAATCTGAACTTTATTCAAAATTCTCACACACATACATATCCGCATTTATAATAAAAGTGCGTGTTTATTAAAAAAACAATAACTTTAACGAAAACCTACCGTGGATTTAAAAGACATCAAAGCCATCATTGATTTGATGAAGAAAAACTCCATCACGGAGTTTGAACTGGAAGAAAAAGACTCAAAACTTCGCCTTAAACGTGGACTGAACGGTAGCTTGGCGGCAATTCAGCCGCCGGAAGAAAGTATTTTTCCTGCTCCCAGTCCTGCACCATTAGCTGCAATGGTAGCAACCACACCAATTGCGCAAGTATCGGCACCAGCAAATTCCGGTGAAATTGAAATAAAATCGCCAATGATTGGAACCCTTTATCGTTCACCATCACCAGAATCAGGGCCTTATGTTGATGTTGGAACTGAAGTAAACACTGATACCGTGGTATGCATTATTGAAGCCATGAAAGTGATGAATGAAATCAAAGCTGAGGTAAAGGGCGTCATCACCCAAATATTAGTTGAAAACGGCAAGCCGGTTGAATTTGGCCAGCCGTTATTCAAAGTTCGTCCACTTTAAACGGTTTTAACCGTTCCCCAAAATGTTCGAAAAAGTATTGGTCGCAAATCGCGGTGAAATTGCAGTTCGCATCATACGTGCCTGCAAGGAACTCAATATTAAGACCGTTGCGGTCTACTCCGAGGTCGATGCGAATTCAATGCATGTGCAGATGGCCGATGAGGCGATTTGTATCGGCAAGGCGGCTTCTTCAGAAAGTTACCTGCGAATTGATCGCATCATCAGTGCTGCGGAAATCGCCGATGTGGACGCTATCCATCCAGGCTATGGTTTCTTGTCAGAAAACGCGCATTTTGCCGAAGTTTGCGAGAGCTGTAACATTAAATTCATCGGGCCGAGTCCGCGTGCCATGAGCGCGCTGGAGGACAAAGCTGTCAGCCGCACACTCGCTAAAAAGGCTGGTGTGGAGACGCCGCCAGGTTCCGAAGGCATTGTTGAAAACGAGAAGGACGCATTGGTGGTCGCCAAAAAAATTGGCTATCCGGTGATGATCAAGGCCGTTGCCGGTGGTGGCGGGCGCGGGATGCGAATCGCACACAATGACATTTCACTGGTCAAGGGCTACCACACCGCACGTTCTGAGGCGGAAAAATGTTTTGGTAATTCTGGTGTTTATATTGAGAAGTTCATCGAGAACCCGCACCACATTGAAATTCAAATCCTTGGTGACACAAAGGGGAAAATCATCCATCTAGGTGAACGCGACTGTTCCGTGCAACGGCGCAACCAGAAGCTCGTTGAGGAATCACCCTCGCCGTTGTTGGAACATAAATTTCGCAAATTGCGCGACAAGATTGGCAAGGCAGCCATCCGCATCGCCGAGGCCGCCCGTTATACCAATGCTGGCACGGTGGAATTCATTGTGGACGACCACGGAAATTTTTATTTCCTTGAAGTCAACAAGCGCATTCAAGTCGAACATCCAGTTACGGAAGAGGTCACGGGCATTGACTTGGTGCGCGCCCAGATCGAGGTCGCAATGGGTGAGCCGCTGCGTTATTCGCAAGGGGATATCGAACTCAAAGGCCACGCCATTGAGTGCCGCATCAATGCGGAAGACCCCTTTAATGATTTCCGCCCCAGTCCAGGCCGCATCGAGATGTATTACCAACCCGGCGGACGCGATGTGCGCGTGGACACCCACGCTTATGCCGGTTACACCATACCGCCGACGTATGATTCGATGATCGGCAAACTCATTGTCCGGGGCAAGGATCGGCGCGAGGCGATTGACCGCATGAACCGGGCACTGAACGAGTTCATGATTACCGGCGTAAAGACGACCATATCTTTTCAGCAGGCCATCATGCAGGATCCCAATTTTCGCCGTGGTGTGTATTCCACCAACTTTGTCGAGCAAATGCTCAACGGAGCGCGCCGCGAGTTAATCGAGGAAAAAACCTGATTGACTTGGTGTCCGCTTTTGCTAGAAAAGCAGCGTCTCGTTCAAAGAACGAACGTGGTGTCAGTCCGACAGAATGTCTGTGAACAGCCAAATTGAAACGACATTCGTGATCCTGCCGATGCAGTCTTCCCACTCGATTTTTTGAGCTTTTATACCTATGAGTCAAGCTAGACTATTCGTTGGCAACCTGTCCTTCCAAACCGGCGAAAACGATCTGCAAGATCACTTCTCGCAGGCCGGAGCCGTCACCTCCTGCAACCTGATGATCGACAAGATGAGCGGTCGCTCGCGCGGTTTTGCATTCGTTGAGTTTGCCACGCCCGAGGAAGCGCAGAAGGCCATTGAGCAGTTCCACGACAAGGAATTTCAAGGCCGTAAAATCACCGTGAACGTCGCCCGTCCACGCGAAGAACGTCCGCCGCGTCAGGATAGGGGCGGCTTCGGCGGCGAACGCCGGGGCGGTTTTGACCGCGGCGAACGGCGTGAACGCTATTGAGCCATTTCTTTCAAAACCGGATCAGCCTAGGCTGGTCCGGTTTTTGTTTTAGAATTAAATTTGACAGCCGCGCCGCGCCGCTTATCTTCAAACGACTATGGCCGACACACCTCCGAATAATCCGCTGCCCGGCGCGCCTTCTGGCGCCGAGCCGTTGAAGAAATCCACCGGCAAAGTTCAGCCGAAGAAGGAAACTGTCCGCATTAATTTGCCGCCCAAGCCGACCGCCGCGCCGACCATCAAGTTGCCGACGCTGCCGCCCGGTGGCCCGACCGGTGCGCCCAGTCCGGTGACCGCTGCCGCGCCCGTATCCGCCGCGCCAACTGCGTCGGGGTTGAAAACCGCCCTGCCCACCGGCAACCAGCCCAAGACCGGTGCCGCGCCCGTCGCGCCTGCTGCCGCAGCCAAGCCCGGCCCCGTTGCTTCGCGTGCCGCCGCGCCAGTGGTGCCGGCCATCAAGACGCTAGACAAAGTTTTGATTTTCTCCGCCGCCGTTGCCAGCCTCGTCGCCGTGGGCGGCGTGGTCTGGGTGTTTCTCACCTTGAAAAATGTCGTTGAAAATTTCCAAAGTTGATTTATGGCCTCACCGTTGATTGTCACCCTCACGCAGGATAATTTTGAAACCGAAGCGCTTAAATCCAGCACGCCGGTGCTTGTGGATTTTTGGGCCGAATGGTGCGGCCCGTGCAAGATGATTGCGCCCGTGCTCGACGAACTGGCCACGGAATTTCAAGGTAAAGTTAAAATCGGCAAGGTCAACATTGACGAACACCAGGGGCTCGCCGCACAATTTGGCGTCCGCGCGATTCCGACGCTGCTGGTCATCAAGAACGGCCAGGTGTCCGAGCAGATGGTTGGTGCCAAGAGCAAGCGCGATTTGAAGGCCAGTCTCGACAAAGCCGTCGCGTAAATTTTTCAGCCCAAAACGGCAAGGTGGATTTTACCGCTTTGCCGTTTTTCTTTTTGCGGTAACTTCACGTCATGACGTTGTCCGAAATCCTTGCCAACGAGGAACTGCGCCAGCACGAGTTTCCCGTTGCCAAAAATAAAATCTTTCTCGCCCATGCCGGCGTATGCGCCTTGCCGCGCCGCGTCGCGCAAGCAATGATTGAGTGCGCCACCGGCGGCACGCTCGGCGACCAGGAGGCCTTCGTCATGCACAAGCTTGCGGAAGCACGCATGGCCGGCGCAAAATTGCTGAACTGCTCGCCGGATGAAGTCTCGCTGGTCGGCCCTACCTCGCTCGCGTTGAGTTTCGTCGCCGCCGGGTTGAATTTCCGCAAGGGCGACAACATTCTGATTTACCACGACGATTATCCATCCAACGTCTATCCGTGGATGGCGCTCGCCGATCAGGGCGTCAAAGTCCGCCTGATGAACATCCGCCACCTCGGCGTCATCCGCAAAGTGGACGTGATGGGCCAGGTGGACGAAGACACCCGGCTCGTCGCGCTCGCGTCAAACCACTTTATCAGCGGTCACCGGCTGGAACACGACGCCATCGGAAAATTTTTGCGCGAGCGCGGAATTTTGTTTTGCCTCGACGCCATCCAGACGCTCGGCGCATTTCCAACGAACGTGGAGCACGTGGATTTTCTCGCCGCCGACGCGCACAAATGGCTGCTCGGCCCGTGCGGTGCGGGTTTGCTCTACGTCAAAAAAGATTTGCAGGAGAAGTTAAATCCGCCGGTTTATGGCTGGCATAACGTGCGCAATCCAAATTTCATCGCGCAGGAAAAAATCGAGTTCCGCAGCGGCGCGGCAAAGTTTGAGGCCGGCACGCACAATCTCATCGGCCTCGTCGGCCTGCTGGCCAGCATGGAGCTCGCCCTGGAAATCGGCGTGGACAACATCGCCGCTGAACTATCGCGCAAACGCGCATGGCTCGTGCCGGTGTTGCTGGCCAAGGGTTACACCGTTTTGAACGCCGCGCCAAAGACGGAGAACGTCAGCGGCATCAGCTCGTTTTTCGCGCCCGGTAAAAATCTCGCAGAAGTGAATCAGAAGCTGGCCGATGCCGGCATCACCGCGTCGCTGCGCATGGATCGCCAAGGACAAAATTACCTCCGCCTGTCGCCGCACTTTTACAACACGGACACCGAACTGCACCGCGTGCTGGAGCTGCTTTAATTTTCGCGGTGGCTGAATTCGCGGATCATCGCGCGCCACCAGGGAGAGAGTTTTTCTTCCGGCCGCACCCACGCCTGCTGGTGCAGCCAGACCATCACGCGCTGATCGGCCATCACAGCCATACGTTCAGCCGGCTTCAGTTTTTCCGGGCCACCCGATAATAGCTTTTCGCCCAATTCGCGCATAGCATCTGTGCCCGCGCCAATGCGCGTGAAATGCTCGGCATAAACCGGGTTCAATTGTTTCTCGCGCAATAGCGTGACGTGAACGGCGTTGACATACGGATCGAGCACGGCGGCGGCGAGTCCGACGTGGACGCGGCGGCGCGGCGCTTCGTCCTCGGTCAGTTCGTGAATTTTCATGCGCGAACGCAGTGAAATCAGCTCCATCGGCGGCCGCGTTTCCTCCGGCGTCAGAAAAAGTCCGGCGGCTTTCGCCCGCGCGCCGAGGCTACGGCGGCTGGTCAGCACGCTCAACGGCACCGAAAAAACCATGCCGGCCAGCACCGGCGTAAACCACCAGAACAATCCGGGATCGAGTTTCCATGTGAACCAGCCCCACGCCACGCCGATGAGCGTGTGGCCCCAGTGGCGTTGCGCGGCGTAAAGCCAGTCCGTTCCGTCAGCCGAGCGTTTCTGCGTCGTCCAGCCGACGCTGATGCCCGCGAGATTCGTCAGCACAAAGCGCGTGTGCCAGAGCATGAGCAGCGGCGCGTGCAACGTGGAAAAAATCGTTTCGCCGATGACGCCGCCGGTGGCGTTCAGCAGGCCGCCAAATTCCTTCCGGCGCGGCCAGTCGCGCGCGAGGTCAATCAGCGACAAAAATTTCGGCAGCATGATGACGACCATGCAAATCACGAAAATCAAAAATGCGTGCGCGGTGCCGCTCCAATCTTTCAGGTAGGGATTGAACGATTCCACCGGGATATCCGATAGGCCGGTGTATTTTTGGTAGCAATAAATCCAGTTGAACGTGAGCATGAACGCCAGCCACAACGGACTCGCGACGTAGCCGAAAATGCCGAGAATCAAGTGCATCCGGCTCACGCCGCGCAGACCTTTCGCGAAGAGCACGAGACTGTGCTGCAAATTGCCCTGGCACCACCGGCGTTCGCGCTGCGCGTTTTCGATGAGCGCCTGCGGGGCTTCCTCGTAGCTGCCCTCCAAATCGTAGGCGAGCCACACCTGCCAGTTTTCGCGCAGCATCAGCGCGGCTTCGACAAAATCGTGCGACAGGATTTGCCCGCCGAACGGCTTGCGCCCCGGCAGTTGCGGCAGATCGCAGAACTGCATGAACGGCTCGGTGCGGATGATGGCGTTGTGGCCCCAGTAATTCCCAAAATCCAGCGCCCAATAATTCAACCCGGCGATAAACACCGGCGCGTAGAGCCGGTTCGCAAATTGCTGAATGCGGCCAAACAGCGACTCGGCGTTCACGAGCGCCGGCACGGTTTGAATCAACCCGACGGTCGGATGAACTTCCATCAGCTTTACCAAGTCAACGAGCGTTTCGCCACACATCACGCTGTCGGCGTCGCAGCAGATAAAGTAGCGGTAGCGCTTGCCCCAGGTGTTCAGGAAGTCGCGGACGTTGCCGCTCTTGCGCTCCTCGTTAAACAGCCGACGGCGGTAATAGATTTTCCCCAGTGCATCCAGGTCGCGCACCAGTTCCGACCAGCGCGCCTCTTCCTCAACCCACCGGTCGGGATTCGTCGAGTCGCTCAGGATAAAAAAATCGAAGCGGTCCAGCTGGCCGGTGCGCTCGAGCGATTCATAAGTCGCGCGCAAGCCTTCCAGCACGCGGACGGAATCCTCGTTGTAAATTGGAAAAATGATCGCGGTGCTCACGCCGTCAATTATTTGCTCCTTGAAAGGTTTGAGTCCGGTGATGCGCCGTTGCGTGCCGAAAATGCGGATGAAAAAACCGTAAACGCCGTGCATGCAGCCGATGGCCGTGAGCAAAAATAAAATGATGAACAGCACCAGCAGCACCGTGCGCGACGCGCTCCAGCCAGTGCGCCAGAGCAAATCGGCAAACAACATCGAGACGAAGCCGGTGAGCAGCACCGCCGAGGAGAAAAATAGAAACAGCCGCCAGCCGCGCCGGAGACGCGGCGTTGCCACCGATTCAATTTTTGGCTGGT
Source organism: uncultured Verrucomicrobia subdivision 3 bacterium (assembly GCA_903889895.1). Lineage (GTDB taxonomy): Bacteria > Verrucomicrobiota > Verrucomicrobiia > Limisphaerales > UBA11358 > UBA11358. The sequence goes on along the minus strand of CAISYZ010000163.1, from coordinate 31,067 downwards.
CAGCCATTTTGTTGAATCCAATCAATCACGCGCTCAAAGCCGCCGTGCGAGAGCCAGAAAATGGCAACCAGCAGCAGCGCAAAGCCAATCCACACAAGCACCATACGGACATAGGGCAAATTTCCAAAATTGGTCAGCGTGGTAATCGGGCCGAGGTCGAGCGGCCGCGGCGTCATTTTGGATAATTGAAAATCCGGACCGGCGCGAAAGAAACTTTCACGCATCGCGTCCACGAACTCCTGCGGCCACGGACCGGGCCGGAGAAATTGGTCCTGCCATTTGCCCGGCATGTCGGCGAGCAGCAGCGCCAGCCGGCCGCGCGTGGACAGCGTGTGTTCGCTGCCGACGGGCGAAGTTTGCAGGACCGCAGCAAACCACTCGGTCACGATATGGTCCATTTCCTCGGCGGCAAGTTCGGTGGCGCTGCGTTGGAGTTCGGCGGGCGCGCGGCGCTGGGCGCGTTCGAGCACGCGCAGAACAAGCTGGCCGAGCAGCGGCTTGTTCTGGATGCGCAGCGCGTGGAAATAATTTTCCACCTTCACATACGCCGCGTTCCATTCCTCAAGCGAGCGGCCGGCGATTTCGCCGGAGACGTCCGGCAGGATTTTCAGGGTGGGCTCCATTGATAGACCCAGGTTTCACCGACGACATTGGTCCCTTGCTGCAGCGAGCAGCGCAAATCCACCGCGTCCTTGCTGCCGGCAGGCGGAATCATTTTCAAAATCACGCGCCAGGTGCCGAGAAATTCGTTGCGGATGACGAAGGTGTCCACAATGCGCGCGCCGCCGCTGCAATTCGCGACGGCCACCGGCGGTTTGTCGGCGGGAATCGCATCCAGCTGCGGGCCGTCGAAATCTATCACGAACTGCCGCCCGCCGAACTGCGCGTCCGGCCCGATGCGCGTGGAAACAACGCGGTTTTCCGAGCGCTTCAGGTCGGCATCGCCGCTTTCCCAATGCAGCGTGTAACCGAAGCGAAACGGCTGGAGCGGCGCGGGTTTGTTTTTCGGATCCCAAAAAGCAACGATGTTATCCAGGCCTTCGTAGCTCGTGCTCAATTCGACAAGATGCAAATCGCCATCGCCCCAGTTGCCGTCCGGCTCGACCCACACGCTCGGCACTTGATGATACAAATTAAACATGTCCTGATACGCCGCAAAATTCCGTTCGCGCTGGAGCAGGCCAAAACCCCTGATGTTCGGCGCGTGAAAAACCTGATGGCGGGTCGCCGGCGGATTGTCCAGCGGTCGGGCGAAAATTTCACCGTTGCCCATGTGCACCAGCAGCGTGTCGCTGTCGTGAACTTCCGTGCGATAGTCGTCAAATTTCCGTTCCGTGTCCTTGCCGAACCAGAACATGCTCGTCAGCGGCGCGAGGCCGATGGTCTTGACCGGCTTGCGATTTTTGTCCACGGCGGCCACGGTGTTGGTTTCGCGGAAATACAAAACCGCGCGGATGCTCGCAGTGGTCGTGTCGCCGGGCTTGATGAAAAATTCATACGCACCGACGCAGCTCACGCTGTCGAGAATCGCGTAGAGGCGCAGCTCGCTGTCGTCCTTCTGCGGCTTGCCGAGCCACCAGTCGGTGAAGATGGGAAATTCCTCGCCGCGGTCGCCTTCGCCGGAATCCAGCGCCAGCCCGCGCGCGGATTCGCCGTAGTGCAGATTTTTCCCGAGCAGCCGGAAATAGCTCGCGCCGAGAAAGGCGCCGAGTTCATCCAGTTGATTGGCCTGGTTCAGCGGATACAGCACGCGGAAACCGGCATAGCCCGTCTTGGTCGGAATTTTGTCTGCGATGTCCAGCTTGCCGTAATCGAAAAAATCCTGCACGAAGCGGATCGGCTGCGTGTGCGTCAGCGTGAATTCATTGACGTGCACCGGTTCCTGATAGAGATAGCCCGGATGAAAAAACTCCACGCGAAAGGGCAGATTGTCCGCCGCCCAGAGCGCGCGTTCGCGGCGGAAGCGGATTTCGCGGTATTTGTCGTAGTCGAGATTGTCCTGCCGCAGCACCTTCGGCAAATCTGCGCGCGGCGAATGGAAAGGCGACTTGGCGCGCTCGAGCGCGCGCTGGGCGACGTAATCGAGATTTACCTCGACGGATTCCGCCGCGAGACCAACCGAGGCGGTCAGCAAACTTCCAATCAGAATCAGCAGGCCACAGGGTCGAAACATCTTGGCACAATCAATAACCAAACCGCCTGAATTTGCAAGCACGGCGCAGCTCCCGGCGGAACGCCGGCGGAAAAATTGTCAATCCAAAGTTTGCCAAAGGCGTCCAGCATCAAAAACTTCAACTGTCCTGTCTCATTATTAAAACCCAAGCTTGATTTTTAGACACCCAGGCAAACCAACGAATTGCAATTGCAATTCATAAAAAAAGCCGCAGCGATGGCTGCGGCTTTGGCTCAAGCATTGATTATTGCAGCCGGTGAGCCGGCGTAAGTGAGCTTAAAGAGCAGGTCGGGTTCGTGCCCACTTGGGTGAGCGCGTAAGAGCCACCGACCGGACAGGGCGGCAGGCTACCTGCCGAGTTCAGTTTGATATAGGGCGTCAGGTCGGTGGTCAGCGTGACGGTCGCGCCAGTTGACTTGCCCTTCTCTATCGCGAACTGATTGCATGCAGAATCAATCTGGCGAAGGTTGTTGATGCAGGCGTTACATTGCGAAGTGGCGCGGGCCTTCACGAAGTTGGGTATCGCGATGGCCGCCAGCAGGCCGATGATGGCCACGACAATCATGATTTCAACCAGCGTAAAACCCGCCGGACGGACTTTGTTTGTGAGTTTCATATGTTTGCTTTCTATTTCCGCAGCGGAACCACGCGTCAGGCGGTTATATTATTTATGACATTTGCGTTCCGGGATTGCCTGACACAACTGCGTTGGCACTAACATAGCAATCGTAAAACCAAGACCGGGAAATAGCACGAAATTGGCCGTAGGAAGCGGCCTGATTCTTTTGTAGGAAGGCTTCTTACAGAATCCGACGGCGGAAATTTTCAGCGCGGCTGCTGGCTTTCGTGCCAGCGGACGGCTTGAAAAATCAGTTCGTTGATGTTGGCAAGATTCAGCTTGTCCTTGATGCGGGCGCAATAGCCGTGAACCGTCTTGAAGCTCACCTTCATCTGCTCGGAAACCTGGCGCGGGCTGAGGCCGCGACCGAGCAGTTGAAACACCTCCAGCTCGCGGTCGCTCAAAATCTCCACCGCCGTCGGCTTGGTCGCCGTGCCTTGCACGATTTTCTGGGCCAGCAGGGAATTCACGGCGTTGCTGTAAAACAGCCCGCCGCCGGCGACCGTGCGGATGGCATCGAGCACCTTGCTGGTGGCTTCGCGCTTCATGATGTAGCCGACGGCCCCGGCGCGCATGGCGCGTTCGGCATACAGCGTTTCATCGTGCATGGACAAAACGAGCGTTTTCACCTGCGGATGCTGCGCCTGCAAATCTTTTATAAGTTCCAGCCCGGAACCGCCTTCCAGCGAAATGTCCACCACGGCAATCTGCGGCGACAAGCTCCCGATCAACCCCAGCGCCTCCCGGGCGCTGCCGGCCTGCCCACACACTTCCAGATCGGCTTCCTCGTTGATCAAATTGCTCAACCATTCGCGCACCAGCGGATGATCGTCCACCAACAGGATTTTAGTTTTCATCAGAATTATTTTCTGTGGCCGGCTGGCGGGGGTTTAAAATGCACACCGCCCGCACGCCGCCAGCGGGCAGATTTTGGATGTCAAACGTTGCGCCCACCATGCGGGCGCGATAATCCATGATGCGCAGCCCCATGCCTTTTTTCGCGCGAGCATCCGCCGGCAAACCCGCACCATCATCCGTGATGGCCAGCAGCCGGGTTTCGCCCAAGCCTTCCAGCGAAATGACAATGTTCCGCGCGCGCCCGTGGCGGACGGCGTTGCTCACCGCCTCCTGCGCGATGCGATACAAATGAGTTTGTGCCTCGATGCCCGCCAGTTCCACCGGCCCGGCGCAGGCAAAACGGCAGGACACATTGAAGGCGGTGGAAACGTTGGCCGCCAGATTTTGCAACGCGTCCGGCAGCCCGTTCGCCTCCAGTTCGACCGGGTGCAGGCTGCGCGCCAGTTTGCGGGTCAGCTCAATGGCCTCCTCCGTCATGGCCACCAAGCGGCCGGCGGCGGCGGCTTCCGCTACGGATTTGTCCGCCAGTTTTTTTGCCAGCACTTTGCCGGCGAGCGCGGTGGCCGTGAGCTGCTGGCCCAGGCTGTCGTGCAAATCATGGCCGATGCGACGCTGCTCGCCTTCGGCAATTTCCAGAATTTCCTGCTCCAGCCGGTTGCGCTCCCGGATTTCCTCCCGCAATTTTTCCGTCCGCTGCTCCACCATCTCCCGCAACTCGTCACGCGCTGAAAACAAAACAATCACCAGCAGAAACATTGAGAAGCGAATGCCCATGTTCCAAATCGGGGTCAGCTTATCGGCATACCGCTCTCCCGCCGCCATGTCCGCCACCAGCCAGACCGCCGCCGCCAGCACCGCCATGACAAAGGCCCAGCTCCGGCCCATGCGCCGCAGCACAAATAAAATCGGCAGGAGATAAAATACCGAAAGGGTCAACTGGTAGCCGGTGGCAAAATCGAAATAACCGACCACCGCCAGCAACCCCAGCCCGACCAGCACATCCGCCGGATTGATTTTCTTCTGAGCCATCCGCGAAAATGTGGCGGGTTTGGCCGCCAGGAACAAGCGAAAGAAACATCAATCCAGCGTTTGCCGGTAGCGCTTGACGCCGATGAACAGCATCACCGTCACGAAGAGCGCAATCGGCCACAAGTCCGGCGCGCATTCGGCCAGGCCGTTGCCCTTCAGCAAAATCCCGCGCACGATGCGCAGGAAATGCGTCAGCGGCAGGCATTCGCCCAAATCCTGCGCCCAGCCCGGCATCCCGCGAAACGGAAACATGTAGCCGGAGAGCAGCAGCGATGGCAGGAAAAAGAAAAACGCCATCTGCACCGCCTGCAACTGGTTTTTGGCGATGGTCGAGAACGTGATGCCCACCGCCAGGTTCGCCACGATGAACAGCAGCACCAGCAGCACCAGCAACGGCACGCTGCCGAGCATCGGCACGTTGAACAGGAATTTTGCCGCCAGCAGCACCAGCGCCACCTGCACATAGCCGACCATGATGTAAGGCACGATTTTGCCGATGATAACCTCGCCGGGATGCACCGGCGTGGACAAAAGATTTTCCATCGTGCCGCGCTCGCGTTCGCGCGTGATGGCGAGGCCGGTGATGATGATCATGGTCATCGTCAGCATCACGCCGATGAGGCCGGGCACGATGTTGTATTGGCTAATGCTTTCGGGATTGTAATGCTGGTGCGCGATGAGGTTGAACGGCGGCGCGGAGGCCTGCAACCGCGCGAGCGGCCCGGTGAGGTCGCGGTTGATGACGGTGGTGGCGAGCGTGCTCACCGCCGCCTGCGCGAACCCGACGGCGGAGGGATCGGTGGCATCGGCTTCGAGGAGCAATTCCGGTTTTTCACCGCGCAACAGTTTTCGCGAAAAATCCACCGGCACCGTCACGGCGAACTGCACCGTGCCTTCGGCCAGCCAGTGCTGGATCTCCGCCGCGCTGTGCGCCTCGCGCGTGAGGTCGAAATAACTGCTGTTGCGCAAGCCCCAAACAATTGTGCGTGAGAAAGTGCTGTTGTCCGCCGCGTAAACCGCCGTCGGCAGATGCTTGGGATTGGAATTGATGGCAAAGCCGAAGAGGATGAGCTGGATCATCGGGATGCCAATCATCATGCCAAAGGTGACGCGGTCGCGCCGCATCTGGATGAATTCCTTGAGCACGATGGCCAGGAAGCGCTGAAAATTGAAGGCGTGCCGCTTCATGTAAAATTATCCTTCGCGGTTTCCATCAGGCTGATGAACACATCTTCCAAGCCCGCTTCAATTTTCGTCCACCGATGCGCCGCCGTCATGAACGGCGCGACGCTCGCGTGCAACTTTTCCGCATCACGTCCGCTGACGTGCAACGTAGTGCCAAACGCCACGACCTGTTCCACACCCGGCAACCCGCGAATCTTGTCCGCGAGCGCCGCCAGATTTGCGCCGGCCACTTCCCACGTGGTCAGCCCGCCGGCTTTGACCACCTCATCCACCGTGCCGCTGGCGAGCAGATTGCCATAGGCGATGTAGGCAAGCCGGTGGCAGCGCGAGGCCTCGTCCATGTAATGCGTCGTGATGAGCACCGTCAAACCGCCGGCGGCGAGCTGGTGGATTTCATCCCAAAAATCGCGCCGCGCCTTCGGGTCCACGCCGGCTGTCGGCTCGTCGAGCAACAGCAACTGGGGTTCATGGATGAGACACGCCGCGAGCGCGAGCCGCTGTTTCCAGCCGCCGGACAAAGTGCCCGCGAGTTGCCGCCGCCGCTCGGTCATGCCGAGCCGTTCCAGACTTTTTTCCACGGCGGCCGGGCGCTGCGGCATCGCGTAAAGGCGCGCGATGAAATCCAGGTTTTCCTCAATGGTCAGATCTTCGTAGAACGAAAATTTCTGCGTCATGTAGCCGACGCGTTTTTTGATCTCGGCGGATTCGCTCCGAAAATCCAGGCCGAGGCAATGGCCGCTGCCGGCGTCTGCCTTGAGCAGGCCGCAGAGCATCCGCAGAAACGTCGTCTTGCCGCTGCCGTTCGGGCCGAGAAAGCCGTAAATCTCGCCGGGCCGCACCTGCATGGCGATATGGTTGACGACCGTCCGCCCGCCGAATTTTTTCGTCACGTCGCGGACGTCAATGGCGAAGGTCTCCATAATCAGACGCCGCGCTGCTCCGGCGGCCAGATGATTTTGTGCTGCTGGATTTGAAAGCGCACCGGCAGCGCATCGGCGATGATGGCTTCGGCCAGTTCCTTGCGTGAAATCGGCGTGTGCCGGTCGGGAACTTTTTTCAAGACCTTGTTCCGCTGCCCCGACGTCAGCGGATGCACCCACGAAAACAGGAGCGGGCAAACAGCCGCCAGCTGATGCTCGGAAATTTGCAGCTTGGCCCAGTCATAATCTTCGCGCGTGCCGATGACGAATTTGATTTCATCCGTGGATTTCAGGTGAGCGAGGTTTGAAATTAGATTCCGCGCCGACTCGCCGCTGGACGGGCATTTCAAATCCATGATGCGATGCACGCGCGGATCAATTTTGGAAACATCATGCGCGCCGCTGGTTTCGATGAGCACGGTGAAACCGTCGTCGCCCAAAGCCTTCATCAACGGCAGGGAATTTTTCTGAAGCAGCGGCTCGCCACCAGTCAGTTCGACCAGCGGCAATTTAAGATTTGAATTTTGAGATTTGAAATCTCCGAAAGGCTTTGCCAGTTCACGAACTTTTTTCAGCACGTCCGCCAGCGTCTGCTTTTTGCCCTCGGCGAAGGCGTAGGCGGTGTCGCAATACGAGCAGCGCAAGTCGCAGGCGGTGAGCCGGATGAAGACGCACGGCAGCCCGGCGAAGGTGCTTTCGCCCTGCAGGCTCAAATAGATTTCATTGACGACGAGAGTGCCGGTCACAGCCGCAGTCTAGCGGATGGGCGGGAAAATGAAATGCCATTGCACGCTGGGTTGGCTTTTGCCGTCGGATGAATTACCTTTCTGGAAACCAACCAGAAGCATTGATGAACCATTGGATTTTTAAAACTGTTGTAGCCATCATCGCGCTGGCGACGGGGTTGACGCCGGTGACCCGAGCGCAAAGCCTCGACCAAATTGGCGTGACGCTGCTCCGCGCCATGACCACGAATGTTGACGGCTTCGGCATCCGCGTGGCGCAGCCGGAGGCAAACTTGAATGTCGACAACAGCCAGCCATCGGTCTTTGAAATCAACCCCGGCGTAGTTGGACAGCCGGTGGGTTTGTTTACCTATTACAGCTGCCTCGGCACCGCAACCGGCTTCACGAACACTGTCGGCTTGGAATCCGGACACGCGGACGGCGTAGGCGACGGGTTTTACAGCGTCGCCTACGGCGTGGCGACGAACGTGGCGCACATCGACAACTATGATGCCTGGTTTTTCATCACCAACTATGTTTTCAATTTGGCACCGATGCCGGCCGCGGTGTCGGTTATAAACCAAAGCTACACTTTCGGCCCGCTGGCTGTCACCGTCCAACAGGGGATAGATTCCGCATACGACGATTACACCACGATATCCGGGGCGCTGTTTGTTTCCGCTGCCGATAATGGCGGCAATGTCCATGCGCCGGGAACCAGCTATAATTGCATTTGTGTTGCCGCCTTTGGCGGCGGTTCCAGCATCGGTCCGACCATTGATAATGGCCGTTGCAAGCCCGACCTCACCGCCCCCGGCGGCGAAACAAGCTTTTCCACACCGGAAGTCGCCGGCGCGGTGGCCGTGCTGATGCAGGCCGCGTTGCGCGGCGACGGCGGCAGCAATACGAACGACGCGTCCGACATGCGCACCATCAAGGCGCTGCTGCTCAACGGCGCGGTGAAACCGGCAGGCTGGACGAACGCCAATTCCTCGCCGCTCGACGCGCGCTACGGCGCCGGGGTGCTGAACGTGTTCAATTCCTACGAACAACTCGCCGGCGGTGAACAGTTTATTTGCGCGTCAAATTTTATTTCCCTCGGCGCCGCCCATCCCCCCGTCGCCGCGACCAACACGATTGCCAGGTCGAGCGGCTGGGACGCGGAAACCATTTCAAGCGATGCGACCAACGACGCGGTAAATCATTATCTTTTCAATGTTTCCAACGGCATGGTCACAGCCACGCTGGTCTGGAACCGGCAGCTTGGCGAAACCAACATCAACGATTTGGATTTATTCTTGTTCAACGCGGCCAACAGCAACCTGGTCGCGTGCAGCACCAGCCGCGTGGACAACGTGGAGCATATTTTCGCGCCGCAGCTGGCGGCGGGACGCTATGATTTGGAGGTTCTGAAAAACGGCGGCACCAATGTCGTCAGCGACGCCGAAACCTACGCGCTGGCGTGGGCGTTTATCACACCGGGCTTGAGCATTGCCAAATCCAGCACCAACGCCACGGTGTCGTGGCCGGCATATCCAGCAGGCTTCCTGGTCGAAACCACCACCAACCTCACGACGCCGGCTTGGAGCAGTAACGCACTGCCAACGACCGCTTTCACGAACAGCAGGAACACCCTGACTTTAAATGCGACAAATGCGTTCCGGTTTTTCCGGCTGCGCAGTCCGAATTTTTGAGTTGGCCGAGGGCGAAATGCTTTCCGATTTTGTAGCTGGCTGAGATGGCTTCGGTGATGAAGTTCTTTCCGATTTCAACTGCCGCCGGCAAATCGTGACCGAGCGCCAGCGCCGCGCAAATCGCGGCGGAATAAGTGCAGCCAGTGCCGTGCGTGGAAACGCCGCGCACAAATGGGGCGGACAAAATCAACTCTGTTTCGCCGTCAAAAAAAACGTCCAGCGCTTCGCGGGAATTTTTCATATGCCCGCCTTTCAGCAAAACCGCGCAACCGAAGAGCGAATAGATTTCGCGCGCGGCGGCGCGCATCTGTTCCGGCGAACGAATTTTTTGTTCCGCGAGAATTTCCGCCTCGTCCAGATTTGGCGTGACGAGCGTTGCCAACGGCAGAAGTTTTTCCCTCATCACTTTTTCCGCCGCTGGTTCCAGCAGCCGCGCGCCGCTGGTGGAAACCATCACGGGATCGATGATCAGTTTTAAGTCTTTAATGTTTAGTTTTGAATTGCGGAAGAATTTTGCGACCACGGAAATGTTTTCCACCGAGAACAACATGCCGGTTTTCACCGCCACCGGTTCAAGCTCTTCCACAACAGCTTCCATTTGCTGGCGCAGCATTTTCGGCGAGCACGGCTCGACGCCGAGGATGCGCCGCGGATTTTGCGCGGTGAGACAGGCGATGGCGCTGGTGCCGTGAACGCCGAGCGCGGCGAAGGTTTTCAAATCGGCCTGAATGCCCGCGCCGCCGCCGCTGTCGGAGCCGGCGATGGTGAGCGCGACGGGCCATTGTCTGCGTTTTGTCATGCGCAGAATTTAACGGAGCAACGGACAACTTGAAACTTGGAACTTGCGGGGTCATCTTGGGCGCATGGACAAAGACAAAGTCGCAGAAATTTTGGTGGAGATTGGCACGCTGCTCGAATTGAAGGGTGAAAACCCATTCAAGACGCGGGCTTACTCCAATGGCGCGCGCACCCTCGAAGGCCTGAACGAGCCGCTGGCAAAAATCGTCGCGGAAAAACGCCTGGGTGAAATCAAGGGAATCGGCGCGGCGCTGGAACAAAAAATCACGGAGCTCGTCGAGACTGGCAAGCTGAAATATTACGAGGAACTTAAGGCGTCAATCCCGCCGGGACTGTTGGAAATGTTGGAGATTTCCGGCCTTGGTCCGAAGAAAATTCAAGCGCTAAATAAAAAACTCGGCATTGATTCGATCGAAAAACTGGAAGCCGCGTGCAAAGCTGGCAAAGTCGCGGAGCTGGACGGCTTTGGCGAAAAGACACAGGCAAACATTTTGGAAGGCATCGCGTTCAAGCGCACCTACGCGAGCAAGCATCTGTTAAGCGACGCGTGGCTGGCAGCGGAGCCGCTGCTGGAAAATTTGCGGCAGCATCCCGATGTCATCCGGTGCGGCACGGCGGGCAGCTTGCGGCGGTTCAAGGAAGTCATCGGCGACATAGATCTGCTGGCGTCCTCCAAAAATGCGGCGGCGGTGATTGAATTTTTTGTTTCACAGGAAGGCATCGTGAAAGCCCTGGCCAAAGGCGACACGAAGGCGAGCGTGATTCTGGACGGCGGCATCCAGTGCGATTTGCGGGTGGTGAGCGACGCGGAATTTCCCTTCGCGCTGGCGTATTTCACCGGCAGCAAGGAGCACAACATCGTGATGCGCCAGCGGGCGATTCAGCGCGGGCTGCGGCTGAATGAATACGGCTTGTTCAAATCTAAGGAAGAGACGCGCGACGCGAAATTGCGCGTGGCGTGCGTGGACGAGGCAGAGATTTTTGCCAAACTGGACTTGGCGTTTGTGCCGCCGGAATTGCGTGAGGATCACGGCGAATTTACGGCGGCGGGGAAAAATGATTTGCCGAAACTGGTCGAGTGGTCGGATTTGAAGGGCGCGCTGCACAATCACTCGAACTGGAGCGATGGCCACAATACACTCGAGGAAATCGCCGAGTTTATGGATGGACTTGGCTTGGAATACTGGGCAATCACGGATCACTCAAAGGCCTCGTTTCAGGCGAATGGGCTGGATGCGAAGCGGCTGCGCGAGCAAATCAAAAAGATCAGCGAGCTGAACAAAAAATTCGCCGCCGAAGGCCGTGAGTTCCGGCTGTTGACCGGCAGCGAGGTGGATATTTTGAAAGACCGGCTGGATTTCGACGACGACGTTTTGGCAGAACTGGAAGTGGTCGTTGCCAGCTTGCATGTGCCGTCTAGCAGCGAGGCGGAGAATACGAAGCGATTGATTCGCGCGGCGGAAAATCCGTTTGTTCACATGCTCGGCCATTTGACCGGCCGGCTGCTGCTGGAACGCGAGCCGTATCCGCTGAATATCCACGCGGTGATTGATGCTTGTGCGGCGACGGGAACATGGATTGAGTTGAATTGCAACCCGTATCGGCTGGATTTGGACTGGCGTCACTGGCTCTACGCGAAGAGCCAAGGCGTAAAATGTGTCATAAATCCAGACGCACATCGGAACGCCCATGTAGGCTTTCTCCGGCTCGGTGCCGGCGTCGCGCGCAAGGGCTGGCTGGGAAAGGCGGAGGTGATCAACACTCTGCCAACGTCCGGCTTACGGATGCAATTGCAACAAAAACGCAACAGCCACGTGTCGTAACGGTGTCAATTCACCCAATTTATGGCTATTCGACCGCCGATAATTAACCGAAAAATGTTTTGACGGGGTTCTTGCCTGCCTGATAAATTTATCAGGCAATCGTCCGATAAGTTTTTTTGAATGCGGGAAACTGTCGGCGGTCAAAACCACGCGAAGTAAAATGAAGAAAATTTTCGTCTCCGTCGGACTAGCTGCAGCAGGTGCAGCGGTCATGTCATCCGCCCGTGCCCAAAGCATGGAGGCGGAGGCAAGCCCAAAGCTTTGGAACGTGAGCGCCAGTTTGCGTGGCTTTTACGATGACAACTACTCGGTGACGCCCGCACAAAAGGGCAGTTTTGGCGTTGAATTTTCCCCCTCGGTTTCAGCGAATGTGGCTTTTGGTCAAACCGATATTGGCATCCGTTACACCTTTGGGATGTATTATTACCTCCAACGGGATCAAGATGGTATCAATCCGTTTGACCTTACCCATACCGGCGATTTATGGGTGGATCACGCGTTTAATGAACGCTGGAAATTAAATCTGACCGACTCGGCGGCGGTTGGCCAAGATCCGCAATTGGTTCAAGGCGGCGCAGTGGTGCGCGTGAATGGCAACAACTTGGGTAACCGCTTCAGCGCCAAACTGAATACAGATTGGACGAGGGATTTCAGCACTTCGCTACATTACGGAAACAATATTTACGTTTATAGCGATAACAGTGTCACCAACAATCCATCTAATCCCAGCGAAGCCGCTTTGCTTAACCGCATTGAGCAGAATGCCGGCCTTGACTTGCAGTGGCATTTCACACCAGACACCATTGGTTTTGTTGGATATAACTATAGTTGGGTGCGATATGATGGTAATGGTCAAATAGCCGCTCCCTTCATTCTAATCAATCCACCCAGCCCGCCGCGGACAATTTATTATAACAGCAGTGCACGTGACTTCGATGCCCACTATGGGTATGTGGGGTTGACAGAGCAGCTCACCCCAAATTTGAGTTGTAGCCTGCGGGGCGGCGCATCACTAGTGGACTCATTTAACGATCCAGTGTCACCGAATACTTCCGTTGCCCCTTACGCCGATGTGAGTGTCACCTACACTTACCGTCCAGGCTCATATTTACAGGGCGGTTACACGCAGAACATTAATTCCACGGACGTTTCCACGCCAAACGCAGTTGCACATCATCTGACACAATATCAGGAGACTTCGACGTTCTACATGGATATCAACCACCAGTTTAATTCTAAGCTTTCAGGCTCGCTGCTTGGTCAATATTCATATTCTTCTTACAAGGACGGTGGGTATAGCGGCAATGGTGATGATGACTTCAGCGCCAGCGTCAGCTTGAATTATCAAGTAAACCGCCATCTATCGGCTGAAGCCGGTTACAATTTTGACGACCTCCTCTCCGCCATCAACAATCGTGGCTATACCCGAAACCGCGTCTATCTTGGTTTGAGCGCGAATTATTGAAGGATGTTCCCCACCAGATTTTGACACCATCCGGGAGCCAAGTCTGCGACAGGCTCCCATTATTTTTTAAGCTATGGATTCCCTAAAAACTTCCGCCGCTCCCGAGGCCAAGCTGCACTTCTTGGATTACTGGCGCGTGATCCGCATCCGCAAGGCGATCATCATAACCGTCTTTCTCATTACCGCCATCATCGCCACCGCCGTCACCTTCATCTTGCCGGAATCCTATGCCAGCACCTGTAAAATTAAGGTTGAAAATGAAATCAATGACAACGCCGGCGGCTCGGCCCCGACAGCGGCGCAGTCGTCCTACGACCCTTATTTCATCCAGACCACATTTGAAATAATGAATTCCTCGCTGGTGTTGAGCAACGTCATCAGCAGCTTGAACCTGAATGTCGAGTGGGGTAAAAAATATTTTAACGGTGAGACCCTCAAAACCAGTGAGACATTGGAGATCCTTAAAACGCGCATGGCCCTCGCCCCCGTGCGCAACACCAAGCTCATTTCCATAACTGTTTACAGCGACGATGCCAAGGAAGCTGCCTTGCTAGCCAACACCATTGCCGACGCCTATAGGAATTACCGCCTGGACACTCGCAAGCAGCTCACCGCCAAAGGTCTCGAAGTCTTTGAAAACCAATACCTGGCCGAATCCAACAACATTCAAGCCGCGCAGCAGGACATTGAAAATTTGCGCAGCAACCTTAGCATCACAGTTGATCAGGCCGACCAACCCGGCTTCACGCCCACGCTCAACACTGAAATGTTGCAGCGTTATCACGATCAAATGATTGAAGGCGAGCGCGCCTACAAGGAATTGGCCGTGCAGCTGGAACAACTCAAGTCATTCGACAAAACCCGTCTGCGGGACGTGCTGCCGAACGTGGTCAACGATGCCGCGTTGGGCGACTTGCTTGGCAAGCTGCACGAAGCCCAGCAGAGAATTTCCACGCTGAAAATTGATTACGCCCCCGACAACCTGAACGTCACCCGCGTTCAGACGCTGATTGACACGTTGAACCAGCAGATTGACGACCGTATCACCGGTATTCTGGCCAGCTTGGAAAGTCAGGTTAGTTCCAAAAAAGCCTCGTTGGATGCGCTCAAACAATCCGTGGAAGAGGCCAAGGCCAAGGACATGGAGGAATCATCGAAGAACCAACCTTACTACGACGCCAAGCGCAATCTGGAACAATTGCGCGACCTGCACAAATTGCTTTACTCCAAAATTGAGGCGGAGCGACTGGAGCAGGAAATTCCCAAGACCCAGATGGTGCAGGTGACCGACCGTGCCGAACCGGGCAAGTCCCCCGTCAAGCCCAACAAGACCGTCAACATTGTTCTCGGCTTGGTGTTCGGTCTTATCATGGGCGTCGGTCTAGCGTTCTTCATCGAATATCTCGATACCAGCGTCAAGACCATTGACGACGTGGAACGCACTTTTCAGGCGCCCGTGCTTGGCGTCATCCCGCAGAACATCGGCTACCTCGTGGATGAAGGCACCGAGAGCAAGCACGCCGAAGCCTACCGCGTGCTGCGCACCAATCTGCTTTTCTCCCGCAAGGAAGAAACGCTCAACACCATTGTCGTCGTCAGCGCCGGTGCCGGCGAAGGCAAGTCCACCACCACGATCAACCTCGCCACGGTGTTTGCTCAGGCCGGCAATCGCGTGTTGATTGTGGATTCCGACTTGCGCCGTCCGACGCTCCACAAGCTGTTCAAAGTCACCAACAATCTCGGCCTGACTAACTACCTGCTCAAGCAGAACTCAGTTGCTGAAATCGTCCAGACCACACAGGTGCCCAACCTCGACTTCATGGCGAGCGGCAAGCTGCCGAACAGCTCGATGGGCATCCTTGGTTCCGCGCAGATGAAGCAGATGATTGCCGAGCTGAAGCAGCGCTACGATTACATTTTCTTCGATTCACCGCCCATCCTTGGTGTCAGCGACGCCTCCATTCTCGCGAGCGAAGTGGATTTGGTGATGCAGGTCATCCAATATCGCCGCTACCCGCAGCCCATGACCATCCGCGCCAAGCAGATGATCGAGAAGGTCGGCGGCAATTTCGTCGGCATCGTGCTCAACAACATCAACATGTCGCAGGACGAAGGTTATTACTACTACAGCGGCTACTACCACGACTACTATTACAGCCGCAATCCGGCCGAACAGGAAGCCGAGACCAAGCCCACCTTGGTCGCCTCGGGCGACACGGAAATCAAACAGAAATATTGACCCGTGCGCGCCTCCATCCTGAATCCCCAATTGCCCATGAAATTGAAACCGTTTTTTCTGCTCCGTCGAAGTTTGTTGCTCCTGCCGTTCCTGGCGCTGGCGCTGGCCGGCTGTTCGCTTTTCTCCGACAACGGAAAAAAACTCGATGTCATGGCGCCGCCCGGACCCGACACCCGGTATGGCAGCGGCATTGTGCCGCGTCTGCAGATTGGTGATGTTGTGTCCATCACTTTTTCCGGCATTCCTGATCCGTATGAAGCCCAGGAAAAGCCCATCAAAGAAGACGGCACCATCACCCTGCCCGACGTTGGCCGCGTGGTCGCCGCCGGCAAGACGCCGGGCGAACTTGAGGATGCCATCCACGATCTTTACGTTCCCAAGGTCGTCACGCATTTGAACGTCACGGTCAAGAACACCAGCGACCGCGTCTATTACGTGCGCGGCGAGGTGAAGGCCCCCGGCCGTCTGATTTACGCCGGCCCGATCACTGTCAGCAAGGCCATCACCTCCGCCGGCGACTTCACCGAGCTCGCCAGCCGCAGCGGCGTCTGGCTCACCCGCTCCAACGGCGACCGCTTCAAGCTCAATCTCAACCGCATCCTTGACGGCGAAGATCCTGACCCGCCGGTCTATCCCGGCGACCAGATCCAGATCGACAAGCGGATTTTCTAAATGATCCAGCTGCGAATCCTTTCCGGCCACACGGCGGGCGACACCTTGGTTGTCCGCCGTTTTCCGTTCCGCATCGGCCGCACGGCGGAAAATGATTTGCAGCTTGAAGTTCCCGGCGTCTGGGACCGGCATTTCACGTTGGAATTTCAGAAGGCCGAAGGTTTCCGCCTGCAGACCGCGCCCGACGCCTTTGTCGCCGTCAATGAGGAGCGGCAGCAATCCGCCCGCCTGCGCAACGGCGACATCATCTCCTTCGGCTCCGCCAAAATTCAGTTCTGGCTCGCCGCCCCGTCCCAGCGCGGATTGCAATTGCGCGAATTTTCCGTCTGGTTCCTGATTGCCGCCATCACGGCCTTGCAATTCTTCCTGATTTACCGGCTGTTGAAATAAAAAGCCACGCGATTTGATTTCGCGTGGCTTCACTCGCCGGTAAATAAATCAATGCCGGAAATGCCGCGCGCCGGTGAACGCCATCGCCATCCCGCGCGCGTCCGCCGCGGCGATGACCTCCGGGTCCTTCACCGAGCCGCCCGGCTGAATGGCCGCTGTCGCACCCGCCTCCGCCGCCGCGATTAAACCATCAGGGAACGGGAAGAACGCATCGCTGCAAACCACGCTGCCGGCGAGCGGCAGTTTGGCCTCGCCGGCCTTCCACACCGCGATGCGGCTGGAATCCACACGGCTCATCTGGCCCGCGCCGGTGCCGAGCGTCCGGCCTTCGCCGACATAAAGAATCGCGTTCGACTTGAGATGTTTCACCACGCGCCAGCCGAAGAGCATCGCTTTCAACTCGGCTTCCGTCGGCTGCCGCTTGGTGACAATTTTCAAATCCGCCGCCGCCGTCACCTTCAAATCGCGCTGCTGGAGCAGGAACGAATCCGCACCGACGCTGCGCACGTCCCACGGCTGCGCCGAGAGCGGACATTTCTGGATGGCGAGCAGGCGCAGATTTTTCTTCTTCTGCAAAATTGCCAGCGCTTCCGGCGAAAATTCCGGCGCGACGATGACCTCGCTGAAAATTTCCGCGATGGCCTCCGCGCACGCGGCGTCCAAAGTTTTGTTCACCGCGATGATGCCGCCAAACGGCGCCTGCTTGTCCGTGGCAAACGCCTTGTCCCACGCCTCGCGCAGGTTCGCGCCCTGACCGACGCCGCACGGATTCGTATGCTTGAGGATCGCCAGCGTCGGCACGTCCTCGCGGAACTCGGCGATGAGCGCCGTCGCGGCGGTGAGGTCGAGAATGTTGTTATACGAAAGTTCCTTGCCGTGGAGCTGCTTGAAAAAGTCGTGGAACTTGCCGTAGAGCGCCGCCGTCTGGTGCGGGTTCTCGCCGTAGCGCAACGGCTGCGCCAGCGGCGCGGAAATCGTCAGCACTTGCGGCAGCGCCGACTTGTCAGCGGAAAATTCCTTTTGCAGATGCGCCGCGATGGCCGCATCGTAGGCCGCCGTGCGCGCATAAACTTTCGCGCACAGCTTGCGGCGTAGTTCCAAAGTCGTGTTGCCGCTCTCGGAAATCTGCTTCGCCACTTCGGCGTAATCGAACGGGTCAACGATGACCGTCACGCTGTCGTGATTTTTCGCCGCGCTGCGGAGCATCGAAGGGCCGCCGATGTCAATGTTCTCAATCGCATCGTGCAGCTTCACGTCCGGCTTGGCGACGGTGGCCTCGAACGGATACAGGTTCACGACGACCAGATCAATCGGCTGGATGGCGTGCGCCTTGACCGCCGCCTCGTGCGTGGCGTTGCCGCGGATGTAGAGCAGCCCGCCGTGAACGAGCGGATGCAGCGTCTTCACGCGGCCATCGAGCATTTCGGGGAAGCCGGTGTGCTCGGAAATATCCTTCACCGCGAGGCCGGCTTCGCGCAGCGCCTTGGCGGTGCCACCGGTGGAGATGAGTTCCACGCCGGCGGCGGCGAGGATTTGGGCGAACGGCAAGAGACCGGTCTTGTCGGAAACGGAGAGCAAAGCACGTTGAATTTTCACGCGCGGTAACATCTTAAAAAACCGCCGCCACCGCAACCGGCAAATTGTCCGGTCCACGACAAATCTTGCCGTCGCCCGCCGGCGGGAAGTTTCCCGGCATCCGCGCAGTCCCGCCGCGGCGCGGAGCATCCCCGCCAACGTCCGGATGGTCCCTGGCATCATCCGGCGGGGCTCCGCGGACGTTCGGGGGAGTTCCGCCGTCACTCGGGGGAAGCCCGCCGTCGTTTGGGGGACTCCCGCCAGCCTTCGGCGGACTTCCGCCAGCTCACGGAAAACCCCCGCGATGTCGCGGAAAACCTTTTCCTTCATCCCGCGGGGCCCCGCCGAAGCTCGGGGGAAGCCCGCCACCTCTCGGGGGAAGTCCGCCGTCGTTCGGGGGAAGCCCGCCGACGCTTGGGGGACTCCCCCAACCTTCGGCGGACTTCCGCCGGCTCGCGGAAAACCCCCGCCATGGCTCGGAAAACCCCCGCCAGACGGCGGCGGGAGGCGGGGGAAGCCAAAAAACCCCCGATTTCCCCTATATAACCCCGTTTTTGCTCCCTGAGCCGCGCGCCGGGCTATTTTTGGCGCGGGGCCAAGCGGCGGCGGGCCGCCGCACTCGAGGACGCTGGCGCGCGGAACCCAACGCCCGGCGAACGCGGAGCGTCTGGGAGTAGCCAAGCCGAGGTTCGGCCGCCAGTCCGGCGGGGAAACCTTTCCCGCCGAGCAATTTTCAAGCAGAGACGGCCAAGTTCCGGGCGGATTGGTAAATAACAAGACTTGGCTTGTGATTTTTTGGCCACGTGCGTAAAACAAGATATATGAAAACCAAATGGATAATCCTTGCGGGCGGGTTATGCGCGGGCAGCCTGCTACACGGGCAGGGGTATATTGTTGCCAACGGAGTCGTCACCAATCTTTTCGCCGGTGAAATAGACTTGAACTGGCCAGCGGAAACACAAGTCAACGGCTTTACTTTTACACCCGTTGGTAAAACTTCCGGTGTTTACACGAATGTTTTCACCTTCGAAGAACCGGCAACGATTGGGGTGCGGGTTTTCCTGATTTCTTCAAACCAGCCGCTCACGCTTGATATTGTGAACTCCAGCACCTATTCGGAAATCTCCGACTCGTTATCGCCGATTTATCCATCCAACCCGACCAATATTTTCAATGCGAACACTCCATTCTATGTTGGATTGTATAGTGGCGCGCAGTATCCCCAATACTATCCGCCGGGCAACACCACACCGGTTCAATATATAGATGCGGTTTTCGGTTGGGCGGAATTGGAGAATGTTGGCGGCACAATCCAATTACTTGGCGGCGCGCTCGAATATGGAGGGCTCGGTATTTATGCCGGCACACAAAACATCATTCAGGCCGTCCCCGAACCAGGCACGCTGGTCTTGGCTGCTTTTGGCGGGTTGTTGCTCGGTTGCCGGAGATTCAAGAAAATGAAATAAAAAAACGCGCGGACGGCTCTCGCCTTCCGCGCGCTTTGTTTGCGCTTAAAATTATTTCGCCGGCGCCAGGTCGCTGCCAATGGCGCGTTCCAGCCGGGCGCGGGCGGCCACATAATCGTGTTGCGCCTGAATCTGCGTGGTGCGCGCCTGCGTGAGCGAGGTCTCGGCGTCCAGCACGTCGAGCTGCGTGCCGGTGCCGGCGTCGGCGCGGGCGTTGGCCTCGCGCAGGGCCTCGTCGGCCTGCTCCTGCACCTTGGCTTGCGATTCGAGAATTTCGCGCGCCTCGATGAAGTCGGAATACGCCGTGCGCACGGCGAGTTCGATCTGCCGCGACTGGTCGGCGAGGTCGGTCTGCGCGTGGGCGGCCTGCGCCTTGGCCTGAATGACTTTGCCGTGCGTGAGCAGACCGTCAAAAATGTTCCAATTCATCTGCGCACCAATCGTCCAGCCGTCGAAGTAGTCGCTGGAATTGTCCTTGAACTGGGAGTTCACCCAGTTGTAGCCGGCGAACGCCTGCACGGTGGGCTGGTAGCCGGAACGCGCGTTGACGATGTTGAGCTTTTGCAGCTCGACCTGCTTGCGCAACGCGGTCAGCTCGGTGCGGCGGGTGAGCGCCTGCTGGATGGCGTCGGGCAAAACCACGTCCCACGGCGCGGTGTCAAAGGTGTCGGTGAGATTGAGCGGGAGATTTTCCCAGACATCGCGCGGCAAATCGTAGCCGAGCAGGTTGGCGAGATTGTTCTTGGCGATGCGATATTGGTTGCGCGCGGAAATCAATTTGGGTTTTTCATTCGCCACGGAAACTTCGGCGCGGAGGACATTGAAATGCGGCACGGTGCCGGCGTCGTAACGGCGTTGCTGGTCTTCCAATTCCTTTTGCAACAAATTAACCGAAGCCTCGTTAACGGTGATCTGCTGCGCGGCGAGCAGCGTGTCATAATACGCCAGCCGCACGGCGAGCAGCGTATCGGCCACGGCGGTCTGGTATTGCGCGAGCGCCTGCTGATCGGTGACTTTCGCCGCCTTGATGGCCGCGATGAGCTTGCCGCCGGTGTAAATGTCCTGAACGATTTCGATGCCGGTGTTCCAGTTCTGGTGCGGCGATTGCAAGCCGGTGCCGGGAATGGTCTGCAGCAGCGTGAGTTCCTCGTCCTGATATTTGCCGGAGGCGATGACCTGCGGCAGCGCCACCGCGCGCGTCTGCACGACGAGGCCGTGCGCGGCTTGCAAATCATTCTTGGCCTTGAGCAGCGTGGCATTCTGCGCCAGCGCCACGTTCAGCGCGTCAGCCAGCGAGAGCGGGCGCGCGAGCCACGCGGCGGCATTGGTCTCGGCGGCGGCAACCGCAAACGCGAGGGCGGACAGCAGCGAAATCAGCGTCAGTTTTTTCATACAATGCGGTCATCCTACCATTCGGTAGGTTAAAAGTCTAACGAATCGTTTCGCTCGTAAAAAGCCGCGCGTGTGGTAACGTCAGGACGCGTTCGTATGAAACCATTCCTCAACGCAATCTGCCTCGCATTCGCCGCCGCGCTGCTGGCAGGCTGCTCGCCAAATTCGACCGGCAGCTTTCAGGGCTATGTCGAAGGCGAATACGTCTATGTCGCCGCACCGCTCGCGGGCGCACTCACAAGTCTGACGGTTGCGCGCGGGGATACCGTAAAAAAGGGACAGCTGCTGTTCGAGTTGGAGCGGCAATCCGAAGCCGCCGCGCTCGCGCAGGCGGAAAAAAATCTCGCGCAGGCGGAGGCCCAGCAGACTGATTTGACGAAAGGCGCGCGCCCGACGGAAGTTGATTCGCTCACCGCGCAACTGGAACGGGCACAGGCGAACTTGAAACTGTCCACGACGGAACTGGCGCGCCGGGAAAAACTTGATGTCGGCGACGTGGTTTCCAAAGAAGAACTGGACCAGGCGCGCGCGCAAAACGAAGCCAACCAGGCGCAGGTCAGCCAGCTGGCGGCGGAGTTGGCGACCGCGAAGCTCGGCGGCCGCGAAGACGCCATCCGCGCCGCGCAGGCCGCCGTCGAGTCGCAGCGTGCGGCCCGGGACAAGGCGCAGTGGGCGTTCGACCAGAAACAGCAATTCGCGCCGGCGGATGCGCAGGTGCACGACACGCTTTACCGGCAGGGCGAATTTGTGGCGGCAGGTAATCCCGTCGTCGCGTTGTTGCCGCCGGAAAATTTGAAGGTGCGCTTCTTCGTGCCGCAGGAAATGCTGCCGCAAATCAAAACCGGCGAGGCTGTTTCAATCCATTGCGACGGCGCCGCGCGCGAATTCAAGGCCGTGATAAATTATATTTCCACGCAGGCGGAATACACGCCACCGGTGATTTACAGCCGCGAGACGCGGGCCGAACTGGTCTTCATGATTGAGGCAAAAATTTCTGCAGCCGACGCGGCGGACGTGCGGCCCGGCCAGCCGGCGGACGTGCGCCTGAACTGAAATGACCGCTCGCCAGACCATCGCCTTGCTGCGGCAATACGAGTCGCGCAACGTCACCTTCAACGAGCCGGATGGCTCGTGGCCGATCGTCTGGGAACGCGCACGCGGCGTTCACGTCTGGGATGCGGCTGGGAAAAAGTATCTGGATTTGACGGCGGCCTTCGGCGTCGCCGCTGCCGGCCATGCAAATCCGAAGGTCGTCCGTGCGGGCCAAAAACAAATGGCAAAGCTGCTGCACGCGATGGGCGACGTTCATCCGCACGCGCTCAAAGCAAAACTTGCGCGCGAGTTGAGCCGGCTCACATTTGAGCGCTGGACTAATTCTTCCAGATTTAAAACTGGAAAAGTCATTTTCAGCAACTCCGGCTTTGAAGCCGTGGAATCCGCGCTTAAGACCGCCATGCTTGCGACAGGGAAAAAGGGCGTTATCGCATTTGAAGGCGGCTATCATGGCCTTGGCTACGGTGCGCTCAATGCCACACACCGCGAACATTTCCGCGCACCGTTCCGCTCGCAGCTCCGTGAGTTCGGAAACTTCGCAACATTTCCGAAAGCCAAAACTGATTTGCCTGCGGTGGAAAAATCCCTACGCCAGATTTTCCGCCGAGAAAAAATCGGCGCCATCCTCGTCGAACCGGTGCAGGCGCGCGGCGGCATCCATGTTCCCCCGCCGGAATTTTTGCCAAGGCTCCGCACACTGTGCGACGAGCATGGCGCGCTGCTGATTCTTGACGAGATCTACACCGGCTTTGGCCGCACGGGCAAATGGTTTGCCTGCGAGCACAGCGGCGTGATTCCCGATTTGATCTGTCTTGGCAAGGCGCTCACCGGCGGCTTTCCGCTGTCCGCCTGCGTGGGTCGGGCCGACGTGATGGACGCCGCGTGGCCGGTCTCGACCGGCGAAGCCATCCACACCAGCACGTTCCTCGGCCATCCGGTCGGCTGCGCGATGGCGCTGGCGCAAATTACAATAATTAGAAAATTGAAATTGCCCGAACGCTCCGCCGAACTTGGAAAATTTCTACTGGCCGAACTGGCTTCGATTAAAAACTTAAAACTAAAAACTAAAAACTCGATTCGCGGCTTGGGACTAATGGCGGGCATTGAATTAAAGCTGCCCAATGGCAAACCAGCGACACAACTTGCACTAGACGCCATCAAAAAACTTTTGCATCGCGGCTACATTTTTCTACCAGAAGGCGAAGACGCCAACGTCATCAGCTTCACGCCGCCGTTGACGATTTCCCAAACGCAACTGGCCAAAGCCGTGGCGGAACTCAAAAATGTTTTAACCACGGATTAACACAGATGGACACAGATAAATCCTTTCGCCGAGCACATGATTCTTTTTTCATCTGTGTTTATTTGTGCCCATCCGTGGTTAAATTTCCCCAATGAAACTAACCGAAATGCGCGAGCTGCTGGCGAAGCGCGACATCCAACTCACAAAGTCACTGGGGCAAAATTTTCTACACGACGCGAACCAGCTTGAGCGCATCGCCAACGCCGCCGAACTGACAAAAGCCGACAAGGTTTTGGAAATCGGGCCGGGTCTTGGGCCGCTGACGGAATTGCTATTGCAAAAGGCCGGACAGGTTCTCGCCGTGGAATTGGACGGACGGCTCGTGGATTTTTTGCAGGAGCGCTACACCGCGCAACTGGCCGACGATGCGGTTCCCCATCTGGAATTGCATCACGACGACGCCCTGAAATTTTTGCAGCGTGAACCGCGCGACTGGCGCGATTGGAAACTCGTCGCCAATCTGCCCTACTCCGTCGCCTCGCCGATTTTGGTGGAGCTGGCTGCCGGCAGTCGCGCGCCGCAGATGATTGTCGTCACGCTTCAGCTCGAAGTCGCGCAGCGGCTCATGGCGCCGACGGACGATGACCATTACGGCATCCTGACGCTGTTGGTGCAGCTCGATTTCCAGCCGCACGGCTGGTTTAAAATCCCGCCTGGTTGTTTTTTCCCCGCGCCGGAGGTGGATTCGGCCTGCGTCAGCCTGGTGCGCCGCGCAACGCCGTTGCTCGCAGAAGTTCAGCGTGTGGCTTTTCGGCGGATTGTGAAAAAGGCTTTTTCCCAGCGCCGGAAAATGATGCTGAAATTGTTGAAACAGGATTGGCCGAAGGAGAAGCTCGAAGCGGCGTTTGCCGCGTTGCAAATTTCGCCGCAAGAGCGCGCCGAAAAATTGAGCCTCGAACAATTCGTCGCGCTGACCAAAATACTTTCACCCGCAGCTGGAAATCGTTCAGTGAAGCCGGCGGTGGAAACCTGACCGGAATTATTCCTTGGCTTTGACGCGCCGCGTAAAACTTTCCGTGCGGATGACGGCGCGTTTGTGCAGACCGCGCACGATGACTTCGTGTGCATCGCGGGCTTCGATTTGGAATTGAATCTTGCTGCCATCCACCGAGATGACTTGTGCGCGGCAATGAATCGTCTGGCCGATCGGCGTCGGCGCGAGATGACGGATGTCAATTTCCAGGCCGACAGATCGTTCGTCGGCTTCGAGGTGTGGCGCGAGCGTGTGGCGCGCGGTGCGTTCGAGAAATTGGATGATGTTCGGCGTGGACACGACGGCGGGCATGCCGTTGCCATGGAATTCCACGGCGTGCTGCATGTCCGTGGGAATAGCCAGCTCGCCGACTTCACCGATTCTGGGGCGCGATTTCATTTTGTTGCTGCGACAGACTACCTGCGCATAAAAAAGGCGGCAACCCCGCAGTGCGAGATTGCCGCCGGGATTCAAAGCTTATTTCGGCAGCAAATCACCGACGAGCGACTTTTCTTCCTTCAATTCGGCTTCCGTCGCGGCGATTTTCGCCTTGCTGAAATCGTTGAGCGGCACGCCCTGGACGATTTCAAAATCCTTGCCGTTGCTGCGGATCGGATAGCTGAAGATCAAACCCTTCTCGATGCCGTAGCTGCCGTCTGAATGCACGCCCACGCTGAACCAGTCGCCGGCGGGTGTGGGATGCGTGAGTTTGTAAACGGTGTTGCACGCGGCATTGGCGGCACTGGCGGCACTGGAAAGACCGCGCGCCTTGATGATGGCCGCGCCACGCTGCTGCACGGTGGCGATGAAATCCTTCTCCAACCATTCGCGGTGGCTGATGACTTCGGGCACCGGGCGGCCGTTAATTTTGGTATTGAAGAAATCCGGATACATCGTGGCGCTGTGGTTACCCCAGATGGCGAGGTTGGTGACGGCGGTGACATCCACGCTGGCCTTTTGCGCGAGCTGGGTCTTGGCGCGATTTTCGTCCAGCGCGGTCATGGCGAAGAAACGATTCTTCGGCACGCCCGGCGCGTTGTTCGCGGCGATGAGGGAATTGGTGTTGCATGGATTGCCGACCACGAGCACGCGGATGTCGCTCGCGGCATTCTTGGCGATGGCGTTGCCCTGGCCGGTGAAAATCTTACCGTTGATGCCGAGCAAATCTTTGCGCTCCATGCCGGCCTTGCGCGGCACCGCACCGACGAGCAGCGCCCAGTTCACACCTTTGAAACCTTCATCGAGGTTTGAGGTCGGCACGAGACCCTTCAGCAGCGGGAAGGCGCAGTCGTCGAGCTCCATGCAAACGCCGTTTAGCGCGGCCATGGCTTTTTCGTCGGGGATTTCAATGAGGTGCAAAATGACCGGCTGATCCGGCCCGAACGCCGCGCCGGAGGCGATGCGGAACAGGAGGGAATAACCGATTTGGCCGGCGGCGCCGGTGATCGCGATGCGTATGGGAGGTTTGCTCATAAAATATTTGGTGACCCAGTATGAATTTATTGGCGTTTTGAAGCAAGTATTCCGCATTGGCAAAAATTGTCTTGGTTTAAATTTATTTTGTCGTAAAAAAGAACCGTTCTTTGAAACCGGCGGAGCAGTTTCCGCCTTCATTGCAGTCAAATGTCTGGGAACCCGGTGTGAATCCGGGACGGTTGCGCCACTGTAACGGCTACAAACTCCCAATGCCACTGAACGCAGGTTCGGGAAGGCGGGAGTAAGGTTTGAGGCCGAAGTCAGGATACCGGTTTGAATGCACTCGTCCGCTCCGCGTTAGGAGCACTTCTCCGCAAAGAGAAGGATGAGGCCAGACCGCCCAATCTGTTTTTGCGCGGCTCGTCGAATTTACCTCCATTCCTCGTTTGCGAAGTCTGGAGGTTTTTTATTTAAAAATCTTCCGGCCTCGCACTGGTCTCTCAACCAAAACCGTTCCGTAACTTTTTCGCGGGACCAAAATGAAAGATCAGCATAAATGAAAATCCGTGCGCTGGCCGTGGCCAGCCTGTTCGTTGCCTTCAAAGTGTCCGCCGTCTCGTTCAATGACGTCCAGTTCTGGACCGGCGACGGCACCAACCGCGCCGCCCTCGTCATCGAGTGGAGCAAGCCGGAAGACCTTACCAGCACCTTCGTGCCTGCGCCTATCGCAGACCAATCGCTCGTCTGGGGCTACCGTTTCAACGGCACGGCTACCGGCGTGCAAATGTTCAATGCCATCGTGGCAGCGGATCCACGCCTTTACGCGGTCGAAACCATCTACACTTTCGGCACCAGCGTCAGCGCCATCGGCTTTCATCTCGGCGGTGGTGGCGACCTTGGCATCACGGACGGCAGCACCACAAATTTTTTCCCCGGCGGTCTGATAACCAACGCCACGGTTTATCTGGACGCGGCAGCACCGTTGAATCCCGGCGATTTGTATTGGGGCGACGAGTGGGGGCCAAGCTGGGAGCTCTGGACCGAGCAAGGCGATGCGGGCGGTTTTTTCAACTGCCCGGATCGTGGCACGAACACCTATTGGACTTCGACAGACCCGGTCTGGGCGTCTTCCGGTTTTCAGGGGCAATGGGATTTTGCCGAGCTTGGATTCAGCGACCTGCCAATCACGAACGGCTCCTGGCTGGGTTTTTCCGTGGCCGCCGGCGCCTATGACCCCGACTTGTCCGCGCCCTACAATGCCGACAAACACGCCCCGGCGTTGCCCAACCCCGGCATCACCGCGCTGGTGAAAAACCTTAGCGGTGGCCTGCAATCCGGCCAGTGGCTGGCGCAGTTCATCAGTTGCACCAACTGGAATTATGCGCTCGAACGCTCCACCGATTTGCAAAGCTGGATCATTGTGACCAATGGCATTCCCGGCAACGGTGTCAGCCTCAACCTTGCCGACCCCACGCCCCCAGCGGCGGCGGCATTTTACCGCGTGCGCGCGGACCAGCCCTAAATGAGCGCGCCCCAATTCTTCAACCCTGCCGTTTGCCCGCTCTGCGGCGGCGCGAACACGTGCCAGCTCTGTTCGCCCGTCGCCTTCAAAGGCGAATGCTGGTGCGCGCATGAAGAGCTGGCGCCCGAGCTCCTTGCGCGCGTGCCGGAAAACCTCCGCCACCGCGCCTGCATCTGCCGGTCGTGCGTGGAGCAGTTCCGCCTCGAAAGCGCCCCCGCCCTGCCCGATGCCAACGCCCCGCGCCCCACACACCGCGCGCCCGGCTTCACACTCATCGAACTCCTCGTCGTCATCGCCATCATCGCCATTTTGTCCGCGATGCTCCTGCCCGCGCTCGCCCGCGCCAAGGCCGAGGCCCAGCGCGCCGAATGCGTGAGCAACCTCCGCCAACTCGCCGTCGCCACACAGTTGTATTGGGCCGACAACCACGAGAACAGTTTTCCCTACTGGTTCAGCACCGGAGCCACCGGCAAAACCTGGTGGTGGGGCTGGCTGCAAACATCGCCAGGCGTCACCGACGGTCAGCGCGCGTTCGACCTTTCCTCAGGCGCGCTGTTCCCATATCTGAACGGCAACGATGTGCGGCTCTGCCCGCTGCTGAATACTGCGGCCAATTCCCTGTTCCTGCCCAAAGGCACCAACACCATCTTCAGCTACGGCTGCAACCGCTACGTCTTCACCGCGCCCAACGCCCCGCCGGTCAACACCAGCCGCCTCGCGCAGCCCACCCAAACCGCGCTCTTTGCCGACGCCGCGTCCGTGGATAATTTTCTCCAGCCGCAGGCCTTGCTGAAGGAATGGTATTACCTCGATCTGGAAACCAACTACGCCAGCGCCAACAATTATCCCAACGCCCATTTCCGCCACGCGCAAAAAGCGGACGTCACGTTTGCCGACGGCCACATCGGTGCGGAAGCCATGGTGCCCGGCTCCACCGACCAGCATCTGCCCGGCCAGAACGTCGGCCAGTTGCGCCCGGAAATCCTCACGCTGCCCTGAAACCGGCTTCGGCGAGCCAGCGGGACTGGTCATTTCCAAGAGCAACCCGTTTTTTTGCCGGATGACCTCGGTATTTCAGCAAAATACCCGAGTATTATGTGAAACGCCCGAGGTATTTTAAAAAATACCAGCCGGATTTGGCAAACGACCCAAGTA
This sequence comes from uncultured Verrucomicrobia subdivision 3 bacterium, assembly GCA_903889895.1. Lineage (GTDB taxonomy): Bacteria > Verrucomicrobiota > Verrucomicrobiia > Limisphaerales > UBA11358 > UBA11358. The sequence goes on along the minus strand of CAISYZ010000163.1, from coordinate 2,622 downwards.
TTTTCGCAAATGACCTCGGTTGATTGCCAAACGACCAGCCAAATTTTACTAAATACCAACAACTTGCGAATATTCCGGCGATTGGTAGCCAGTTTGGTGGGGCGAGCGCCCCCCGCGATTCGGATTTATCGGCAAAAGCCGGTTTGCAGGAAGACAATGGTTGAGTCGGGATAAGCATTGGCGCACAGACCCGAGGCAAAAACCATTGAACCTAGAGTTCCTATTGCGTTCGAGCCCGGATAAACTGCATAGGTTGCCCGCTCAATGGCAAATTCAAGTCAATTCCATTGGTCGTTACCGGGTTGGTGCTAAAGGGTGTCCAATGAGTCAAGTCTGATGACCTTTCAATTACCACCTCACCGCTAAAATTTCCCTTCAGTTTTGTATGAAATTCGCCGGCAACCAATTTTAAAGCACAATTAATAGCATCAAATTTTAGTGATCCATTTCCCGATATCGCGGCATTGCCTATTGCCGTTGGTTTATAAATTATTTTTACCGTGTGGGTGAGCGACACATTACCGCTGGTGTCCACCGCATAGGCCGCAATCGTGTTGGTGCCCGGAATCAAGGTAACGAGTTGCAACCAGTTGCTGCCGTGATTAGTCAGGGTTGCCGCCGCCCCAGTCGCACCGTTCAGGGAAATAAAAATATTCGATACCGCCACGTTGTCAGCAGCCTTGCCGCTGATGGTGAAATTGACATTGCTCCACACGGCGGTGGCCTTGGCGGGATTGGTGATTGTCACCGTCGGCTTGGTGATGTCCACGAAATTTACCACGAGGGCCAAATTCGTATGCATGGCGAAGTTCAATGCCGGCGTGTTGGTAACAATGTCGCCGGTCCAGCCGGCAAAGCCAAAACCAGTCTTGGGTTTGGCGGTGATCTTGTAGTTGGCGCCGACGTGGAGCAATTGCCCATTCGTTGCCCCGGAAACCGTGCCGTGGCCATTGATTGTCAAGTTGAGCGGAGAGACGACCACATAATTGAAAGTCCTGGCCAAGGACGCGGAAATATTACCGCTCGTGTCAATCGCCCGCGTCCGCACCATGTTTGGACCGGGGATCAAATTGGTAACGGTAGCAGACCAGTTGGTGGTGCCGTTAGCCACCTGGTAAGCGTTGGTTCCACTGGCATTTTCCAAACGGTATTGCACCTGAGCCACGGCGATATTGTCGCTGGCCTTGCCTTGGATCAGGGTAAATGAATTGGTCAGATTTGCCCCGGCGGCGGGCGCAGTGATGGTTACTTTGGGCGGCGTGACATCCGGCGCAAAGGCCAGATTCAAGACTATATTTCCCGTGGCACCATTATATCCGTCCACCGCAACATCATATTGCGTTCCCGCAGCCGCTTTGAAGGTCAACGTGGTGTTGGTGCTGTTATTGCTGGCGATGACGGCTGTAAGATTGGTGAGCGCCCCGCCAGTGTAAACAGCTAGCAAGGTCTGAAACGAACTGCCGGAGTTGTTGAGGCTTACGATGCCGTTAGTTGGCGCAGCCCAAATCCACCACAGCGAATGACCGCCGGTGTTGCCAGCGTGGTTGGGTTCGCCAGGCTCCTTGGTGGCATAAGTGTTGTTGGCGAACAAAGTGATAGGGTTGCCGGTTAAAATCATTGCGTTGGTGAAATCGTCATTAACGGGGATATTGGCGGTGGTGGCCACCTGCATGCTCACATCGTCCAAATAAAATTGGGTGTCCGACCCATAGCCGTCCGTTGCGGCGACAAAATGCACTTGCACGGTTTTACCCGCATAGGTCAGGTTGGGAGAACCATTATAGGTCACGAGACTGTTGGTAAAACGCACATAACCGCCAGTGGGATTCAAATTGGAAACCCGGCCAAAATTCGCCAGAACATTCTGGCTCACGTCGGTTATATAAACCGAGAAATAAGCATCTTCGACGGTATTGGGGTCGGAGGTGACAACGTCAAAGTAAAAACTGAACGTCGCCGCGATGAGGTTGGTGGGAAAGACAATCGTCTGAAAGACATTTTGGGAATAGGTGTTCCCGTTCGCCAGCAGCGCACACTGGGTTCCGGAATGCGGATTTACTACCGACAGCACATTCAACGCCCCAGAGGGAGTGCCTAGAATTGCCCAAGGGGCAATGGTGCTGGATTCAAAACCCCCGTTCACCATCAACTCCGTTTGCGCAACTGCCGGTCGTAACATCATGACCAGCGCACCCAGGATGAGGGCAATTTGGATTTTCATTTATGGCCGAGTATTATCTGAAATTTTGAAACTGACAAGGCTAAGGCAATATAAGGCGGCTGTCCGTTTCGTCTGTAAAAACACAAAATATATACAGCGCAACGACATCGTTCCTCGTTCTCTTTTTTATTTAGATTGTTTATTTGATGGAGGAACAGGGCTTGAATATTATGCAAAAATAACTTCGTTGGTGCATTTTTAGATACTTGCTGCTCGCCGAGATGGATTCATATTTAGGCCAATGCAATTTTTATATTTCTTCACACTGCTGTCCGGTTTAGAAACCCAGTAAACATTGATGGTTTTCGGTGTCTGGCGGTTGTGTGGTGGGTGGAAGTTGAGCAAGCGCCTGTGAAATGGGCATTTTCTCAAAGAGCGTGAGGCTCAAAATCTGTAAAATG
>CAISYZ010000162.1 GCA_903889895.1 uncultured Verrucomicrobia subdivision 3 bacterium | reverse complement strand
GCGCCGCGCCGTCCACGATGTCCAACGGCGGATGAAAACGATGCTCCGCCACCTTGCGCTCGGCGATGTGCGCCGGGTCTTCGTCCGTCACCCAGCCGGTGTCCACGGCGTTCATGTGGATGCCGTCGGCGTGATAATCGGCGGCGGCGGTGCGCGTCATCATGTTGAGCGCGGCCTTGGCCATGTTGGTGTGCGGATGCCGCGTGGTCTTGAACTTCCGGTAAAACTGTCCCTCGACGGCGGAGACATTCACGATGTGCTTGTCGCGCTCCGGCGTGCGCAGCATGAGCGGCTTGAGGCGCGCGTTGAGGATAAACGGCGCGATGGCGTTGACGAGCTGCACTTCGAGCAGTTCCACGGATGGAACTTCGTGCATGAGCAAGCGCCAGGAATTACGCTCGCGCAAATCCACCTGCTGCAAGTCCTGATCGAGCTTGCCTTCGGGGAACAGGGCCTGTTGCGCGGCCAATTCTTCGGGCAGCAGCGGCACTTGTGACAGCGCGGCAGCGTGTGTGAGGCCGGCGAGCGAGCCTTCAACTAAATTGGTAGGGCCGCGCGGCGGCGCGGCCGGGCTGACCGGCAGGTCAGCCCTACCAGCTTCCGGCAGTAAATGATAACCACGCAATCCTTCATAAGCGCCGAGCAATTTCGCCGCTTCCGCTGGCAGGTCATGCAATGACCCGTTCTCGCGTTCCATCATGTGCGCATAAAAATCCGGCGGCCGGCGCACGGTCTGGCAGGCGTTGTTGATGATGAAATCCAGCCGCGAGCGGGTGTTGAGCAGATGCTGGCAAAATGCCTCCACGCTCGGCGTGTGACGCAAATCGAGGCCGAAAATCTCCAGCTGGTTTTTCCATTCGTTGAAATCCGGCTCCTGCGAATAACGCATCGCCGAGTCGCGCGGAAAACGCGTGCAGACGATCAGTTGCGCGCCGGCGCGGAGCAGCTTGATGCCCGCCTGATAGCCGATTTTCACGCGCCCGCCGGTGAGCAACGCCACGCGTCCGCGCAAATCGGCAGATTCCGTGCGCTTGAAAAAATTTAGTTCCGCACACTTGGGACAAAGCTGGTCGTAGAAATGATGGATCTGCGAGTAATCCTTTTTGCAGACGTAACAGTTCTGCGGCTCGACGGCTTCGTGAAAATCCGGATTGTCCTTCACTTCCTCCTGCTTGAAATCGGGCGGCGGAAAATAATTTGGCGTGGTGAACACCGGCCTGCGGCGCAGTTCGCGGATGCCGGTTTGGTGCAACTTGGCGTCGTCGGTGATTTTCTTCTCTGCCTTGCGCTGCTTGACCTTGGCCTTCACGAGCTTCCGGCGCTGGGACAAATCCGGGCAATACAAATCGCCGGCGGCCTTCATCAGCCGCGTGTGATCGGCATCGGAAAGCCCGGCGAGCAGCGCACGGTCGGCGGCGGCTTTTTCAATCAGTGCAATCGCGGCGTGCAACTCTTCCGACGTCGGTGAATGTTTCGGGTCAGCGGACATTTATTTGGCCGCGCAGCATAGCAGCCGCACGAATCGCGGGCGAATCAAAAGCACGGCGCAAACCTTCAGCGCCGGCGCTTGGAAAATGAACTGCTGCCGCTGGCTTTCAGCAACGGCCTTTGCGAAGTCGGCAATTGCGAACCGGACGTGCGGAACATCGGCTTGGAAGATTCCTGCGAACGAGAATCTTCCCGCCGCGATTGGCCCGGCCGGGAATCTGAACGCTGTGATTGACCGGGACGCGAATCCGGTCGCGCCGAATCTTTCCAATGTGGCTTCCCTGAATGGGCGGACGGCGGACGCTTGGTTTCCGGTCGGAACGGCGCGGATTTCTTCTGCGGCTGAAACGGCTGCGGACGTGGCAGCATCGGGCGCGAAGCTTGCGGGCGGGCTGGAGCCGCTTTACGCTCCTCGGCCGCGAGACAGAAATCCACCTGCTTCTTGAAGCGGTCCACTTTCGCGACTTGCACAGTAAGCCGGTCGCCCAACCGAATCATCCGGCGCGTGCGGCGGCCCACGAGATTGCGCCGCGCTTCGTCGAAGACATAAAAGTCATCCTCAATCGTCGAGAGCGGCACCAGCCCGCTCATCGCGAGACCGGGCACGTCCACGAAGAAGCCGAAGTTTCGCACGTCGGTCACGAGCGCGGGATATTTGATCGGCTCGCCGGATTCCAATTGCGCCTTCAGAAAGGCGAACAACTTCACGTCCTTGCTGTCGCGCTCGGCATCGGCGGAATTGCGTTCGGTCACAGAAATGTGTTCGGCCACTTCCTTGAGCGCCGCACCCTTCACCGCGTTCTTGTCAAACAATGCGCGATGCACCACGAGGTCGGCATAGCGGCGGATGGGCGAGGTGAAGTGCGTGTATTTCTTCTTCGCCAGACCGTAATGCCCGAGCGGCTCGACGGAATAACAAGCGCGCATCAGCGATTTCAAGAAGCCAATCTTCAGCGCCGAGCCGATGGGAATCGTGCCCAGCTTCGCCAACAATTTCTGCACTTCGGACGGCTGGCTGAGGTTGCCGCACGGGACATTGTGCGCCATGACTTCCTGCCGGTATTCCTGCAACCGACGGGCGTCCGGTTCCTCGTGCACGCGGTAGATCGCCGGCGTGCGCAACGTCATCAGGCGCGTCGCCACGGCTTCGTTTGCGAGCAGCATGTATTCCTCGATAAGCTGATGCGAAACGTCGTTCTCATTCTTCTCGATGCGCAAAACCTTCCCCTGCTCGTCCAAACGGATTTTCGTCTCCGGAAAATCCAAGTCGAGGGAACCGTTCTTAAACCGGTGCTTGCGGATTTTCTGCGCAAGCTGATGCGCTTGATGCAGCATCTGCTCAATCGGATCGTCTGCCGGTTCACGCTGCAAAATCGCCAGCACCTGCTGGTAGCTGAAACGCCGCTGCGAATGGATGACTGCCGCATGAAACTTGGTGTTCAACACGCGGCCGTCTGCCGACACCAAAAATTCCACGCACTTCGTCAGCCGATCCACGTTCGGCTTGAGCGAGCAAAGTTCGTTACTCAAAGCCTCTGGCAGCATCGGGATGACGCGGTCCACTAGATAGGTGGAATTGCCGCGTTTGCGCGCCTCCTCATCAAGCGCCGTGCCGGGCTTGACGTAATGCGACACGTCCGCAATGTGAACCCACAAGCGCCATTGCTCTGGTGAAATTTTTTCAAGACAGATGGCGTCGTCAAAATCCTTCGCGTCGTCCGGATCAATAGTAACGACGTTGTGCGCGCGGCAATCGAGCCGGCCATCAAGGTCGTGCGCGTGAACCGTCGAGCCGACGGCGTGCGCCTCGTGCAGCACGGCCTTGGGAAAATGCAGCGGCAAATTGTATTGGCGCAGCACGGACAGCATGTCTACGCCCTCCTCATCCGGCGCGCCGAGCACCTCGATGATTTCGCCTTCGGGATTGCTGTGGCGCGATTCCCATTCGCGCAGTTCGACAACGACTTTGTCGCCGAGATTCGGCTTCCGACCAACATCGCGCGGTGGCGTCACATACACGTCATGCGGAATGCGCGGGTCATCGGGAATGACATAGAGAAACTGTTTGCTCTGCGCCAGCGTGCCGACGATTTGCGTGCGCCGGCGTTCCAGAATGCGGACGACCGTGCCGTTTTCTTGATCGCCCTCGCGGAAGTTTTTGCGGCGCACATCGCGGCGCACGAGCACGCGGTCCTCGTGCAACGCCGTGCCGGTGGCGCTTTCGGCAATGGAAATTTCCTTGAGGCTCGAATCATCCGGCTGAAGAAAGCCGCGACCGGCGCGGTTCATGCGGATGCGTCCGGGAATCAAATCCGTATCGCTGGCGAGGGCGTAACGCGCGCCCTTGATGCACGCGATTTCGCCATCGCGCTCGAGTTTGCGGAGCGTGCGCTGAAATTCCGGCTCGCCTTCCGGCGGCACGCGCAGATGGCGCATCAGGTTTTCCGCGCTCAACGGAACGTAATCTTTTTGTCCAAGGAACCGGATGATTTGGTCTCTCATGATTTTATTTTTGCACCAGGAATCCACGTTTCATTGTCCAGCAGTTCGATGCCCGGCTGGGTAAACGCGATGCGGCGCGTCTTGTAAAGTTTGCCGAGCGCCTGCTTGAACGCCTTTTTGCTCACGTTGAAATGCTGCCGGATGACGACGGGCGAACTGTCGTCATCGAACGCCAGTTTGCCGCCGCTCATCTTGAGCGCGGTGACAATCAAGTCCGTCAGCGGCGCGACGCGCTTGTAGCCGGAAGCATCTAGACTCAAATCAATTTTCCCGTTCGCGCGGACGGTGCGAACAAAGCCTTTCATCCGCGCGCCGATCTTGAGCGCGTAAGCGAGTTGGTCTTTGTAGAGCAATCCGAAATGGGCGTTGTCCACGATGGCGTTATAGCCGAGCGGCGTCTTGGCCGTGATAAAAATACTCACCGGCTGGCCATCCCGATACGCCGGCGTGTCGCGGTTCAAATGGCGGTTGAGCCGCGTGCTGGCGAGAATGCGATTCGTCTGCGCATCCAGCGCGACATAGACCACCACCCAATCGCCAACGCGCAGGGGAAATTCCTGTTCGCGAAACGGCACCAACAAATCTTTCGCGAGTCCCCAATCGAGAAACGCGCCGATTTGCGGGTTCACGCTTTTGACCTTCATGTAGCCGAACTCGCCGACCATCGCATGCGGTTTTTCGGTCGTGGCCACGAGGCGGTCTTCGGAATCGCGATAGACGAAGACATCGAGCTTTTGCTTCGGCACAAGTCCCGCAGGAATATAGCGGCCGGGCAGAAGTATTTCGCCCAATTCCCCGCCGTCGAGGTAAAGGCCGGGCGATGACTCGCGGATGATTGCGAGCGAATTGCGTTTGCCAAGGATGGCCATTTGCCGACAGCGTATGCGCGAACCGCCGCCAGCGGGAGCAAAAAACGACCCCACCTTGACGCTGACAAATAAAACCGACAGACTCGCGAAGCGTTTATGGCAACCAAATCCATCATCAAGCCCAAGAATTCCCCCGCCGCCGTCGGCCCCTACAACCACGCCGTGCGCATCGGCGATCTGCTGTTCTGCGCCGGACAAATCCCGCTTGATCCGGCCACCGGTAATTTGGTCGCGGGTGACATCCGGGCGCAGACCGAGCGCGTGCTGCAAAATGTGAAGGCGATTCTGGACGATCAGAAGCTCACGTTTGCCAGCGTCGTGAAAAGCACGGTGTTCATGACGAACCTCGGCGACTTCGCGGCGATGAATGAAGTTTACGCGAAATATTTCACGGAAAATTTCCCGGCGCGTTCCACCGTGCAGGTCGCCGCCCTGCCGAAGGGCGCGAACGTGGAGATTGAAGTCATCGCGCATTTTTGATTTATGCCGCTCGGAATCCAGCTTGCGATCGCGTTTTTGCTTGGCGGCGGACTTGGCCTGCTCATCGGCTGGTTGCTCAGCTCGCGCAAGCAAACCACGGCGCCTGCCGACACGCGGCTGGAAAATGAATTGCGCCAGCAACTCGCGCAGTGCGAAGCGGAGTTGAAACAGGCCGGCGAACAAATCACGCAAAGTATAAGCGCACTCGCCACGGCGCAGGCCAACCAGGTGGCGGCGGAAAAAATCCTGGCCGAGCAGAAACAGCTTCACGAGCAAACTTTGCACGACGCGAAGGCCGCGCAAGAAAAGGCGATTGGCGACTTACGCGAGGCGTTCAAGGCAATGAGTGCCGACGCACTCAAGCAATCCGCGCCGGAATTCCTACGATTGGCAGAACAGAGTTTTGAAACATTGCGGGCGAAGGCCAAGGGCGATTTGACCGAACGGCAGGAGGCCATCAAGACTTTGGTTGAACCTCTCAAACAGCAATTAGAAACTTACCAGCAGCGTTTACAGCAAAGTGAGACGGCACAGTCGGGCGTTTTGGGTGAAGTGAAGAAACAGCTTGAATCGCTGACGCAAACGAACCAATCGCTTGCATCGGAAACGGCGCAGTTTCGTTCGGTGCTGACAAACAACCAGGCGCGCGGCAAATGGGGCGAAGAAACGCTGCGGCGCGTGGTCGAGGCGGCGGGCATGAGCGCGCATTGCGATTTCACGGAGCAAACCGCCACCAGCGAAAACCGTCCCGACCTCGTGGTAAAACTGCCGGGTGACCGCTTCATCATCGTGGACGCAAAGGTGCCGGACTTTGATTTTCTCACCGCGCTGGAATCCGCCGAACCTGTGAAGCGCGCGGAGGCTCTAGCGGCGCACGCGGCGAAATTGAAAGGCACGATCAAGGCGCTGGCCGACCGTGATTATCCGCGCCAGTTCCCGAACGCGCTGGATTACGTCGTGCTGTTCGTGCCGGCGGAATCGCTGTTCAGCGCGGCGCTGGAAGGCGATCACGATTTGATTGTTTGGGCAGCGGAGAAACGGATTTTGCTCGCCACACCAGCGTCTTTGATTGCGCTGCTGCGTTCGGTGAGCGTGAGCTGGCAACAGCACGCGCAGACGGAAAACGCGCAGAAAATCGCCGAGGCGGCGCAGGAACTTTTTGTGCGCGTGGTCACGTTCACGGAGCATCTGGAAAAAATTCGCGGCGGCTTGGACACAGCCAACCGCGCGTTCAATCAGGCCGTGGGCAGCTACGAATCGCGCATCAAACCTTCGGGCGAGAAATTGCAAAAGCTCGGTGGCGGCACCGGTGGAAAAGATTTGGCGGAGTTGCCGCCGCTCGACGCGACGCTGCGATTGCCGCCGGCAGCTTGAATTTTAAACGAAACCCGGCAGACGCGGCGGATGGTCGCAGGGGCCAACCAGTTCGTTAACCACCTTCCAAAAATCGCGGACGCCAAATGGTTTTTGGAGAAAGGTTATTTTCACGCCCAGACGGGCGATTTCCTGGATGCAGTCCGTGTCGGAGGCGGAAACCATCAGCACCGGCGTGTTTGATTTTTTCCCCGCAAGCTTCCGCACCAGTTCCCCACCGTCCAGACCGGGATGCCGCCAGTCGGTAATCAACAAATCGGCTTCCACCCGCGCCAGTTCTTCCCACGCCCGGTCACCATTTTGAAAGCGCAGCAGCTCCACCTCGTCAAACCATTCCGTGAGGTAAATCTCCAAAAGTTGAAGCATGTGCCACTCGTCATCCACGAGGACAATGCGCAGTTTCTTCGCGCGCGGTATGGCGGCAGCTTCACTCATGGCGGGCGGACTTCATTTTTGACACCTGACAAAATACTGCGGGGCGGGCGCACAAATTGCAATCCCGTTCCCAGCGCAACCGGAATATTGCGCTGGCCTGGAATGCTGTTCGGCAAAACTTCCAGTCTTGTTACCGGCTGGACAGAAGCCATGCAAGCCGCTAGGATTTTGTTGAAGGAGAGAGTTTATATTTCGCAGCCCAAACCAACGGCTGTCTCCGGCTAAAAAGCCGGTTAAACAAAAATATTACCAAGATCATCATGAAAATTACCAGCGCCAGCAAATTGAAGAATCGTAAAATCGTCACGCCGAAGAGCAAGCGCACGACGGCACCCGCCGTCACCAAAGCTGCACCCAAAGCCGCCAAAACAGCCACAATCAAAACGAAGCGCGCCAGCAAGCCCCTGCCCACCCAAGAAATCACCTCCGAACAAATCGCGCGCCGCGCCTATTTTATTTGGGAGCAGCAAGGCAAGCCCGCCGGCAAGGAAGCGGAACACTGGATGCTCGCAGAAAAGCAAATCAAGGCCGAACAATCGTTCACGGAATAGCGCCGGACAGCTTGGCTACGCCGCGAGTTTCAGATGCGTGAGCCTGAAGATGGTGCCGCGCGGCTCATTGGGCAGACAGGTGATTTCCCAGCCGTGCGCCATGACGATTTGCGACACGACGGCGAGGCCGAGACCAGTGCCCTTCTGGTGCGTGGTGAAATACGGCTTGAAAATCTCCAGCCGATTTTCCGGCAGGACGCCGTGACCGTCATCGCGAACTTCAAAAACAGCCTCGGTTGCGTTGGCGCGACGAACTTCAGCTTTGATCTGTCCGCCCTCGCCCACGGCCTGTGTGGCGTTGATGAGCAGGTTGAACAACACCTGCCGCAACAATTGTTCGTCCGCCTCAATGGCTAGGTTTTCGCCCGCAACCTCCACACGCAATTTCTTTTCCTCAATGTCGTAGCCAAGCGTGCGGACAATTTCCTGACAGGCGGCGAGCACCACCACCTTGGTGCGCCGGACTTCGCGCGGACGCGAATAGTTGATGAACTCGGTCAACTGCGCCGTCACCTTGTCAGTCTCGTCCACGATGATTTTGGATTTTTCACGGACATCCGGCGAAGCGTCCGGCAGCCGCGCAATCATCTGCGCCTGACCGCGAATCAAATTGAGCGGGTTGCGCGTCTCGTGGGCGAGACCGGCCGCGGCAAGATTCAATTCCTTCAAATGGGAATTCAATTCGCTCGCGCGCACCAAACGGATTTGCAATTCCGCTGTGCGACGCAAGTTGCGCCAGGCCAGCCCGGCGCCGAGCGCGGAGATGCCGGCGAAAAACGCGATGACGCCGCGCAGCCACAAATCGTGCGTGCATATAGCGCGATAATTCACGGTGGACATGGCGAGGACGAGGCCGTGCAGCTCGCGCTTGGCGGCGAGCACCTTGAACTCGGCATCGGTCATCCCGCGCATCCACGGCGGACGACGGTTGCCGCCACGCGGACGCTCGCCGCCATCGGGCGGCGGCGGGGGCGGCTCGGCCTGGCCGGTGGCATTCGTGGGCGGCGGCGGAAAATTGGTGGATGAATTAAAACTGTCAAAAGAGTTGGTGCCTTCAGACCGGCGGTCTCGATGGGAAAAATCGCGGCCATGCCCAACCCCATTCGTCAGATCGCGGAAGGCCGGCAAAACGACCGTGGGATTGTTGGTCACGCCTTCGGGGCTGACGCTCGCACCTTCGACGGGCAGGATGAAGGCGACGTAGCTATCCGACCATATTTCACCGCTGGCTGACATTTCACGGGAAAACAGATTCGTGTTACCGACGGCCACGACCGGGTCGCCGTCGGTGTTCAGCAGGCCGACGTAAATCAGTTTGACGAGGGAGTTGGCCCGGTTGTTAACCAGTTCCTTGAGGACCGGATCAAGTCGTTCCTGAAAAACTGCGCCGCGAAAACTCAACGCGCGTGTGACGGCGCTCAGCGTGCCGGCGATTTCGTGCGAGCGGCTGCGGAGGTCGGACTGGGCAACCGCAACTACGCTCAAATGCTCCTGCACCTGCCAGCCGACGACCAGCAGCCACGCGCCGACAATCAGACCAAAAACCAGATGACGTTGACGGTTCAATTCCATGTGCAATTCAGTCTGGCGTGGCGATGAAAAATCTCAATCGCTTATTTCCGCTTCACCGGAACACGTTCCAAGAAACGATCGAGATCCTGCTCGGAAACAGAATTGGTAATGGCCGGAGCCTGATGCAGCTCACCAACACCAAAACCAGAGAGCTGGGAGGGTGAATCCACGATGTGTGGCGTGAGGAAAATGAGCAGTTCCGTCTTGCTGGTGGACTTGGTGCTGGCTTTGAAGAGTTGGCCCAGAATCGGGATATCGCCGAGGATTGGCACCTTGCTGTCACCGGACGATTTGGTGTCGGAAATCAAACCGCCGATGACGACCGGTTGCGCGTCGGGCGTGACCACGACGGTGTCGGCGGAACGGATGTTGAGATTCGGCGCAAAAATGGTTGTGCCCAGCACGCCGCCGGAGGCGATGGCCTGGCCGGAGGAGGTTTGGTCTATTGAGGAAATCTGCGGCTGCACAATCATTTCCACGAGACTGTTCGCGCCGATGAACGGCGTGACGTTAAGGATGATGCCGACCTCGGTATAGCTGCCGTTGATGGTCGTCACGGGCGTCAAGCCGGTCGTCGCCTGCTGCGACACACCGCTGGGCAGATAAACTTCCTGCCCAATGACGATTTTTGCCAACTGACCATCCCGCGCCAAAATGGACGGACGTGACAGCACCTGTGATTTGCCTGCCGTCGCAATCGCTTTGAGCGTGGCTTGAAAATCCTTGCCCATGATCTGGTAAAAACCGTTTGCGCCGCCGGCTCCCGGAGTCAGCGCTCCCGTGCCCGCGCCGGTGACGCCGTTAAAATTGGTCACAATGGAGTTAGCCCCGGCTAGGCCGAACACATTCGCCGCGCTGCCGGAAAGGCTGTTGCCCAAGTCGCTGTTGTTGTAGGCGCCTTCGACACCGATATCGAGGCCGTCATTCCGCTGCACCTCGACGAACGCCACCTTGATAAGCACCTGCGGCTTGGGCGCGTCGAGATTCGCAAGGACATTGCTGATCTGCAGACTTGTCTCCTCGTCGGCAATGACCACGAGGTTGTGCGTCTGCGGATCAACGGTAATCGTGGCGCTGCCCACTGTGCCGTTGTTATTGTAAGTGCTGCTGGAACTGCTGCTGCTGCGAGCACCACCGCCAAAGCCGCCGCCGCCGAAGCCGCCAAAACCACCAAAACCGCCACCCCCACCGCCACCAAAACCGCCGCCGCGTTGCTGCGCGTGAACCGTCAGCGTTGCCACCAGCAAAACCGCCAGCGCACCGCCGTAAATATTTTTAAAATGTTGTGTCTTCATAATTTTATCTCCGGTATTTCAGCCCGCATCAGAATTGCAATCCTCCCGCACCACCACGACCGCCGCTGCCGCTGGTGCCAAAGCCGGAACTGCTTGACGAACTGGATGAACTGGTCGTGCTGGCATTATTTTGCGCCCGCTGCATCAGCGCGCTGTTCTGCGACGAACTGCTGCTACTGCTGCGCGATGAGGAACTTTGGAACATGGTTTGCAACACCTGTGCCGCCTGCTGGGGATCGCCGTTGTTCATGTGAAACACAAAGACTTTCTGGTCGCGCGTCGAAGGCACGTCAAGGTCGTTCATCATGCTCCCAATCTGCTCCATCAACTCCTTCGGCGCGGTCACAATGACGGCCTGGATGCGCGAGTCCGCTACCGCGTTGACCTGCGTTGCCTTTTTGATGCGGTCGTTGGAACCGCCGCTGGCATTGCCACCGCCGCCACCGCCCATCATCCGCGCAAAAAAGCCACCCGGTCCGCCGCCACCACCGCCGAACCGAATTGGCGACTGCGTGTTGTTGCCGGAAGTGCCGCTGCTCGGAAAAATGCTGGCCAGCTCACTCGCCACATCCGACGGACTGGCGTGCTTAAGATGGAACACGCGGATTTCCGTCTCCGCCTCCGCGCTGTCATCCACCGCCTTGATGATCTCAGCCAGATGCCGGATGTTTGACTGTGTGTCCGTGATGACAATGGAATTGCCCGCCTCGTTCGCCACCACCGTCGCCTGCGGCGAGACAAAAGACGTCAAATCGGAAACCAGTTGCCGCGCTTCGACAAAGCGGATGGGAATAATTTGCGTAACAATTTCGGCGTTGTTCGGAATCTGATCCGGCAGGTTGCCGGTCTTCACCGGAATGTCGCGCGTCTTCGCGTCGTTCTTGTCCACGATGGTCAGTGTGCGACCGTTGCGGATGGCCGCGTAACCATTTTTGTTCAGCACGGCGTTCAGCAAATCCACCGCCTCGTCGCGCGTCATCGGGTGGCTGCTGATGACACTCACGTTGCCGTTCACCCGCGTGTCCAGCACGATGATGAAACCGGCGGCGTCGCTCAAATAATTCAGCACCATTTCCAGCGGCGCGTTGCGGAAATTCAACCGCAGCTCGTCCGCGTTGGTGCCGGTCGCCGGCGGCGTGTATTGCGTGTCGGTATTCGCGGCCGAAACATCCTTCGCCGTTCCCGGCATGATGACAGAGGGCTCACCGTTGGTGCTGTTCACCACGGTGGTGGTGTCGGCAGTTTCGGCTGGCGCTGTTTCCGCCGGCTGATCGCCGTTCATTTCCGGTGGTGCCACCGGCGGACCGGCATCCGGCCCCGCCTCACCGCCTGGCGGCGGCCCGCCCGCATCCGACGGCGGTGGCGGCGGATTGTTGTCTCCGGAATTGTCCTGCGCGGCGGCTGAAACCAGCAGTCCCGCAAAGCCAATTATAATCAAGCTCAAGCTAATTTTTTTCATTGTGATTCCTTTGCTCGTTTCTCCATCAACTTTCTCAAAACATCATTCGGTTCACTGGCCGGCGAAATGGTCGCCGCCGGACTGTCACTGCTGGCGGCACTGGCCGGCTCCGCCGTGCTGGTGCTGTCACCGGCGGGCACCTCACCCGCACCAGACCATGCCCACTTGCCGCCTTCCTGCCGCATCACATCGCCAACCTGCAATTGTAATTTCTCCTTGCTATCCGTGGATTCCAGCGTCACGCGGCCCGGCGTGATTTGTGTGAGCGTGTAGCCGGCAATCTTCTGGGCGACCGGCAGAACTTTTTTCAAATCCTCGTTGTTTCCGCTGAAAAAGGCGAACAACCCTTTTTCGTAGCTCATCGTGCCAACCAGCGTGAACGCCGGAGCTGAGGAGGAATGTGAGCGCGAGCTCGTCCGCGTGCGCGGCCGGCTCGACGTGTAATGCGGCTGGCGGTTTGGATCAAAAATGTTGCGATCCGTTACAAACCGGCTGAACGAGGCGTAATCTGTCGCACTCGGAACCCGGTTGCTTGTCTGCGCAAACGCGCCGAACCCGCTAGCCAGCGCGAGCGTTAAAAAAATTGTGGTGCGTGGCAGTTTCATTTTTTGTCCAGTTGCACGAGCGCCAGCCCGTTGATTTCCGTGCTCAAGGTCATTTGTTGTCCCTCCTTGTCGCGCGCCGTGAGTTCCAGCGAATCAAGCCGCAGCGCCAGCGGCCCTTTTTCCAGATCGTAAATAAATTTGCTCAACGCGCCCAGGTCGCCGGAAGTCTCCACGCGACAGGTCAGCGTGAGGTAATTCGTGGATTCATTTTTCCATTGCGGCATCAGGCTTGTTACCTCCGCGCCGCTGCTGCGCGACCAGCCGTCCACCGCCGTCAAAAACTTTTGTTCCGCCAACGACGTGTTCGCCGGCAGCGCGTTCGCCTGCATGTCCGCCCAGCGGCTGCGGATGCCCGCCTCGCGCTTGAGCAGATGGCTGCCGTCGTCTACCTTCGTGCGCAACTCCTTGATTTGCGCCTGCCGCGCCGACCACCAGCCGCCGAGCGGTTCCAAAATAAAATTCACGCCCACCAGCAACGCAAACGCCGCGATGGTCAGCACCACGAGAAATTCCTGGCGATTCTTAATTTTCACTGCCGCCTCCATTGTTAAAGGTGAAACCAAACACAAACTGCATCGGCGCCTTGCCGCGGATCTGCTCCAGCTTCACGCCGCTCACGCCGTCCGCCGTGCGGAGCTTGGCCTGCATCGCCAGCAGCGCCGCGTAATCGCGCGCGGTGCCGGAGCACGTCACGGTGTTGCCGTCGCGCACCTCGATATTTTTCGCCGTCACCGAGCCGTCCTCCGGAAACGCCAGCGACAACTGCCGCAACAGCGAAAGGTTTTTGAACGAGCTGTCATACCACGAACGATATTGCCGTATGTTGTCCTGAATCGCCTGCAGTTCGCCGACCTTCGCCGCCATGTGCGTCCACTGCGATCGATAACGCCACAGTTGAACCTGCTGGAACAAAAATACCGCGATAAAAATCGCCGCAACGCCCGCCGCCACCGCGCCAGTGGTGCGAAGCCGGCCGGAAGAATATTTTGCGGCGAACTGCTCAAGGAGATTCGGCTTCGGCGGCAGGAATTCAAAGGCTGGCCTCTGCCCGGTCAAGACGCGCGCCGCGAGGCTGAAGGCCGCCGACAGCGAAACTTCCACCGGCAATTGCACGCCAAATTCATCCGGCGCGTAACCGGAGACGACTTCAATCTTCAAGCCCATCGGCGCAAAGCGCGATTCCAGCGCATCCGCCAGCTGCCGCGCCAATTCTCGCGGCCCAAATATGCGGATGCGTTTCACCGCATCACGCAGTTCGCTAGGCAACTGACCGAGCGTGATGCGTGTCTCGCGGGCCACGACCTCCGTAAGCAATACGCGCTGGCCGCCCTCGTCCACCACCGCGCCTTCAAGGCCGCGCAAGGCCACGACGCCGCCGCCCGCCGTGACTTGCATCGCCACCTTGCGCTCGCCAATTGCCAGCGCCAAAACGCCATGTGATTTCTCGTCGCTGGCAAATTGCAGCGCAGAAATGCCCAGCGCAAAACTGACCGGCTTGAGCTTCGCCGCCGCTAGAATGGTTTCCAGCGTTGTCAGGTGCGTGCTGGGAATGCCTGCGAGGAGAACGCTGTTTTTTTCCGCCGCCAGCGGACTGCGCGAATCGGAAATCTGCAGCGTCGCCACATCCGCGTGAAAACCTTTTTCCGCTTCGAGCTGCAACAAGCTTGCCGCGTCGGCTGCTGGCAGCGACGAGGGCAATTCGGTTTGCACCGTCAAAACCCATTTCAGCGGCACGCCAAAAACGCAGTTGCGTTCGCGCACACCGGCGGCGTCGAGGTGGTTGCGGATTTCGCGGCCAACCAGTTCTGGCGCGGCAGTGAGCGGGTCGAGCGCGAGCGCGACGGAAAAACTTTGCAGCACGGCAAGCGAGCCATTCGTGCGCTTCAAAACTGCGCCGTCCAGCTTGCCGCCGTCGAGCGCGAGGGCCAGCACCGTCGTCAGCTTTTTTGTCCCGCCGAATTTGAATTTAAAATCAGGTTTCATTGCGTATCCTTCGCGACCAAATTTTCCCGCGTCTTTTCACCCAGCGCCCAGCCGAGCCGGCTGAGGTCCTGCCGATACAAAATTTTTGGCGCACCGTCGCTCACATCAAAAATAAATTTTACGCGCCGATAGCCGCGACCATACGGCCCGACCGCCGCAATGTCGGCGGTGAACTGGTAGCTGTGTGTAGTCAGCCAGTCGTGCTTCGCCAAAGCGGTAACGACTTGGTTATTGTTGCCGAGCGCGTCAATGACCCAGGCAATTGATCCGAGGTTGTCGGGATTTTGCTGACGATAGGTAATGAGCGTCTGCGCGGCGCTGGCGGCGGTTTGCTCGTCAATATTCGCGCCCATGAACATCGCCGTGAGCACATCGGAGTTGGCCGTGTTGACATTCACGCGGTTGCGGATATAGGCGTTCGTGGCGTCAATGGTGGTCACGTTAGCTTGAAGCTGCGCAAAGCTTTCCGTAGTGATGCCGACATTTTTACAACGCAACGCAAACCCCAGCAGACCGGTGTAGGGCCGCGCCGCCGCATTGGTGGCAATCAACTGGTCCACGTAGGAAGTGCTGATGCCGGCGTTTTGCAAAAGTGAGCGAATTTGACTGCGCGCCGCCGTGTTCACGTTGGTCATCAGCGAGCCGTCGGCATGAAAATTCGGCTCGCGCGTATAGACCGTCACGTCATCAAAGAGGCTGGGCTCAAACTCACCGGTGCTGTTCAAGTCCTTTTCATTCGCATCAAGCACTCCGTTGCGGTTCAAATCTTCGCCAACCAGCATATCCTCGGTCGCGCCATACACGAGCCGCAGCTCGTCCACCGTCTCGAACGGCGCATATTTCGGCGCATAGCCGAGCGACGTGTAATCCAGCGACACCACGCCGTTCGTGCCGCGCCAATCCATGATCGCGTCAGCGAAATCCGATGTGATATTCGGCAGATATTGAAAAACATTGGTGCTGACATTGTTTAAATTCAATTTGCTGCCCTCGTCCACGATACCAAAATACGGCTCTGTGGAATTGCCGTCGCTCGGATCGCGACCGATGAGCCAAAACTTCGCATCGCCGACGGAAACCGCCTCACACTTGAACTGTGTGTTATCCGGAACCGCTCCGTTGGTCGCGTAATTTTGCAGCGCCAGGCTGACATAGCGCGCCGCACCCTCAATGGCCTGGTCGGCCATCACGCCGCTCACGCGGTTGTCTGACGCGCGCAGTTCGTAAGTCATCTGGTTCGCAAAATAGAGCGCGATGCTCACGAGGCCGATGCACACCCACAACACGATGATCAGCACCGACGCGTGTTCGCGCCGGTCGGCAAATCGTTTAGATTGTGTCGGCAATTTCATTTTCAGCTTCCCGTCGTGCTCGTCAAAACCATGTTCGTCCGCGTCACGGAATCAATCGGCACCACAAGTTGAATCGGCTCGGTGGTCTTGTCCGCGCCGGCCATCTGGATTTCCACGCGCACGGCCAGCGGCAAATTTGTATTAACCGAAGTCGGATCGGTCGTGTCCCAAGTGTCGTTCCACTGCGCACCGTCGTAGCAGGAAAACTTCACGCTCTCGACCCCGCTCAGCATCAACTGATCTGCCACGTCCGGCGTGTTGATGCTCAAAAGATTCCGCGTCACGCTCCGATACAAATCGTGCTGGCCGGAACCGGCGGCAGAATTTTTCAACTCATAAGTGACTCGTTGAATATCGGCCCACGGCGAACTCATACTCAACGCGCCGGTCGCGGTGAACATCTCAACGGCCACCGGATCGCTGCTGCCCGAACTGTTGATGCCGTTGCCGACGCGGAAACCGCCGGACAAAACCTTGCTCGTGCCGTTCGTCGGCGTGACCACGCATTGCAAATCGCGGCGCAAAAAAGTGAACGCCTGGTCTACCGGCGTCGCCGCGTCCACCACATCGCTCGTCACTTCGCGCAGATGCAACGAGGTGAACAGCACGGCGTTGACCGCCACCAAAACAATGGCCGCCACGCCGATGGCGAGAATCATCTCGACCAGCGTGAACGCCGTTTCGTTGTTGGTTCCAATCTTCATTGCGTCGAATTCAATGCCGTCGTTCCCGGCTGGGCGGCCAGCGTGTTCAGCTTCACCGAATAATCTTTACCTTGCGCGGTGAACTTCACTTCCGCCGTCACCACCTGCATCGCTGAATCTTCCGGCCACGATTGCGTCGTGAGCGTCCAGGTAAAATCCTGCGCGCCTTCACTCGTCGTGCCGCTCTGCGTGCCGTTGCTCCAGTTCGTCGTCACCAAGCTCTCGTTTAAAATCCGGTCCGCCACACGCACCGCCGCGCCCTTGCGCGCCGCGACTTCGCCCGCGAGGCTCGCCAAATGCATGGCCTCGACCGCCGCCGGAATCACAATGGCGAGGAACATCATCGCCGCCAAAACCTCGGCCAGCGTGAATGCCGCACAGCAGCTATTTTTCCGTGTCGCGAATATCATAACCGGTGCGACCACTGTTCAAACTCAGCCAGCGCGAAAACCCCGCGCTGTCCGTCAATTTCAAAAGCTGCGGACTGTCCTCATCCACCGTGCCGTCCGCCAAAAATTTTATTGCCGGGAAATCCTTAAATGTCACCGGCGTCGCCACGCCGATGTTCTGCACCGCAATGGCCAGCGTGGAATCCACCGTCAGATTTTCCGCCTTCGCATCGCCGTTCTGGCCGCTTGTCTCAGCTTCAAGACCGTAATTGCCAGCCTTTTCATCGATCCACAGCATTATTGCCGCGCCTTCGGAAACCGCGCGGCTCTGGCCCGCATGCATCAGTGCCGCCAGCCGCCGCGCCTCGGAATCCAATGCGCGACCGCGCACGAAATTTGACAGCGCCGGCGCCGCGAGCGATGTGGCAATCACCAGCAGCGCGAGCACGAGGATCAGTTCGACCAGCGTGAAAGCGCAGCGGCGAAAATTACTTTGACCAGTTGCCAACGTCATCGTCAGTCCCTTCCTTGCCGTCCGGACCGACCGACAGCAAATCGTAGGAACCCGTGTTATGCTTGCCGGGAAAATAATAGACGTAGTTGTTGCCCCACGGATCCTGCGGAATTTTTTCCAGATACGGCCCGTGCCAGTTCCGGGCATTGCTCGGTGCGGTCACCAGATCCTGGATGGACTTGGGATAAAAACCGTTGTCCACTTCGAAAGCGTCAAGCGCAGTCTTGATCGAGGATAGGTCGGCGTGCGCAGCGGTTTCGCGAGCCTGTTCGCTGCGACCGACGATTTTTGGAATAACCAGTGCCGCAAGGATGCCGATGATGGTGACGACCAGCAGCATTTCCACGAGCGTGAATGCGCGGCGCAGTTTCGGTTTTTGGATGAGTGTCGTTTTAATTTTCATAATTTATTAATTTTATTTGATGTAATCCTGCAACGAGAAAATTGGCAGCAACATGCTGATGAAAATGACACCAATGAAACCGGCGATGAGAAACAACATGAGCGGCTCAGCGAATGCGACAGCAGTTTTCAGATTCCGGTCCAGATCAAACTCCGTCACGCCCGCGACGCGCACGAGTTCCACGTCTAGCCGGCCGCTTTCTTCGGCAACCGAAATCATTTCCAGCACCGAGCCGGAGAAAAGGATTTTGCAATCTGCCAAGCTCTGGCCGAGCCGTCCGCCCTGCTGCACGCGCTCGATGGACTGGCCAACGGTGTCCACGAGAATCTGGTTACCAATCGAGCGGCGTGAAACATTCAAGCCCTGCACCAGCGGCACGCCCGCGCCGAGCAGCGTGCCGAGCATCCGGCAAAACCGCGCCATCGCAAATTGGGCGATGAGCGGACCGACGAGCGGAGATTTCAAAATGATGCCTTCCCACATACGCTTGCCTTTTTCCGAGACAAACCACGCGCGGACGAGAAAGCCGACGGCGACAATGCCCAGCGCCACAAAAAATCCATACGAACGCACCAGCGTGCTCAAACCAATCACGAGCTGCGTGATGAGCGGCAGCGACCCGTGGACGCTGGCAAAAACTTTCTGGAATTTCGGTATAAAGAAAATCAGCAGCACCGACAGCACCACCAGCGCGAGAAACAACAGGATGACCGGATAAATCATCGCGGTCAGCACCTTGGATTTCAATTCCTTTTCGCGCGTCTGAAAGTCCGCGATCTGCGCCAGCACCACGTCAAGGAAACCGCCGGCCTCGCCCGCCTCGACCATCGCGACATATACACGCGGAAAAGTCTCCGGCGATTTCGCCATGGCGTTTGCCAACGACATACCGTCCACCACGAGATCGTGAATCTCTTTCCACTTCGCCTTCGCCGCCGGCGCGGAGGCCTCCTTGTGCAGAATCACTAGCGCGCGGCTCAATGGCACGCCCGCCGCGAGCAGGCTGGAAAGCAGCCGTGTAAAATTTTCCAGTTCCTTTGCGGAAACTTTTTTGGACGCAAAATCAAAACTGATATTCCCCAATGAAGACGGCGCGGCGGAACCTTTTTTGCCGGCGGAACTTTTCTCCGACAAGTTCACTGGACGCAGGCCAAGCGTTTCCATCTGCCGTAGAGCGTCCGGTCGGCCGGCAGCTTCCAGCACGCCCTCGGCAATTTTGCCGTCGGACTGCAAGGCTTTGTAGGAAAACGTGGGCATGGAAAGTTAAATTAAATCAAGCCGCCACCGCAATGCTCGCGGCAGATGCTCCGGCCTGGTTTTTTGTCGCGCTCTCGACTTCTTTTGCCGTCGTAACACTCAAAACCTCTTCGACCGTCGTGACGCCAGCGGCAACGAGACGCCAGCCGTCTTCGGCCAGCGTGCGCATTCCGCCTTTGCGCGCAGCGGCGCGGATTTGATCGGTCGAGGCAGATTGCAAAATCAATTGGCGGATTTCCTCATCGGTGTCCATCCACTCAAAAATTGCGTGGCGACCAAAAAATCCGGTGTTGCGACACTCGCGACAGCCGACGGATTTATAAATGGTTTTTTCCGCCGCGATGCCGAGTTTGGTTTTGAATGATTGCGCCCGCACAGAATTATCCGCCTCTTTGCAATGTTTGCAGAGCACGCGGACGAGGCGTTGCGCCAGCACGGCTTCGAGCGACGAGGCGACGAGATACGGCTCGACGCCCATGTCCACGAGCCGCGTGAGCGCGCCAGGCGCGTCATTCGTGTGGAGCGTGGAGAAAACCAAATGGCCGGTGAGCGAAGCTTGCACGGCGATTTGCGCGGTTTCGGCGTCGCGAATTTCGCCGATGAGGATTACATCCGGATCGTGGCGCAAAATCGAACGCAGCCCGCGAGCAAAGGTCAGGCCGGATTTTTCGTTGACCTGAATCTGGTTGACGCCCTTGAGCTGGTATTCTACCGGGTCTTCCACCGTGATGATTTTGCGGACGGAGTCGTTGATCTCGTTGAGCGCGGTGTAAAGCGTTGAGGTTTTGCCGGAGCCGGTCGGGCCGGTGACTAAAATGATTCCGTGCGGCAGAGTGAGAACGTGCTGAAAATGTTCCAGTTCACGCTGGTTCATGCCGATTTCGCCCAGACCGCGCAGCGTGGAATTTTGCCGCAGGAGACGCATCACGACTGCCTCGCCGTGCAACATCGGAATGATGGAAACGCGAATATCCACCTCGGCTTTTTCAATGCGGACTTTGATGCGGCCGTCCTGCGGCAGGCGTTTTTCCGCGATGTTGAGGTGGCTCAAAATCTTGATGCGCGAAACGATGGCTGGCTGAAATTGTTTGAGTTGCGGCGGCACGGCCGTGTCCTGCAACTCGCCGTCAATACGGTAGCGGATTTTGAATTCGTCCTCGAACGGTTCGAGATGAATGTCGGAGGCGCGCAGCTCAATCGCATCTTTCAAAACTTGATTAACAAAGCGAATGATGGACGCCTCGTCCTCTTCGCCGGAATCGAGATTGGTGTCCTCGGCGTTTTCGTCAACGACTTGAATCGTCTTTTCCTCGTCAAGCGTGCCGATGGTGTCGGCACCGACGCCGAGGCGTTTTTTGATTTCGCGCTGGATGGCTTCGGTGGAAGCGAGAATCGGCTTGAGGTTCAAACCGGTCAAAGTTTTCAGCGCATCAAAACCCTGCGTGGCAAACAGGCGGCTGGTCGCAACTTCGACGTGGCCGTTGTCACGCTTCAGCGGAAGGAGTTCCTCCTTCAGCAAAATGCGCGCGGGAAAAAGGGAAAGCAGCTGACGATCCGGCTCCACGTCTTCGAGCGTCGTGTAGCCGAGGCCGTATTCGGTCGCGAGCCAGCGGAGAACTGCCTCCTCGCTGGACAAGTTCAATTTCGCAAGCACGGCAGCGTCCAGCGAAGACAGTTGCCGGGACGCAACCATGCGTTCCAGCAACTGCTTCGATGGAGAATCTTGGACGGACGTGGCGGCCATGAATCGTCAGCTTTCGCTTGGAATGTTTAGTTCACCAACTGGAGCAGATAAGCCTGCGCCTCCTGCTTGGTGGTAAGCACGGCTTTGAGTTCCGCCTGTGCGGCTTCGAGCTTGGTCTGCTTAGCTTTCTGCGAAGCCTTGTATTTAGCGAGCAAATCCTTGATCTGTGCGGCGGGGGCGTCATCGTCAATCGCTTTTTGCAAGGCTTCCTGTTCCGGACTGGTCTGACCGAAAGGATTGGGGCGGGCGTTACCACCTTGATCACCGCCACGGTTGCGTCCACCGCCGAACATGCGACCCATGCCGCCAAAGCCGACATCGCGGCGGGCGTCCATGACCTTCTGCACGAGCGGTTTCACAGCATCCCATTCGGTGTCGTTGGTAAAGCCGAGTTGCTCTTGAACACGCTCCAGCATCCGTTGCTGCATCTGCGCCGGGTCAAAATTCCCGCCGCCCTGACGATTCCGGCGCTGACCGCCTTGCTGATTGCCGCCGGGGCCACCGTTGTTGTTGCCATTGTCCTGCGCGAGCAGGCTGCCGGCGCTGACGGCCAGCGTGAGCGCCATCGCGCACAGAGTGATGATGCGATTCAATTTCATAGTTTTGCTTATTTGGTTGTTGTTTGATTCCACGGCAACGCCACAGCGCTGTCGTTGATTCACTCCAACAACGCAAGGAACGTGCCAGCGGAATATTTCACTTTTGTTGGCAAACCAGAAACCTGCGCCGTGCAAACCTTGCGCAGTGAATAATTTCCGCGCACGAATTGCGCGCTGAGATAATCCGCTTGAGACTGGATTCTCCGGCAGCAATGTTTAAAATGCGCGCATGACTTTGACGGAAGAACAACGCCAACGCGTCACTGCGTGGATCACCCAAGGCGCCAAGCTCGCGGAAATTCAGAACCGCCTTGCCACCGAATTTGGCCTCAAGCTGACCTACATGGAGGCGCGTTTCCTGGTGGACGATTTGAAACTCGTTCCGAAAGACCCGGAACCGCCGAAAGCCCCCGCGCTGCCCGCGGCTGAAACAAAACCGGTGTTGAAACCAATTCCCGCCGGGGAAATAGACGGCGGCGAGGCGGCGTTGCCACCGACCGGCAGCAATGTCGCCGTAACCGTAGACCAAATCACGCGGCCCGGCTCCATCATCAGCGGCAAGGTGAATTTCAGCGACGGCCAAATTGCCGACTGGTATCTGGATCAGGCAGGTCGGCTCGGTGTGGTGCCCAAAGTTCAAGGCTACAAGCCGACCGCCGCCGACGTGCAAGAATTTCAGCTGGCCCTCCAGCGCGAAGTCGCCAAGCTTGGCTATTAGTTTTGAATTTGGCGGTCGGAAACTGTCGCCAACTAAAAACTAAAAACTAAAAATTAAAAATTCAAAACTCCGCCGCAAGCTGGCACATTAAGCCGTGATGCGCGAAAACCTGCGGGCCTGGGCCGAAACCCTGGAGACTTTCGTCCTCGAAGTCATTTTTGAGGAACGCCATGATTTCAAGGCACGGGCCATGCGCGGTTTTTTGTTTGGCGGGTCAAAAATTTTTCAGGTCGCCGTCAAAATCCGCCGCTGGCTCTACAATTTCCGCATTCTCCGCGACAAGACGCTTGGCGTGCAGGTCATCGCCATCGGCAACCTCACTGTCGGCGGCACCGGCAAGACGCCCGTCGTGGAAAAATTCGCGCGCGAACTCCGCGACGCCGGCCGCAACGTGGCCATCCTTTCGCGCGGCTATCGTTCCCGGCCGGTGCCCATCCACACCAAATTGTTGAACAAACTTCTCCTGCGCGACGACCAGACGCCGCCGCGCGTGGTTTCCGACGGCAAATCGCTGCTCCTCGATTCAGACACCGCCGGCGACGAACCTTACATGCTCGCATCGAATCTGAAGGACGTTGTCGTGCTCGTGGACAAAGACCGCGTAAAAAGCGGGCGCTACGCAATTGAAAAATTCGGCTGCGACACACTGTTGCTCGACGACGGCTTTCAATACTGGGATTTGCGCGGCCGCCGCCATGATGTGGTTTTGATTGACCGCCAGCAACCGTTTGGCAACGAACACATGCTCCCGCGCGGCACGTTACGCGAGCCGCCGTCGCACCTAGCTCGCGCCCATACCATTTTCATCACCAAGAGCGACGGTAAAACGGCGGAACTCCGCGAGCGCATTGCCAAATTAAATTCCACCGCCGCCGTCATCGAGTGCATCCACCAGCCGCTGTATTTTGAGGATGTTTTCACCGGCGAACGCAAAGGCTTGGAATTGCTGGCCGGCAAACGCGTCGCGTCGTTGAGCGGCATCGCGCAGCCGGAGAGCTTTGAGAACAGTCTCGTCAAACTCGGCGGCGAACTCGTCTATGCCAAGCGCTTCGCCGACCATCACCGTTTTTCACAACAGGAAATCCTGAACGCCATCAACCGCGCAAAAAAACGCACGGCTGACATCATCCTCACCACCCAAAAGGACGCCGTGCGTTTCCCGAAGATTGACCGGCGCGATCTGCCGTTTTATTTCATGCGCGTCGAAATCAAGATCGTCGCCGGCGCGAACGATTTTCAGGATTGTGTGCGCAAAATCTGTTTCCGCTGATGAACACGATGCTTTACTGGCTCGCCCGCGGTTTGGTCGCCCTGATCCAAGCCCTGCCGCTGCCGCTGGTTGCCAAGCTTGGCCGGGCGGGTGGCGGACTCGCCTTTCGCCTCGACGCCCGGCACCGTCGGGTCGTCCTGAAAAATCTGACGATGTGTTTCAGCACAGAAAAATCGCCGGCAGAAATTCATTCGCTCGCGTTGGAAAATTTCCGGCGCATTGGCGAAAACTACGTCTGCGCCATCAAGACCTCTGCGATGTCGGCCGACGAACTCCGCCCGCATGTCGAGTTTGTCGGCATTGACCAACTGCCGCAAAAATCCGGCGATGCGCTGCTGCCGAACATTGTCGTGGCCATCGGCCACTTCGGCAACTTCGAGCTTTACGCACGCTTCCACGATGTCCGCGCGGATTACCAATGCGCGACCACCTACCGCGCGCTCAAGCAGCCCGGCCTCAACCGGCTGATGCAGGATTTACGCGGCACCAGCGGCTGTTTGTATTTCGAACGCCGCGCCGACGGACCGCTGCTCCGCGCGGCCATGAACCAAGGCGGCATCATCCTCGGCCTGCTCGCCGACCAGAGTTCAAAAGGTCTGCGCGCGCCGTTTCTCGGCCACGATTGCAATACCGGCCTTGCCCCGGCCGTGCTGGCGTTGCGTTATGAAACCCAGCTTTACAGCGCCATCTGTTATCGCATTGCGCCGGCAAAATGGCGGCTGGAACTCGGTGAAGAAATTCCGACCCGCGAAAATGGCCACGCCCGCCCTTCCGATGCCATCATGCGCGACGTGAATCTGGCGTTCGAAGCTGCCGTCCGCCGCGATCCCGCGAACTGGTTCTGGGTTCACCGCCGCTGGAAGGAATGACATGAGCGTCAGCTTCGCGCCAACTCCCCGCCGCATCCTGGTGCGCGGCGTTAACTGGCTTGGCGACGCCGTGATGACCACGCCCGCGCTGTTGCGGTTGCGCGAAAAATTTCCATCGGCGCACGTTGCCCTGCTCTGCCCGGAAAAGCTGGCGGACTTATGGAAACAGCAGCCGGCGGTGAACGAAACCATCCCTTTTACCGCTGTCGAAAGTATTTTTTCCATTGGCAAAAAAATTCGCGCAAAAAAATTCGACCTCGCGTTGGTGCTGCCCAACTCGCCACGCTCGGCGCTGGAAGTCTATCTCGCCGGTATTCCGCAGCGACTCGGCTACGCGCGACCGTGGCGGAATTTTTTCCTGACGCAAGCTGTTGCCGCCCGCACCGGCATAGAAAAAATGCGGAAGCGCCCAGCGGCAGAAATTCGCCGGCTGGCGGCGGGGGAAAACCTCGGAAGTTGGAAGTTGGAAGTTGGAAACACCCAAGCGCATCACATTCACGAATATCTGCACCTCGCCGCCGCGCTCGGCGGGAGCCCGGAACCGCTTGCGCCGCAACTGACGGTGACGGCGGAGGAAATTGAAGCGGCAAAGAATAAATTCGGTTTGGCTAATATTTCGCAGCCCATTTTCGGCCTGAATCCCGGCGCGGAATACGGCCCGGCCAAGCGCTGGCCAGCGGAAAAATTCATTGCAGCGGCTCAGGAAATCCAGCGGCAGACAAACTGCACCTGGGTTTTGTTCGGCGGAAAAAGCGATGCCGCGACGACATCACAAATCGAATCCGCAATCCGAAGTCCGCAGTCCACAATTTTCAACCTCGCCGGCAAGACTTCGCTCCGTGAACTCATGGCCCTGTTCAAGCTCTGCCGCGTGCTGCTGACGAATGACACCGGTCCGATGCACGTCGCCGCCGCGCTCGGCACGCCGGTGGTGGTGCCGTTCGGCAGCACCTCGCCGGAGTTGACCGGTCCCGGATTACCCGGCGACCTGCGCCACCGTTTGTTGAAATCCGACGCGCCCTGCTCGCCCTGCTTCCTGCGTGAATGCCCGATTGATTTTCGCTGCATGCACGGCATCGGCATCGAGCGCGTGGTGGCCGCGGTTTTGTCCGCCGCCGGCTGACAAAAACTTTGTCTAGCGCCGGCTTCGTGGTAATTTTGCGGCGTGGACACGGTTTCCAAACTCACCAACGACCTCGTCGCGTCCTACGCGCAGTTCGGCGGCATCAACCATCTTGACGGCAAAAACCTGCCGTCGAAGCGCGCCATCACGGCCATCACGCAAGATTTGCTGCGGCTGCTGTTCCCCGGCTTCTTTGACGAGAAGCTGATTCATTCGTCTGAAATCAAGGTAAAGACGGTGGCGCTGCTGGATTCAGTTCTTGGCGAACTGGAAGATGAAATCCGCAAGAGCCTTGAATATCAGCCGACCGAAGGCTTGAAGAAAAAGGACATTCCCGCCGAGGCGCACAAGCTGACGAAAGAATTTCTCGCCGGTCTGCCGTGCATCCGCGAAGTATTGCAAACCGACGTGGAAGCGGCGTTCAACGGCGACCCGGCGGCGGCGAGCAAGGAGGAGATTATTGTTTCATATCCGTTCATCGAGGCAATTGCCGTGCAGCGGCTGGCGCATGAGCTTTACCGGAGGAACATCGCGCTCATCCCGCGCATCATGGCCGAGTGGGCGCACGCGCGCACGGGCATGGACTTGCATCCGGGCGCGAAGATCGGATCGCATTTTTTCGTGGACCATTGCACCGGCACAGTTGTCGGCGAGACGGCCATCATCGGCAACCATGTGAAGATGTATCACGGCGTGACGCTCGGCGCGAAATCCACCGCCGCCGGCCAGTTGCTGCGCGGCAAGAAACGGCATCCGACCATCGAAGACCGTGTGACGATTTATCCCGGCGCGACGATTCTCGGCGGCGAGACGATTATTGGTGCGGGCAGCACCATCGGCGGCAACGTGTTCATCATGGACAGCGTGCAGCCGAATTCACTGGTGATTTACGACGGTTTGGACATGCGCGTCTTGAGCAAAAGCGACAAGAACGCGGCGATTGATTTTCAGATCTGAACCGGCCAAAAAACAACGCCGCGCTTCAACTTGTTTTGAAGCGCGGCGTTTTTATTGATGAATTATTTCGCGACTTCTGCGGCGGCCGCAGCCGCCTTCGCATTGGCGGCATCCTCTGAAACTTTATTACCCCAGCCGATGATGCAGGTCGAGCCGACGAGGCACAACAGCATTACCACGACGAGGGATTTGGTCAGCGCCTTTGCGCCGCGCCATTCCTTGAAGAAAATGCCCCAGAGCGTGCTGAAGATGATGATGCTCGCCATGTGCAGCGTCCAACTGGAAAACTTGTAGTTGCCCATCTGGCTTTCGCCCATCTGGTAGAAAAAGAACTGGAAATACCAGAACGTGCCCGCCAGCGCACAGAAGAACCAGTTGCCGAGCACGGGGATTTTCAAGTCGGTCGGCGCGGCGGTCGCGGCGGTCGTTTGCGCCGGCGCATGTTCGCTGCTGCCATGACCGCCGTGATGCGCGTGTTCCTCGCGGACATGCGAGGCGAGATATTGATAGCCGGTGCGGTTCTTGATGTTCAATAACACGCACCAAATGAAGTTCGTCGTCAAACCGCCGAGCAAGATTACCAGAATAACCGGCAGGCCCACCCAATACGGCCCGGTGCCGTGGCTGGCGGAGATTTTGGTGATGGGATCACCAAACTGGAAACCGTAGGAAAAACATGAGCTCATGACGCCGGAGAACGTGGCGATGGCCAATCCTTTCCACAGGCTAAATTCGGCGATGGCCGAAGATTTGCCGTCGTTGCCCATGTCCCGCTCTTTGCGCACCCCGGCGACACCGCCGATCGCGATGCCGACCAAACAGACTATCACGCCCAGAAAGCAGATGTTGCCGCCGTGCGTCTGCAACAGCTTCGCGGCAAATTCACCTTTCACCAGCGGCGGCACCAGCGTGCCGAACGCGGCACAATATCCCAGCGCGACCGCCATGCCCAGCGACATGCCGAGATAGCGCATGGTCAGGCCGAATGTCAGACCACCGAGCCCCCACAAAGCGCCCATCAGATACGTCATCCAAAAAGTATAGGATGAAGTTTCATGCAGCACGGCAAGCAGGTCTTTGGACAATACCAGCGCGCCGATCCACGGGCAGATGAGCCAGCTGAACATCCCGCCCGCGAGCCAGAAAGTTTCCCACGACCATTTGCGAACGCCTTTGTAAGGCACATAAAACGTGCCGGAGGATAAGCCGCCGAGCCAGTGGAAGACGACGCCGAGTAACGGATTTGGTTGCATGGTTGGTTGGTTTGGTTAGTTGCGTTTGCTTAAAACGGTTTTCTCGTAGCTCTTCACTTCCGCCAGCCAGGCGTCGCCGACGGGCACACCTTGCTGTTCGCAGTAAAAATCCCACACCGCGCCGAACGGCAGTGCCTTGGCCTCTTCCTGCAACGCGAGGCGCGTGGTGAAATCACCCGTCGCTTCCGCCGTGCGGATGAGCGGCGTTTCGAGCAAGGCGATGAGCAACGCGCGAAGCATGTTGCGCGTGCCAATCGTCCAGGCGGCGACGCGGTTGATGCTCGCGTCAAAATAATCCAAACCGATATGGACACGCTGCTCAAAACCATTCACGGCAATCTCGCGCGCGATGGCCAGCAAATCATCATTGAGAATCACGACGTGATCGCTGTCCCAGCGGACGCCGCGGCTGACGTGCAGCAGAATCTCCGGCATGAATTGCAGCACGCTGGAAATTTTATCCGCGATGCCTTCGGTCGGATGATAATGCCCGGCGTCGAGGGTCAGCAGCTTTTTCCGGCTGACAGTGTAACCGAGATAAAATTCATGCGAACCGACGACGAAACTTTCGCTGCCGATGCCAAACAATTTCGGCTCCACGGCGTCGAGGTTCAGCTTCGGTGAAATGGCCTGCTTGAAAACGGCATCCAGCGATTCCGCGAGCCGGGCGCGCGGGCCAACGCGGTCGGCGGGCGTGTCTTTCATGCCGTCGGGAATCCACACGTTCGTCACGCAGGTTTTGCCGAGCGCCTTGCCCATGGCCGCACCGATTTCGCGGCTGCGGATGCAATGCTCAATCCAGAACTTGCGGATGTCCTTGTCCGCGTGCGACAGCGTGGCCCCGTCGGCGGCTTTCGGATGCGAGAAAAAGGTGGGATTGAAATCTAGGCCGAGGCCGTTTTGCTTGGCCCACGCGATCCAGTTCTTGAAATGCTTCGGTTCAATTTCATCGCGATCCACTTTCTTGCCGCCGAACTCGCCGTAGAACGCGTGCAGGTTCAGGCGATGTTTGCCCGGAATCAGCGAATACGTTTTTTCCAAATCCGCGCGCAATTCTTCCGGCGTGCGGGCCTTGCCGGGATGATTGCCAGTGGCGA
The DNA here is from genome assembly GCA_903889895.1 of uncultured Verrucomicrobia subdivision 3 bacterium. Taxonomy (GTDB): domain Bacteria; phylum Verrucomicrobiota; class Verrucomicrobiia; order Limisphaerales; family UBA11358; genus UBA11358. The sequence goes on along the minus strand of CAISYZ010000162.1, from coordinate 27,167 downwards.
CCAGCCCGCCACCGAGCGTGCCGCCGAAATTTTCGAAGCCGCCCACGTCGTCGCCCTGCCAGCAGTGCAGCGAGATGGGGATTTGGGCGAGGGTTTTCAGCGCGTGGCCCACGTCCACCCCGAGGGCGGCGTAGCGTTCTTCAGCGAGGGAAAAGGCTTGGGCAATACTCATGGCAATAGTGGTGATGAAATAAATACCGGAATTTGTCCGCGAAGGCTAATCCCGCAAACGCGGTCAGGCAATCCCCAATTCTGGCTACGTCGTTCCATCCCAGGACGGCGGCGATTCACTTCACCAAATCATGCGGCGCAAATTTGATGACAAAATACGTCGCCGGGTTCGGGCCGATGTTTTTCAAGCCATGCGTTTCGTTGGACGCCTCGAAAATAATTCCGCCCGCCGTCACGAGATTGGTCACGCCGTTTTGCAGGGCGGCCAGCGTGCCTTCCTTGACGATCATCAATTCCTCATCGGCGTGATGATGCGGCGGATGCGGCGATTCGCCGGGGTTCAGCGTGGTGATGTGGATTTCCAGATTCGCCAGTGTCGGCGTCGGGGCGTCGCAAACGGCGCGCCGTTCGCCCACCTTTGTCGGCACCACTTTTAAGTCGGCCCAGTTGAAAATGCTGGAATGCAGGACGGGCTTGGCCGCGGTTTCCGCGAGCGCCAGCCCCGTGAACGCAATGGCGGCGGAAAAGGCCGCAACCACCAAATCTCTCCGGGTAATCATGCGTCCATTTGCACCGGAAAGGCCACGGGTGTCAAGCGGACAGACGCCGTTAGGAGCAGGTTCTTTCTTCGATTACGGATTGGGCGTCTCGTTTTGCAACTGCTGGCCCAATGCCGTGGGCGGAAGCACATTTGCCAAGGGATTGCCCTCCTGCTGATATTTCAGCCGCTGCGCCTCAATCATCAGTGCCTGTTCTTCCGGCGACATTTGCGGCGCGGCAGGTTGAAAAATCCGGCGACTATTAACATAGCCACCCGTCGTCGGCGTCATGTTTTCGGTGCCGGGCGGCAATCCACTATCTGACGGCGAAGCTGCATCCGATGCCGAGGGACTGGGTGGTGGCGGCGCAATGGCGCGGTTGCGACCGAAGCGACCGGCCATGCCAAAGGGACCACCCCCGCCGCCCATCGGACCGGCCCCACCCGTCACACCCGGCGGCGAAAATCCCGGAGCGCCACCCGCCGGCCCACCGCCGCCGCCACCGGTGCTGGCCACCAAAGGCAGTTCCTGAATGACCCCGTGATTGTTGAAGGTGATGATGGCCTTGGCCTCGTCAATTTTTTGCACCTCAATCTCATTCTGCCGGTCGCCCTCGCTCATCGTATAGGATTCATCTTTGGCGGGCTGGCCGGGCTTGCCGGGTTCTGCCACTTTGAAGAGCACCTGCAATTTGCCAAACAGCGTCATGATGCCGTTGGGCGTGATCTTGGGCGGCGGCGTAAGCGTGGATGGATCCACCGGCACATTGGTGGGAATGGGCACCAGACCGAACACGTTGCGCTCGATGATGGTGGCGTAGGGCGTGTCGCTGTCCGCCCGGACGGCGGCGGCAGACATGCACGCGGCGACCAGCAGCAGCGCGATGGGCAAGCGAAAATTCATGGGACAAAAATATAAACCGTTGCGGGAATAAACACCAGCCGCCGAAAATAGTTGCGGACGAAGGTAGGGACAGACCGCTGGGCTCTCCCCTCGCCCGCACTTCCCCGGCTTCGGCGGGCGAGGAAAATTCCGCTGGCCAATAACTGGAAAGCGCCAGCGGGGACATCGCAGCGCAATGTCCCTACCACACACTACCGATCAAACTGCGGGCGCTCACCGGCGGCGAAATATACGAACGGCCAATCTTCCGGGTGTGCGACGAGTTTCTTCCGCACGGGATTTTCCAAAATGTAATCAGCCCTCTGCCGGTGGCTTTCATCATGCCGCAAACGATGCTCGAAAAAATCCCGCTGCCAGCCGACGCCAAGTTCCTTAGCCGTCCATTCCTTCCATTGGCTGACGATGGTTTGCAATGGCTTGCCGGAAGGCGGAAAAGAAATCAGCGCGTGCAGATGATCCGGCATCAACAAAAAGACGTATGGCCACCACAGAAACTTTTCCTGCCGGTGACGGATGGTTTCAAATAAACGGACGGCAATTTCCGGTCGGGCAAGCTGGTTGTGGTCACGTTCCCGGCAGTTGATGGTGATGAAATAAATCTCCCGGTGCGGGTCAACCCACAAAGGCACGTCATGCGGCAGGGATTTTCTTTCGCGAACGTCCACACGGAAAAGTATTTGATTTCACGTTTGACAGGCAAACCCAAATTGGTAGGGACAGACCGCTGGGCTGTCCCCGCTGGCGCTTTCCAGTTTTTGGCCAGCGGGATTTTTCTGCCACTCGGGGAAGCTGTCCGGCAGAAGACGGTAGGGATGCTGCGCTGCGGCGTCCCCGCCCGCGCTTTCCTTTCCTTGGCGGGCGGTTTTGAATTACGGCAGGGATGCTGTCCGGCGGAAGACGGGGAAGCGCCGGACAACGGACGGCGCAGCGCGCCATCCCTACCAAAAAACAAAAAGCCCCGCTGGCGAATCAGCGGGGCTTGGAAAACTAACTTAACTTATTTGCGGCGGCGGAACAGGAGCAGCGAGGCGCCACCGAGCGCGGCCAATGCCAGCGTGCCGAGTGCCGGAATGATTTTGACTTCGTTTTCATGTTAGCAGCTAAACAAATGAAATAACTGTGTCAATCAGTGGTTTCAGCGCACCTCAATAAATCGCTGACCGCGTTCGATTTCGCTCACGATTTTTGGCAAAAGCACGGTGAACCAAACGCGTAACGCCCGGTTGGAGCAATTGCCAATCCGCAACCACACGACCACCGGCGCTGGCTGGCTCTGGTTTGCCCGCACGGCAAAATCTTCGTCTTTGGTCAGCAGAACCGCCCGGTGGTTCAAGGCGTAACGCCAAATCGCCGGGTCTTCCGCGTTCCGCAGCCCGATGGTTTCGACATGTTTTGCGGAATGCCCGGCAGCCGTCAACCAGCCGGCCAGCGCAGGCGGAAGTTGGGCATCAACCAGAAATTGCAAGGCGACCTCACAGTTGGCCCACCAACACCGGATGATCCAGTTCCTTGGCCGCATATGCCAAACAGGCACGAATATCTTCGGCTTCCAAATAAGGAAAATCCTGCAGAATTTCCGTTTCCGGCACCTTGGCGGCCAGCATTTCCAAAACATCCTGCACTCGGATGCGCAGCCCGCGAATACAAGGGCGGCCACCACATTGATTGGGATTGAAAGTAATTCGATCCGTGTATTTCATGCTGGAAGGTAGCTCCGGTAACTTAAATTGCAACTTTATGAAAAACCCCGCCCCTGCAATGCAAGGGCGGGGCTTGAAAGACTAGCTAACTTATTTGCGGCGGCGGAACAGGAGCAGCGAGGCACCACCGATAGCGGCGAGCGCCATGGTGCCGGGTTCCGGCGTGGGCAACACGTCGAGATACAAGGGAGTGGCCAACGGATTGCTGATACCAGATCCACCCCAAATGGTTGTTCCCGCAGCGGATGACGTGCTGATTGAGAGCGTGCCTTCAGTGGAGATACCAAAGAACGCATTGCCTGTAATTGACTGTCCAACCGTGCTCCAGTTGTTCACGTCATAAAGAGCCGTAGCGATGTTGGTCCCACCAGTTCCACCAATGTTGGATGAAAAACCAACAATCAGGAAGTTAACAGTGCCGCTGGTGTAGGAGCTGTCAACATTGACAGCAGATCCACCGTTGCCCGGAATCGTTGCCAAACGACCATTAGCAGTCGTGCCGTTGTTCATTTCCAAGCCGGTGAATGTCCAGCTCGGAGTCAACGATGATATCGTAGTCGGAAGCGCAACAGCCGAGCTGCTGGTATTGATGAAGAGCGCATAGGTGAACAGCGAGCTGCCGCTGCCAACCGTTAAGCCATTCGTGCCCGCCTGGGTGCCACTAGTGGTAAAGGGCGAAATCACAGCTGTGTTAGTTTCGCCGATAATCGCCGTGGCAGGTGTAGCGCTCCAAGCAACATAGCCCTGACCATAGGAAGCTCCCACAGCCGCAGTCAACGCAAGGATTGTTAGTGATATTTTTTTCATTTTATTTACGGGTTTTTTTGTTTTTATTGTTAATTTTGGTTTCTGCTAGATTTTGAATTACAAACCAGTTGTCCAAGTATATGATGCAGCCGGAACAATCAGTATGCTCTGACCAACAGTGACAGAAGGCGGGGCAACCGCTGCATCTTCGTTAGCGTCATACCAAACAACTCCCGTGCCAGCACCAATCGGATCGGTATTGTCGTAAACAACAGCGGAAAAACCACTGCCATTCCACGTCTCAACATACGAACCAGCCGGAAGATTATTCAAGTTAGGACCACCGGTTGAGTTGTTACCATTGGTAACTGAACCAGCATAGGGAACAACTGGAGCAACAAAGTAGTTCGCGTAGGCTGTCGGGAGAACCATATTGTTGCTGGTTCCAACAGACAATGCAATCGCACCAGCAAAGGTATTGGTCCAAGGAGCAGACGGAACGAGCAAAAAGCCTTGGCCAGGATTCAAAGTCGGATACTGCGTAATAGCCGCGTCTTCGTTCGCATCATACCACACAACGCTTGTGCCAGCACCAATCGGGTCAGTATTATCATAAACGTAGGACGTAAAACCACTGCCGTTCCACAAGTTCAGATAGCTGCCCGCCGGAAGACCACCAGCGAACACTTCATTGATGCCGTTGCTGGAACCAATTATGAAAGGAACCGATTGAAAATAATTTTGATAACCCGCAGTGTTAACAACATTGGCATAGCCAACGATGTTTTGTGAATAGACTTGCGCTTGAGTTGAAATGACTCCCGCCGCGAGCGCCGCGACAGCAATCAGTAGTGTTTTTTTCATTTTTATAGTGTTGTTGTGTTGTTGTTCTTTTCCGTGTGCGGATACAATTTCGCAGAGTCCCCTGTCACGGTCAACTTTTTTTTAATCTTTTATTGAACAATTTTCGGCCATCAAAAATCAGCTTCAAACAACTGTTTTTCAACAACTTAAATCAAAATCATCACCCACCAACCGTCCTGCTCCACCACTTTTTTACCGGACTGTAACCAGCTGTAACCAGTTTTAGAACGCTTTTGGAGTGCGCAGGCATGACTGCGCTTTGGAACTGGGAGACATGTCTCCCAGTGGGAAAGCGGCGACATGTCGCCGCACTCCAAGGCCGCAATTTTGGAGTGCGCAGGCATGACTGCGCTTTGGAACTGGGAGACATGTCTCCCAGTGGGAAAGCGGCGACGTGTCGCCGCACTCCAAAGGTCGCACTCCAAGGCGCATGCCAAATAATAAGACTTGCCTCCGTTTCGCGTCCGGCTAAATATTTCGCGCATGAAAAGCTGGCCGCACGCGCCGCCGCACTGGCTGTTTGAGCCGGGCATTTATATGGTGACGGCGGGGACTTTTCAGAAGCGGCCGCACCTGCATTCGCCCGCGCGCCGGGATTTTTTTCTGGAATCGCTGTTTCAATACGCCGCCGAGTTTCACTGGTCGCTGCGGGCATGGGCGGTGCTGGCGAACCATTACCATTTCATCGCGGCCTCGCCCGCCGAGCCGAAGTCGCTGGGCAAATTCATCGGCAAGCTGCACATGAAGTCAGCGCAAGAACTGAACCGGCAGGACGCGACGCCGGGGCGCAAGGTGTGGTTTCAGTTCTGGGACAGCCATATCACGTTTGAGAAATCGTATCTGGCGCGGCTGCATTACGTCCACAGCAACCCGGCGAAACATGGCGTGGCGGATTTGGCGGAGAATTATGCGTGGTGCTCGGCGGCGTGGTTTGCGCGGAGCGCGTCGCCGGCGTTCGTGAAAACGGTGCAAAGCTTCAAGACGGATGAGTTGGAAATCCCGGATGATTTTTGATTGGGGCGGCTTTGGAGTGCGCGGACATGTCCGCGCTTTGGGACTGGGAGACATGTCTCCCAGTGGGAAAGCGGCGACATGTCGCCGCACTCCAAAATCACTCCGCGCGCGCCGCCGGAGTGTCGCGATAGGGGCGGTGCGATTGATAGCGGGAGACGAGTTCCTGATTTTTTTTCAGGAGACCAGTGTCGCCATTCTCGGCGGCAAGGGCGCAGGCCTTTTGGCCGGTGGCCACGGCCTCGTCAAACCGCCCGGCTTCGGCATACGCCGCCGCGAGCGTGCCGACAAAGATGGTGATGTGGTTTTGGGTTTTGGCGCAGACTTCCTCGGCGATGCCCACGGCGCGTGCGCCGTCGCGCTGCGCGGGGTCGGGACTGGTGGCGAGCGTCCAAGCGAGATTGTTCAGGTCGAGCTGACTGCAAAAGTCGTTGTAGCCGGATTCCAAGGCCGGTTGCAGGTGGACGGCGGCGCGGTATTCGACCATGGCAGCGGACATTTCGCCGTGATTAAAAAGCGCGAAGCCCAAACTGGAATGGGCATCGGCAAAATCCGGTTTCAGACGGATGGCTTCCCGCAAGGCGCGGATTGCCGCCTCGCCATGATTGCTCCGGGAAAGGACGACCCCAAGATTGTAATAGGCAAAGGAGTAATTCGGCTTGAGGGCGATGGTTTTTTGGAATTCGCCGGCGGAATCGGCCAGCCGCTCCTTGCTGGCATAAAATACGCCGAGCAATTCATGGGCGATGTAGTTGTCGCGCGTGACGGCGAGGGCGTGGCGGGAAATGGTTTCCATGTTCTGCCAATAAGGCAACTGCTGGCGAGTGATGACTGTGCAACAAGCGAGAGCCACCGCGCCGAGGGCGGCGGAAAATTGCCACCGGAAGTTTTGCAGCAGTTCATACGCGCCCCAAATGACGAGGATAAAAAAACCGAGCGAAGGAATATAGGCGTAGCGGTCGGCCATGGCCTGTCCGCCGACCTGCACGAGACCGATGACCGGCACGAGCGTGCCGAGAAACCAGAACCAGCCAACCAGCAGAAACGGCTGGCGTTGCCGCCGCAAGAAAACGAACAGCGAAACCGCGGCCAAAACTAAGACCGCCAGCAGCACCAGTCCCAACGACCAGTGTTTGGGGTGCGGATAGAAGATGGCGAGATTTTCCGGGCAGAACAGTTTGCCGAGGTAGCGAGCGTAGGAGATGAAGGCATTTTGCACGCGATCCGCGAAGGGGATGTTTTCAATGAACGTCGTGGCGCCGCAGCGTTGTTGGAAAAAATAGGTGACCAAGGACGCCGCCGCCGCCACGGCGAAGAAGGGGATTTTTTCCCGCACCAGCCGGCGCAGACCGACGGATGAAAACCGTTTCAGGGGCCAGAAATCCAGCAGCAGCAAGACGCACGGCAGCGTCACGAGCATCGCCTTGCTCATCAGACCCAGCACGAAAAAGGCGAGCGTGAGCGTATAGAATTTTTTGGCGCTGGCAGTCTCTTGGCGGTCGGCCAAGGCGGCATAGCGCGCATACGTCCACATGGCCAGCAGCCAAAACAGGGCGCTCAAAACATCCTTGCGCTCGGCAATCCACGCGACGGATTCGACGTGCAACGGATGCAGCCCGAACAGCGCCGCCACGAGCCAACTGCGCCCGCGCGCGCCGGTGAGCCGGTAAAAAACGAGGAAGACCAGCGCCGTGTCCACCGCGTGCAGAAGGATGTTCGTCAGGTGATAGCCGCCGGGGTTCAGCCCAAAAAATTCGTAGTCGAGCATATACGACCACATGGTGAGCGGATGCCAGTTGCCCATGATGGGATTGGTCAAAGCCCAGATGATGCTGTTCAGCGACAAGCCCTGTTGGACGAAAGGATTGGTTTGAACATATTGGCCATCGTCCAAATAAACGAAGTCGGCATGGGTGACCGGCCAATAGAGAGCCAATGTCGCCAGCGCCAGCAGAACTGCAAGAACGGCATCGGATCGGCGCCAACCGAAAATTGTTTTGTCCGGCGGCGATTGAATTTGGGGTTCAGTCATGGAGCGACTGGGGGAAAATACCAAGCGGGCGAAAACATTAACAAGCGCATTCTAAAAATGAATCAGGCAATCGGGATTAACCGCCAAGCCGCCAAGAACGCCAAGAGGTAAAAAACGGAAGCCGGTCTTGCCGATAACCTTGGCGTCTTGGCGGTAGAAGGTTTTATTCCCGCGCGGTTTGCACCGGCACGGCGGAGAGCGCCATGCCTTTGTTCGTCTCGCCAAAATAATTCGCCGACCATTCGTTTTGGAAAAGCACGACGGGATTTTTGCCGAGGTCGTAGGCGAGGCGCGCGCCGGTCGGGAGCGAAAGCGCGTCGAGTTGCTCTTCCGTGATGTCGGTCGGCAGCCAGCGCACGACGCTCCACGGCGCGGCTTCGAGACGGGATTCCGCGCCGTATTCGCTTTCGAGGCGAAATTGCACGACTTCAAATTGCAGCGGGCCAACGGCGGCGAGCAGCGGCGTCTTGATGGACGAGTTGCGCAGATACAACGCCTGAATGACGCCTTCCTGCAACAACTGGTCGAGGCCCTGACGGAATTGTTTGTATTTTCCCGTGTTCGGATTGTGCAGATACGAAAACGCCTCGGGCGTGAAGCGCGGGATTTCCTTGTAAAGAATTTTTGGATCGGTCGTGAGCGTGTCGCCGATGCCAAAGCTGTCGTGACCGACAAGGCCGATGACGTCGCCGGGAAAGGCTTCGTCCACGGTCTCGCGTTCATTGCCGAAAAGTTTGTGCGAACTGGAGAGACGGACTTTTTTTTCGGAGCGCGAATGATGCACGGTCATGTCGCGGTCAAATTTTCCGGAGCAAACGCGGATGAAGGCGATGCGATCGCGGTGCTTGGGATCCATGTTCGCCTGGATCTTGAAGATGAAACCGGAGAACGCGGGATTTTCCGGCGCGATTTCAATGCCGCCCATCACGCGGGATTTCGGCGCGGGCGAATGTTTCAGGAAGCCGTCGAGCAAAAGTTGCACGCCGAAATTATTCACGCCGCTGCCGAAAAACACCGGCGTCGTTTTTCCCGCGAGCACGGAAGCGAGGTCGAAGGATTCACCGGCGAGTTCGAGCATCTCCAGTTCCTCGACGGTGCGATTGAAATCCGCCTCGCTCAAATTGCCGCGCACGGCGGGATCGTGCAGCCCGCCGACAGAAACGGGCGCGCGATATTTGCCGCCGACCACGCGCTCGAAGGTGTGCATCACTTTCGTCTGGCGATCATAGACGCCCTGAAAATCCGGACCGTTGCCGATGGGCCAGTTCACCGGGAACGCGCCGATGCCGAGCACGCGCTCCAGCTCGTCGAGCAGCTCCAGCGGATTTTTCATCGGCCGGTCGCACTTGTTCATGAAGGTGAAAATCGGGACGCCGCGCTGGCGACAGACCTCGAACAGCTTGCGCGTCTGCGGTTCGATGCCTTTGGCGGAATCAATCACCATGACGACGGAATCCACGGCGGTCAGCACGCGATAGGTGTCCTCGGAAAAATCCTTGTGGCCGGGCGTGTCGAGCAGGTTGATGCGGTAGCCGTCGTAATCAAATTGCAGCACGGTTGAGCTGATCGAGATGCCGCGCTTCTTTTCCAGCTCCATCCAGTCGCTGGTGGTGGCGCGCTGGTTTTTGCGCGCAGTCACGGAACCGGCAAGCTGCACCGCGCCGCCGTAAAGCAGCAGCTTCTCCGTCAGCGTAGTCTTGCCCGCATCCGGGTGCGAGATGATGGCGAACGTGCGGCGTTTTGAGATTTCCTGGGCAATGCTCACAATTGAGCCGGTGAGGTTAGCAAAGAAACGGCGGCGGACAAGGAGAAGAGACTGGAAAGCGGAAGCTTGAAAAGCCCTGGCGGAAAGCCGACCGGCGGCGGGGGCTTTGGTTTCTGGTTTCAGCTGCCATTCTCAGCGGTTGCCCAATACTGCTTGCCGCGCAGAACAAACCGCGCATAATAACCGCCGCGATTTTGCGCGCGTAGCTCAACTGGATAGAGCGTCGGTCTCCGAAGCCGAAGGTTATGGGTTCAACTCCCGTCGCGCGCACCAGCTTCAATTGGCTCGGCAAGCCAGCTTCCATTTCTCGTATTTTTCGCTTTTTGATGCTGCGGCTTTGGACCCAATTTAAAACGACTGGAGCCGGTAAAACTGCGACGGCGAGCCGGGCGCAAAACCATTGCTCAAATTAAAATTCCCGCCGGCATCAAACTGGTTCGTCAATAGCCGCGTCCAGTTGGTCAGCGGCGTGGCGAGGTTGGTGGCGGACAGCAGATAATAATTTCCCCCCACCGCGCCGCCGTTGCCGGACAGCAGCAACTGCGTGCCGGTCAGGGAAACATTGCCGATGACCGGGCTGGGGATGGTCGCCACCACGAGCGTGCCGCTGGTGAAGAACAAATTGGTGTTCCAGTAAAGTCCGTTGGTCAGCCCTGGCAGCGTCAGCGTGGAAACCGCGCCAGCAATGCCGTTGGCGTTGAATAACTGAAAGCTGTCGCCGCTGGCGAGCGCGCCGCCGAGGTTCGTCACGATTACCGCGCCGCCGAAAGTCAGTGTGCCAGCGACGGTGACGCTGGAATTGGTCAGCGGCGAAGGCTGGATTTGAAACCGCAGCGTGCTGCCGGAATTCAGTGTAAGATTATTGCCGATGCTCAGCGAATCCGAGGCGTTACCCACGGCCAGCGTGCCGCCGGCCCCCACGGTGACGGAGCCGGCGACCGCGCCATTGCCGGACAAAATGCCGCCATTCAGCACCTGCACATTGCCCGCGCCTGTGGCGGAGCCGGTGAGATTATTCACGAGCAAGGTGGCGTTGCTGACGGTGGTGGTGCCGGAATAATTATTGGCGCTGAGCAGATTCAAGCTGCCGCCGGGCAAAGAACTTTTCACCATGAGCGCGCCGCTGCCGCCGTTGCCGAAAGTGTTCGTGTAGGCGATGGCATTGCCATTGACATCAATCGTGGCACTGGCCGCCAGCGTCACGGGTTTGGCCACGCCGCCGCCCAAACCGGTGCCGCCGGCGGAAGTATCCTGCGTGAGATCCACCGCCGAGTTCAGCAACGCGGCGGCATATTGCAAGTTGCCGCCGGCAAACGTCAGACCGCCATAGACGGCGCCGCCCAGCGCCCAGAGGCTGTTGATGTTGACCGTGCCGCTGTAAAGCACCGTGCCGCCGGCAAAGCCGTTGCCGGCGGAATTCAACACCACCGTCCCAGTGGCCATGACCGGCGTGGTATTCGCTGTGCCGCTGCCGCTGCCGGGCAACTGGCCAAGTGTATTGCCATTGGCGCTCGACGCCGGAATGCCGATGGCCAACTGGCCCGTGCCGCCGATGTAGCCATCCACGGTCATGGTGTTGCCTGCCGTCGCGGCGAGGCCGCCGCCGTTGTTGCCGAGCCAGAACTGTCGCGCGTTGGCACCGGACTGGTCGTGCGTGAACGTGGCGTTGCCCACGACTGTGCCGCCGTTGAGCGTGACGGAGGAGACGGAATTGTTGCCGTTATTAGTCTGCCCAAATCCGCTGTAGGCCGTGACGACGGAGAAGCCGCCGGCGAGATAGGTGCCGAGGGTGTAATAGTTCGCCGCGCCATAAACAACCGTGCCGGGGCCGGCTTGAACCAGGCCGTTATTCTGTCCCGCCTGCTTGCCGTCGTTGAGGGGAATGGAGCAGTTGAAATATCCCTGCGCGTTGTTCTGCCAAATCACGCCATAGCTTTGGCCGGAGAATTGGCTGCGATAGAAATCGAGGGATGCGCCGGAAAGCGTTTCGTTGTGCGTGCCGCAATTAGGTGTCACCAGAATGCCCTGGCAATTTTGAAACGTGAACGCGCTGTTGGTGACGGTCAGCGCGGCGTTTTGATTGAAGCGCAACGTGCTTGCCCCGCCGGTATTGCCAATCGTATTGACGCCGCTGCCGTTCACGTCGTAGTTGCCGCCGGTCGTGACGCCCGCAGTCTGGTAAAAGCCGGCCACCTGACTGCCGCCGACGATGGTATAGGGCGAAGTCGTCGTGTTGGTGGTGGCCCAGTCATACAAACCGACTGTCGCAAACGCGCCGTTTCCGCCAAGGCCGAGGCCGCCAAGCACACCCGCTGTCCCTGGCGTGGTGGTCGTAGTAATTGTCGCTGTGGCCGCAACTGTGCCGGTGGAATTAATCGTCGCCGGGCCGATGAATTCCACGGTGCCGCCGATATTTTCCGCGATACCTGCAAGATTAACCACGGGCAAATTGGTGCCGGCGACCACGGAAGCGCCGACATTCAAGGTCAGGCCGGCGAAATTTTGCGTGCTGCCGATGCCGCCATTGCCGGTGATTTGCAGCGCGCCACCGCCGAACGTCAGGCTGTTGGCGGCGGGAATCATATTGGTCACCGGCGAATTCGTGGCGGAATAATTCAAGGCGAGCGAACCGCTGTTGATGAACACGCCGCCGGTGAAGCTGTTCGTCGCGCCGCCCAACGTCAGCGCACCGGAACCGATTTTGATCAGGCCGTTCGTGCCCGCCAGCGGCGTGGCGATGGTCACGGACTGGTTTTTTACGTTGATCGTCGGACCAATGCCCAGCGTCAGCGTGTTGGTGCCGGCCAGCGTCCAGTTGTAAGTAGCCGTCGTATCGCCAAAAATCAAACTGCCAATGGAGCGGGCGCTGTCAAGCGTCACGGTGAGATTTGTAGGCAGGCTGAGGGTGCTGAAATCGGCAATACTACTGGAGCCAGAAGCGATGCCGTTGCCCACCCAGTTGGTTGCTGCGCTCCAGTTGCCGCTGGAAGTGGAAAGCCAGATGCCGTTGCCGAAGGCTTCGGGTGTGGCACTGACCTCGGGCGAATTGCCACTGGTGCCGCCCGCGCCGGTGGCGGTGACGACGTAATAATAAGTCGTGCCGTTCGCCAGACCGGTGTTGGTGTAGGTCGTGCCGTTGTAGCCGGTGACGACGGTGACGGTTTCGTTGCCGCTGCTGGTGCCGCGTTTCAATGTGTAGCTCGTGGCGCCAGTCGTGACCGGCCAGACCAGGGAAATTTGTCCGTTGGTCGCCGTCGCGGTCAGGTTCGTTGGAAAGGTCTGCTGGCTGTTGACCAAATCGCTGGCGTTGGCGGAAACACCGGCGTCATTGACCGCCGCGACGCGGTAATAATAAATCGTGCTCGGGTTCACCGTATAATCCGTGTAAGTCGTCTCGGTAACGGTTTGCAAATAGGTGTAAGGCCCGGCGGAACTGGTCGCGCGGTAAATCGCATACCCGACCGCGCCAGGCACCGGCAACCAGTTCAACGTGATATTGGTCGTCGAACTGTAGGTGAAGCTGGCGGTGAGTGAAACAGGCAAGGTCGCCGGTGCCGCCGGCAACGGCACGGCCACGGCCAGCGGAGAATTGGTGCTGGTCCCGCCGGCACTCGTCGCGGTGACAACGTAGCTGTAGATGCCGCCATCCGTCGGCGAGGCGTCGGTGTAAGTGGTGTTGGTGACGGCATTGTTCAGCAAAATCGTGTTCAACACATTGGACGAACCGCCGCCAGTGTTCACCAGGATGGAACGGAAGACCGAATAGTAATTTGCACCGCTGACCGCGCTCCAGTTCAGCGACACGCTCTGGTGCGCGACGCCAGCAACGGTCAGGCTGGTGGGTGCAATTGGCGCGCTGGAAGAAATCCCCGCTGAAGGTGTGGCGCCGGGACTGGCCGGCGAATTCGTGCTGCTGCCGACCGGATTAACCGAGCGCACGACGTAAAAATAATTCGTGCCGTTGCCAGCAGTAGTGTCGAGCCACGTCGCGTTCACCGCACCGCTGCCGCAAACCGGACCGGTAACACCGTTGGTCATCGAGACAAAAGTGCCGCTGGCATTGGTCGCGCGCAAAACATTGTAACTTGTCGCGCCGGACACCAATGGCCAGCAAACCAGATTACAATTGTTGCCCGCGTAAGCCGTCGCACTCGCCGGCGGCGGCGGCACATAGCCCGACAACTCCAGACGAACGTAGTCATACATCGCGTGATCGGAAAAATTTCCGTCCGGAACGCCGTTGACATTGATTTTCGCGGTCTGACGCATGTAGATGGTGATGGTGTTCTGCCCCGCTTGCAACAGGCTGGTGGAAAAGTTGATGCGGTTGTCCGAGTAATCGGCATTGACGCCTTCGCGAATCGTAGTGTCACATTCATAACTGGAGCCCATGTAGTTCGGATTGTAGCCGTTGGCGGGTGAAATTTGCGTGCCGTTGACAGAAATTTCAATGGCTCCCTGATAATCCGAGCACAAGGCCATATAGAACGAAGCTGATCCGCTGGGCGCCGAGGGCAGGTTGAAGGTGATGGTTGAACTGGAGTCGTCGTAAATTCCGGTGCTGTCCACGACGCATGGCTGGACGAAGTTCCAATCGGTGGTCCAGCGGCTCTGGCCAACGGTGTAGTTCACGCCGTTTGGAAAATCGAACGGATATTGCAGCCACTTGCTCCAAATGGGACTCGGCGCGGTTGGCTTCGGCCCGATGTCGCCCACCCAATAGTCGTCGCCGTGTCGGAATTTGTTTTGTCCCGTCCGGCTCGGATAACCAATTTCAAAAACCGTCGCGCCGACGCGGGTTGGCGTCCAGATTTTCGTGCCCAGACTGTTTGTCGCGCCGGCCGCGACCGTGACGCTGAATGGGGTCGCCGGCAAATCAAAGGTGTTGGGAGAATTGCCGCCGGTTTGACTTTGCGACTGGAACGTGCCCGCCGCGCCGGGGCCAAAGGCATAGAGCGTGTAGTTGGTGCCGGCGATGACATTGGGGATGGTGAAATTCCCGTTGGTGTCGGTCTTCACCCAAAACTGATAATTCTTCATCCAGGCCTGAAAATCGTAGATGTTAGAAATAGTAGTTGGCTGCTGCATGACGCCCACCCACAAGCCGGCGGCGGAAGCGTTCGGATTGTAGGTGTCGTTGATGACGAATTTTCCGGTCACCGTGCCGCGACCGGAGGCCGTGGCATAATTTGCATTCGTGAACCAATAATAAGGCCACGCGCCGACGGCACCCGTGGGCTGGCCGTTGGTGTCAATGCCCTGTTCCGCCAGGGCCTGCGCCTGCGCATCGGCATAAAGCGCCATGGCTGGCTGGTTGGTGCCGGCAAGCGTGTTGGTGACGTTGTTGCAATAAATAAAATACGGCCCATAGACTTTCGTCCAGACTTCGCCGGCACCCCAATAAGCGTCGTTGGCACCGCCGCCATAATGGCCGGAATTCAGCATGTTCAAAATAGTGGTGCCGATGTGCTCCATCAAATCCCGTTTCATCGGGCCGTTCTGGTGATACTCCAGGCTGGCTTGAATGTTCCAGAGGCCGACATTTTTTCCGCCAGTGCCGACGCTGCTCCAGCCGTAGACGTGCTGGTTGCCGAAGTCAGTGCTGTATTTGTATTTGTCTTCGTATTGCCCGGCGTAAATGCCATTTGTCCACAACGAAACCTCCACAGGTGCGCCGTTCACGGGGTTGATGACCGCGCCGCCGGAAACCTCCATCAGCCGGTTGCGCGCCGCGTCCACGCTCATCCAGTTGAAGATGGAGCCGGCGTAAATGTTGTCACGGCACTCGCCCATCGAAAAGTAGCCGTTGGTGCTGGCATGACTCCAGATTGGCGTGACATAAAATCCCGTGGCACCGCGCAACAGCGAATAATGCACCTCCATGATGCAGTTGGCCACCGTCGTGGAAACCAGGGCGATTTCGGCATAATTGGTCGTATTAGCCACGATGGAATAAGTGAATGTCAGCCCTTCATTGTTGCAGTTCTCCCAATACAACTTACCGCCGTTGGCATTGCCCGAAACCAGGTTAAGCGTCTGGGTGGTGCCGGTGTTGTTGAAGGTGTAGTTGATGATGCCGATCTGCGCGCTGGACTTTGTGCAGGTAATGGAAACAATGCCATTGGCCAGCGTCACGGTGGTGCCATTGTCTGTAAGCGTTACCGCCGCGCCGTTGGTGCCGCCGCCGGGCACATTGGCGTGCGCCGGTTTTTCCCAAAGCAACAGGCCGAGTAATAAAAAAAACGCAAAGATGGATTTCATGAACGTATTCAAACGGCAGGAAACCATCCCGCCCGCAAAATGGATGAGGCAATCTAACACCTCGGATAATTTCCGCCATCGCCAGTTCTGGTCATGTCCGCCACCGGGGCTGCCATTTCCAGTTGACGATTCGCGACAAAGGCGGAAACTGCTGGCATCATGAATCTCAAACGCTGGTTCGCCTGGCTGTGCCTCGCGCTGATGCTAGTCGCGGAGATTTTGCTATTCCGCGCCGGCCGCGAGAAAGATGCCGCCCTGACAGAAGTGCGCGACACACAAATCCAGATGCGCCAGCTACAGAAAGACCTCGACGAACTTAAAAACTCAAATGCCGGCCTCCAGGCGGCAGATCTCGCCAAGTCACGCAAGCAAAACGAAATCCTCACCAACCGCCTAAGCAAGGCGCAGGCGATGATTGACCAGTTGGAAACCGAGGCCGCGCAGGCCGCGCAAAGCCTCGCCACCGCGCGCGCCGCCTTGCAGCTCCAGCAGCAGCACCTTCAGGATTTGCAAACCGAAAACCAACTCGTCACCGACGCCGGCCTGACCATCGTCCACCGCAATACCTGCATCAACAACCTGCGCCTGATTGACGGTGCGAAACAACAGTGGGCGCTGGAAAAAAACGCCCCCGGTGACGCCGTGCCGACCGCGCGCGATTTGCTGCCGTATCTGAAGGATGGGCTTTTCCCTGCGTGCCCTGATGGCGGCACCTATTCCATCAACACGGTGGATGCCATCCCGACCTGCACTGTCACCGGCCACGTCCTGCCGCAGTGATTTGCCATTTATTTCTGACTGGCTTTATCCACAGCGGAATTGTGGAAAATGATGAGCGGTTTGCATAATTTTCAATCAATTCATTCTTCCATTTTTTTTTTTGCCAAATTAGAATCCATTTCTTAACTAAACTTATAAACTATGGCCGCCGATACCTCCGTCGTCAAAGCCGTGGAAGCCCCACCGCTAAAACCGCTCGTCATCAAAAACAAACTCGCGCCCACGCCCACGGCTGCGCCGAAATACTCCGTGTCGGTGAAAAACGCCGCCGGCGCGGAGGTCACGCTCGCCGACCCGCGCGCCAGCCGCGCGCTCGTGGCGCTGATGGACCTACACGCCGTCATCGGCGGCGCGGCTTCGCACTGGGGCGGCCCGGCGGCCTTCGCGGAAATCATGTCCGCGATTCACGGCGTGATGTTTTCCGTCAGCGGACGCCAATGGCACGAGGCTTATAATTTCGTCAACGACGCCGGCCATTGCGAAAACGGCGTCTATGCTCTCCGCGCGCTTTACGGTTTTGACGGCATGACCACGGAAAGCGTCAAAGGCTTCCGCAGCATCGCCAGTAAACTCACCGGCCACGGCGAATCACATTTGAATCCCGAAGGCGTCTTGTTGAGCAACGGCCCGCTCGGCAGTTCGCTGCCGCAGGCGCAGGGCCTCGCCATCGGCGACAAGCTCGCAAAGAATGACCGCGTCACCATTTGCGTCGTTAGCGACGGCGCGAGCATGGAAGGCGAAGCCAAGGAAGCCTTCGCCGCCATTCCCGGCTTGGCGTCCAAAGGCAAAATGAATCCGTTCGTGATGGTCGTTTCTGACAATGACACCAAGCTGTCCGGCCGCGTGTCGAAAGATTCGTTCAGCATGGCGCCGACGTTCACCAGCAAGACCGCGCTCGGCTGGCACGTCATCAACGTCGCGCACGGAAATAATTTGCACGACGTTTATCTCGCGCTCGAAAAAGCCATCGCGGCGGCGAAGGCTAATCCGACGAAGCCGGTCGCCATCCTCGCCAAAACCGTGAAAGGCTTCGGCGTGAAATCCACGGTGGACAGCGCGTCCGGCGGCCACGGTTTCCCGCTGTCCAGCGGCGAAAAAATCGTCGAGTTTGTGGACGAAATCTGGGGCGGCCAGACGCCGAAAGAATTTTCTGACTGGTCAAAAAATTTCCGCACCGAGTGGGAAAAGAAGGAAGCTGACAAAAAAGCCAAAGCTGCTGCCGGCGCGGCTGCGCCCGCAAAACCGAAGACCGACAAAGTGCAATCCGGCCTCGCCCGCGCCGCCGTGCGCGCCGCGCAGGAAGGCCTGCCGGTGTTCTCCGTTTCGTCCGACGTGCAAGGCTCGACCGGCATCAGCCTGTTTCACAAAAGTTTTCCCGACCGCTGGATCGAAGTCGGCATCGCGGAATCGAACATGATCAGCACCGCCGCCGGTTTGGCGAAAACCGGTTTCATTCCCATCGTGGACACGTTCGGCCAGTTCGGCGTGACCAAGGGAAATCTGCCACTGACGATGGCCGCGCTGTCGCAGGCACCCGTCATCGCGATGTTTTCGCACGTCGGTTTTCAGGACGCGGCGGACGGCGCGAGCCATCAGGCCACGACCTATTTTGCCGCTTTGAGCGCCATTCCGCACACCTGCGTCATCGCGCCGAGTTGCCCGGACGAGGCAGAATCGCTGATGTATCAGGCTATCCAGAAATACGCCGCCGACCGCGCGGCGGGCAAGAACGGCGAAAATTATATTTTCTTCGTCGGCCGCGAAAATTATCCGATGTCGTGGATCGAAGGCGCGCAGTTCCCGTGGGGCAAGGCGCAAGTTTTGACCGAAGGCAGCGACGTGGTGCTCATCGGCTGCGGCGTGCTGGTAAACAAGGCGATTGAAGCCGGCAAACTTCTTGCCGCAAAAGGCGTCAAGGCCACCGTCATCAACAATCCGTTCGTCAACCAGGTGGATCTCGCCACCATCGGCGCAGCGGTGAAAAAATGCGGCGGCAAAGTCGTGACCATCGAGGATCACCAGTTGATTTGCGGCATGGGCGCGCAGGTTTCGCACGCGCTGTCGAATGCCGGCATCGCACACAGCGTGAAGTCGCTCGGCATCCACGGCGAGTTCGGCCAGTCGGCGTATATGGCCGAGGAACTTTATGTGAAGCACGGTTTGACCGCGCCGAAGATGGCGGAGGCCGCGCAGGCGCTGCTCGGAAAATAATTTCCCCAAATTAAATCCCGCTCAAGCCCGCGTGTCGCAAGGCACACGGGCTTTTCATTTCCCATTTCCGTCTTGGCTTTGAACGCGCGTCGGCTAACCTCTCCGTTCTTAAAAATTATGATTGAGACTGACATCGAATTGTTGAAGGGCATCGCCAACCAGTTGCGCATCCACTCCATCACCGCCACCACGGCGGCGGGTAGCGGCCACCCGACTTCCTGCCTTTCGGCAGCGGATGTCGTCGCCGCACTGTTCTTCGGCCACATGAAGTATGACGCGAAGAACCCGCATTTTTACAACAACGACCGCTTCATTCTCTCCAAAGGCCACGCTGCGCCGCTGCTTTACGCCGCGTGGGCGGAAAACGGTTTTGTGCCCGTCGCGGAACTCGCCAAGCTGCGCCAGTTCGGCAACGACCTCGAAGGTCATCCCACGCCGCGCCTCGCGTTCGCCGATGTGGCGACGGGTTCGCTCGGCCAGGGTCTCGGTGTTGGCGTCGGCATGGCGCTCGCGGCCAAGCAAGATAAGCTCGACTACAACACTTACGTTCTCCTCGGCGACGGTGAAATCGCCGAAGGTGCCGTGTGGGAAGCCGCAAACCTCGCGGGCTTTTACAAATTGAGCAATCTCATTGCCATCGTTGACGCGAACCGCCTTGGCCAAAGTCAGGCGACGATGTTCGGTCATGACATCAATATTTACGTCAAACGTTTTGAAGCCTTCGGCTGGCGCGTTGAAACGCTCGACGACGGCCACGACATGGAAGAAATCATGGAAGTCTTGAGCGGTGTCGGTCTCGACGAACGCCCGCTTGCCATCATTGCCAAAACCTACAAAGGTGCCAGCGTTTCATTCTTGCAGGATAAAGACGGCTGGCACGGCAAGCCGTTAAACAAGGAAGAAGCCGCGCAGGCCATTGCTGAACTTCAGCCCAGCGCCAAATCCGGCCTTGGCGTTGCAATCCCCGCGCCAACTGCCCTGCCCGCGCCGAATCTCGCGGCACCCGCGAGCTATGCAGCCATCAGCTACAAGCTCGGCGACCAAATCGCCACCCGCGAAGCCTACGGCACGGCACTGGCTCGCCTCGGCGAGGCCGACCAGCGAATCAACGCGTTGGACGGCGACACGAAAAACTCCACGTTCGCCGACAAATTCTTCAAGAAATTTCCGGAACGTTCCACGGAATGTTTCATCGCGGAACAAAATCTCGTTGCCGTCGCCGTCGGTTTCGGCACGCGCGGGCACGTGCCGTTCGCCTCGACGTTCGCGACGTTTTTCACCCGCGCCGCCGACCAGATTCGCGTCGCCGGCATTTCAACGGCAAACCTGAAACTTGTCGGTTCGCATGTCGGTATCAGCATCGGCGAGGACGGACCGTCGCAGATGGCGCTGGAAGACATCGCCATGATGCGCGCCGTCCAAGGCAGTTCGGTGCTTTATCCGGCAGACGCCGTTGCCACGGAAAAACTTTTGGAAGAAATGGCCAAGACACGCGGCATCCAGTTTCTGCGCACCTCGCGCCCGAAAACGCCGGTCATTTACGGCAACGATGAAAAATTTCCCATCGGCGGCGCAAAAGTGCTGCGCGAAGGCACCAAGGTCACCATCGTCAGCGCGGGCGTCACTTTGTTTGAAGCGTTGAAAGCCGCTGATATTTTGAAGGCCGAAGGCGTCACCGTCACCGTCATTGACGCTTATAGCGTGAAGCCGCTCGCGAAGGATGTCATTCTCGCCGCCGCGAAAAAAACCGGCAACACAGTCATCACGGTGGAAGATCATTATCCCGAAGGCGGCCTTGGTGACGCAGTCGCCGGCGAATTGTCCAGCGAAGGAATCAAGGTGCACAAGCTCGCGGTCAATGGCCTGCCCCGTTCCGGCCACGCGGCGGAATTGATGGCGGCATTCGGCATCGACGCGGCGGCGATTGTGAAGAAGGTCAAGTCGCTGTAATCGCCTTTCAAAAATTCAGAACACGCGGAGAAGCAATTCTCCGCGTTTTTTCTTTTTTGCCAGCGGCGTAAACTTGAGGCACATTTCTCTCGCGATGGCCGACAAACGAAAATCCTTGCAGGGGCAGCTGCTGCTCGATAGCGGGCGGCTTGGCGGTTCATTTTTCCAACACACCGTCCTGCTCATCTGCAAACATGACGCCGAAGGCGCGTTCGGCCTCGTTCTCAACCGCACCGTGGGCAAGACCGTCGGCGACCTGATCATCGCCGACCTGCCGGAGACGCTCAAGGCCGCGCCGCTCTACCTCGGCGGGCCGGTGCAGCCCGGCGCGTTGAGCTACCTGCACACGGACAGTTTCATTCCCGAAGCTGACGTGATACCAAACCTCGCGCTGGGTCATTCACTCGACGATTTGCTCGAACTGAGCGAAAGTTTTTCCGCGACAAAACAAGTGCGGATGTTTGCTGGTTACTCCGGCTGGAGTCCCGGCCAGTTGGAAAGCGAAATGAAACGGAAATCTTGGCTGACGTTTCCCGCGTCGCTAGAACTGGTTTTCGAAACGCCGCCGGAACAGCTCTGGCAAAAAGTTTTGCAACGCAAGGGCGGCTGGAAAAACAAGCTGCTCGCGCAAACGCCGGAGGATTTGTCATGGAACTGAGGAAGACCAAAACTCAGTTTGTTGCGGATGGCTATCGGCGCTGGGCGGTCGCCCGTGAAGAAAAAATTCGCGCGGAAATCAGCCAACCTACTGGCGGCGAAAATCCGCCGGCTGGCTTCTATGAAAAATTCCGCCAGTGGTTCAAAACTGAGCTGGCAGAATTACGTGGACCAATTGCCGGCAATAAATCCTCGCCGAAAATTCTCTGGTGAATTTAGTTCGCCTCGGTAACGAGGAATGACGTGTTTGCTGCCGCCTTGATTTCGACATTTTTCAAGCTCGCGGGAAGCAGGCAAAAATCCCCCGCCTTTAAATGTGCAGCGATTCCGCTATCGGCGTCGGCGATGGTCGCCGCGCCTTGGATGGCGGCGATGATCCGCAGATATTGGCCGGCCAGCTTCACGGAACCCGCATTTTCAAAAACCATTTCCTGCACGTTGAACAGCGGATCTTCCACCAGCTGGCGGAATTTGAAACTCGGTCCCTGGCGGTAGTTTGCCGGCACCAGCTTCGGCTCAAAGTCATTGAAATCAATGCTCGCGAGAGATTGCGCAATATGCAGCTCGCGCGGCTGGCCGTCGAGGCCGACGCGGTTCCAGTCGAACACGCGGTAGGTCGTGTCAGAGTTTTGCTGAATTTCAAAAATCACCAAACCATCGCCAATCGCATGGACGCGGCCACTTGGCAGAAACATCGTGTCACCAGCCTTCACTGGTATCCGATGAAAACAATCGGCCACGCTGCCGTCGGAAATTTTCCGCTCAAATTCCGCGCGCGTTACGCCCCGCTTGAGGCCAACATACAGGCTCGCGTCCGCCGCCGCATCAGCGATAAACCACATTTCGGTCTTGGGTTCGCCCTTCAATTCCCTTGCCTTGTTGGCCGGCGGATGGACTTGCAGCGACAATTTTTCGCGCGCATCGAGAATTTTGCAAAGCAGCGGGAAGCGGCCGACCGCCGCCGGCTTGGCGTCGCCGAGAATTTCTGCCGCATGATTTTCCATGAGCCAGCGCAAATCTTTGCCAGCGAGCGGGCCACTGGCAATGATGCTGGCATCGCCCGGCCGGTCGGAAATTTCCCAAGATTCACCTATGGGCTGGCCCGCAGGAATTTTTTTGGCGTAAAGCCTTGCGAGTTCATGCCCGCCCCAGATGCGATCTTTGAAGATCGGTTTAAAGACAAAAGGGTAAAGCATGGTCAGGCGGTGACGGCGGTTTCCGCATTCCGCGGTGGCTTCATTTGTGCCGCGTCATTGGCTTTCTCGGTAAAATGGCCGTGGGCGCGGAATTTTTCGTAGCGCTTCTTCAAACGCTCCGCCGTCGGCAAGGCCTGCACTTCGGCGAGATGTTTCAGCAAGGCGGCCTTAAGATTCTCGGCGGTCTGGCCAAGGTCAGTGTGCGCGCCGCCGAGCGGTTCGGGGATGATTTCATCCACCAGCTTGAGTTCGAGCAAATCCTTCGCCGTGATGCGCAACGCGGCGGCAGCCTTGGCCGCGTTCGCGCGGTCTTTCCATAAAATTGCCGCGCAGCCTTCCGGGCTGATGACGGAGTAATACGCGTTTTCCAGAATCAAAACGCGGTCGGCCACGCCGATGCCGAGCGCGCCGCCGGAACCGCCTTCGCCGATGACGGCGGTGATGATCGGCACTTCGAGCAAGGTCATTTCGCGCAGGTTGACGGCGATGGCTTCGGCGATGTGGCGTTCCTCCGCGCCGACGCCAGGATACGCGCCGGCGGTGTCAATCAGCGTGATGATGGGCAGGCCGAATTTATTCGCCAGCCGCATTAGGCGGAGCGCCTTGCGGTAGCCTTCGGGATGCGCGGAACCGAAGTTACGCAGAATATTCTCCTTGGTATCGCGCCCCTTCTGGGTGCCGATGACAAGGACGCGGTGTTCACCGAGCATGGCAAAGCCGCAAACCATCGCGTGGTCATCGGCGTAAAGGCGGTCGCCGTGCAGTTCCTGAAAATCCGTGAACGCCTTGGAAAAATAATCGAGCGTGTAGGGCCGCTTCGGATGACGCGCCAGTTGGACGCGCTGCCAAGGCGTCAGGTTAAGAAAAATCTGCCGGCGCGTTTCCTCAATCTTTTTTTCAATGATGAGGATTTCCTCTTCAAAACTGATGCCCAGCGAGTGTTTCTCCGGATGCGCGCGGAGTTCTTCTAGCTTGGACTGCAGTTCGAGTATGGGCTTTTCGAAGTCGAGCCGGTGTTTCATGCGTTGGGAATTTTAATGGCTGCAGCCGTGTAATCAATGCGGAATTCTGGCCAAGGCTAAAAGCGAAAGGCCGGACTTGCGTCCGGCCTTTGCGGTGATGAGGTTAAATACGCCTTCACCCAGGCGCTCAGAAGGGCGATGCGACCAACTTGGGGTCGCTGTCCGAGCCGCACCGCAAGCAAAACCTCTATGCCAACCCTAAACGGACAGCGAAACTTTCAAATAACTAATCCTCTGACGCTGGGGCCAGAAAAAAGGTTCAAACTATTTTCAAAAAACTTTAACGCACCGACACTTAGATAGATACCTAATTAACCGTTTGGTTACAAGTTAAAAAAAGACTTAACCATGAAATAATTTCTTTCCCGCTCAAGGTCTGGCTGGAAACCGGACATTTCTGTCAAAGTTTTTTACACACTTGACGTCAGAAGCGACTGGTCAGGCTTCGCAAATGGAAAAACAGCCGAAGTTTTTCCGCCGGTCATTCGGAAATCCGGTTCGAATCATCCGGCATCAGATTTTCATTGATGCGCCGGGCTTCAACCAACTGACCAGCGGCATTGAAGCGCAATTCGATGACCCAGCCGAAAATGTCTTCCGGCCACTTTGCATTCGGAATGACCGTTTCCGGATCGGCGCCGAGCGCGCGCACCAGCGCGGGAATTTCGCCGTGATGCCACGCAATCAAAATCGCCTGACCGTGCGGCTTGAAACGGATCTCGTTGGCCAGCTCCTGAAAATCCTTGTCCTTGAACCGGCTGTCAACCGCAAGACCAAGCGCCCGGCTGGTCGGCTCAACGGTCAGGCGCGGGCGATGGCTGCCTTTGGAATCGGCGGTCGCGAAGATGTAGCTGAATTTCAACGGCAATCCGTCCAGTGTATTGGTAAAATTTTTAAAATAATTCACATACGCTTTGGAGCGCATTTCACCGGCGGCGGACAAACCAAATCCGCTAGCCGGCTTCTCAGCGTGGCGGATGATGAGAATAACGGCGTTCTGCAACGCACTGGATTTACCAGTGGCGGACGGTTCGGCGAAACCTGTCGCCGAAATGACCAGAACAAACAATCCGCAAAGCAGTAATTTGAATTTCACAATCCTACTTAATGACCTGCGGCTCGTGCCATTCGTGGCCGGATTGTGCGAGCAAATCATCGGCCGCAATCGGCCCCCAGGTGCCGGCGGCGTAAAATTCGCGGTTCGTCAACGCCTTGCCTTCCCAGCCAGCGCGGATGGAATCCACAATCTGCCACGCGGTCTCCACTTCATCGCGGCGGATGAAGAGCGTCGCGTCGCCGACGATGGCATCGAGCAGCAGCCGCTCGTAGGCTTCGGGCGTGTAAGCGCCGAATTCGGCGTTGTAGCTGAAGTGCATCCGCACCGGTCGCACGCTCGTGCCGATGCCGGGAACCTTGCCGTTGAAGTGCAGCGAAATGCCTTCGTTCGGCTGGAGCCGCAACGTGAGCGCGTTGGCGTCGAGCTTTTCCCCGCACTGCGCGGCAAACAAAACATTCGGCGTCGGGCGGAATTGGATCCGCACTTCGCTGGCGCTTTGCGGCAAATTCTTTCCGGTGCGGAGATAAAACGGCACGCCGCTCCAGCGCCAGTTATCAATCAACAATTTCATCGCGACAAACGTTTCCACGTTTGAAGCCGGATTGACCTTGGATTCCTGCCGGTAGCCGGGACGCGGCTGGCCGTCCACCGCGCCGGCGAAGTATTGGCCGCGCACGACCTGCTTCGCGACATCGGACGGCGTGAGCGCGCGGATGGATTTCAGCAGCTTCACTTTTTCGTCGCGCACGGATTCGGCCTCAAGCGACACCGGCGGTTCCATCGCGATGAGCGAAAGCACTTGCAGCATGTGGTTCTGCACCATGTCGCGCAGCGCGCCGGCCTCCTCGTAATAGCCGCCGCGCTCGCCCACGCCGAGCTTTTCGCTGACAGTGAGCTGGATGTGATCCACCGATTCGCGGTTCCAGAGCCGTTCGAAAATGGAGTTGGAAAAACGGAACATCAGGATGTTCTGCACCGTTTCCTTGCCGAGATAATGGTCAATGCGGCAGACCTGCGACTCGTGCGCGTAGCGCGTCAGCTCGGTGTTCAGCGCGTGCGCGGACGCGAGGTCGTGGCCAAAGGGTTTCTCGACGACCAGCCGCTGCCAGCCGTGTTCGCCGTTTTCGCGGTGCAACAACTTTGCGTTGTGCAATTGTTCGACGACCGCGCCAAACTGGCTGGGCTGCGTGGCGAGATAAAACAAAAGATTTTTCCGCAACGGCGCGCTGCCGAAGGAAGTCAGTTGTTGCTCCAATTTTTGATACGCCGCCGCGTCGGTCAGATCGCAGACGCAATAAAATATTTTCGCGGAAAAATCCTTCCAGACCTGCTCGTCCACCGGTTTCGTGCGTGAAAACTGGTCGAGCGCCGCGCGCAATTCCGCGCGCCACGATTCATCCGTCTTCTCGCGCCGCGCGAAGCCGATGATGCGGAACGCCGGCGGCATCTGCTTGTCCTTGGCCAGATGATACAGCGCGGGAATCAGCTTGCGCGCCGTCAGGTCGCCGCTCGCACCGAAGATGACGATGGTGCACGGTTCGACCGGTTTGCGCGTCTCGCTGAGGTTGCAAACCGTCGGCTCATCGTGTTGTTCAGAATAACTCATGGGGTGAACAATGGCGCACCGTGCCGAAAAATTCAACCCGCTTGTGCGCGGCCTGGTAAATGCCGGAGCTTTTTCACTCGCTTCCGGCGAAAAATTTCCGCAAAATTTTCGAGCGCGAGCATGAAAGCTAAAATCATCATCACCCCCAAGAAAGCGGTCGTTGACCCGCAAGGCATCACCGTCAAAAAAGCCCTCGAACACATGGGCTACTCCGGCGTCGCCGGCGTCCATATCGGCAAATACATCGAGATTGACCTCGCGCCCGGCACGGACAAGGCGGCGGCGAGCAAAGCGTTGAATGACGCGGCGCACAAGCTGTTGAGCAATCCCGTGATCGAAGATTACAAACTGGAGATCGAATGAATTTTTAGCCGCAGAGGCGCAGAGGCGCAGAGAATTTTCTGAATTGGTTTTCTCTGTGTCTCGGTGACTCGGTGGCAAAATTGTTTATGAACTTTGCCGTTTTACAATTTCCCGCCAGCAACTGCGACCAGGACGCCGTCCACGCCGTGCGGCACTTCGGCCATTCCGCGCGCCTTGTCTGGCACAAGGACGCCTCGCTCGGCGACACCGACTGCGTCATCGTGCCCGGCGGTTTCAGCTACGGCGATTATCTGCGCTGCGGCGCGATCGCTCGGTTCAGCCCCGTGATGCAGGCCGTGAAACAATTCGCCGACAACGGCGGCCTCGTCATC
>CAISYZ010000161.1 GCA_903889895.1 uncultured Verrucomicrobia subdivision 3 bacterium | reverse complement strand
TAATGCCAGTCTGGCATCTTGACTGCTGGGGAAAATGACAAAACCAAGTCGGAATCGCTCACATCGTTTTTCCTGCAAAGCCCGTTTATTTATTGCTACTTACAACTGCCCACAGGCTCCGTGACCGGATGACTCTGATCAATAATACGGCGCTGAATGTTACCAAAACTTTACTAAGTCCGACCAACACGCCGGTGGCCGTCGGCAGCAACGTGGTTTTCCGCATTATCGTGCAGAACACCGGCAACGTCACCGTGAATTATCTGCCGCTCGAAGACACGTTCAGCGCGGCGTATTACCAGTTTGTTTCCTCGACCATTACCAACAACGGTTCCGGCGCGGGCAGTTTGATCTGGACGAACCTCGCCAGCCCGGTCGCGCTCGCGGCGGGCGCGAGCATCACGAATGACGTGACGATGACGGTGGTCGGCCAGGGCACGCCGGCGAACAACGCGGCCACGGTGGATTACGCCACGGACATCAACGGCAACCCGGTGCCGACGACCACCAGCACCATCGGGGTTAACACTGCCGCCGCGTCCATCACCGGCCACGTCTATGACGATGAGGATCAAAGCGGTGTCTATAATCCCAACGATCCCGGGTTAGCCAACGTCACGTTGGATCTTTATACCGACCCCACCGCCACCGGCACGCCCGGCGTGCTCGTGCAGGTTGTGACCACCGATATCAATGGTTACTATGAATTTCTCAACCTGAATATCGGGCATTACGTCATTGTGGAAAATCATTTGCCCGGCTACGACAGCACCGCGCCTACGAGCAACCAAATAGCGGTCAACCTGCTTACGCTGACTGCCAACAATAACAACAATTTCTTCGACTTTCAACCGAGCGCCTCCGTGTATTCCACCATCAATGGCATGGTGTGGTATGACGCCAACGGCAATGGCACGAACAACGTCGGCGAAACCAATCTGGCTAATATCGAGATAGACCTCTTTCAGGATGTCAATACGAACGGCCAGGTGGATCTGGGTGATCCGTTAATGTTCAGCACGTTGACCTCCACCAATGGCAGCTATTCAATCTTTGGCGTCACGCCCGGCCATTATATCATCCGCCAGGTGCTGCCTTACGGTTATTACAGCACCGGCGATTCGCAGGGGCGGACGGACAGCCAACTCGTCTTTGTCTCCACCAATGGGGTTGTCTCCACAAATAACAGCTTCTACGACCGCCTGTCGCCCACGGCGGTGGCCGACACCGGTTCGGCGACCAACTATGTTCCAGTCACGCTCTATCCGCTGACCAATGACCTCAGCCCCAATGGCGACGCCTTGACCATCACCAATGTCACCAGCACCAACGGCCTTGTGGTCATTAATCCGGGCAGCACTAACATAACTTTCACGCCCACCAATCTCGGCACCACCACCATTACTTATATCATCAGCGACGGCCATGGCGGCACCTCCAGCGCCGTCATCACCGTCAACGTGACCGCCCTGGCAAACCTGGCGATTGGGAAGACGGCGGCGCCTTCAATCTATGCCGCCAGCAACCTGCTTTACACCATCGCGGTGACGAACCTGGGGCCATCCCCGGCGAGTTCGGTCGTGGTGACGGACGCGCTGCCGGCGGGCGTGACTTTTGTCAGTGCGAGCGGCGGGTGGGCGACGAACGCTGGCGTGGTGAGCTGGAGTTTGGGAAGCCTGACCAACAATCAAGTCAGCAACGTGACCGTGACCGTGACGGTCCCGGCAAGCGGCTCACTTACCAACACCGCCAACGTGGGTTCGACGAACCTGGATCCGAATTTGACGAACAACGTGAGTCCGCCGGTGGTGACGGCAGTGACGTTGTCAGCGGACGTGGCGGTGGTGACGGCCGGGCCTGGCAGCGTGGTGGCGGGGATGACATATACGAACAC
>CAISYZ010000160.1 GCA_903889895.1 uncultured Verrucomicrobia subdivision 3 bacterium | reverse complement strand
GCTGATTCTGTGCGCGGGCAAATTGCAGGAAACGATTGAACTCTTGGACATGGAGCAAAGCGGCATTCGCGTGTCGTCCTATTGGACGGAGATTCTCCCGAAGAAACAACTGGAGCGCAAACTCCACGAAGCCGTCCGCCTCGCTCGCGCCCGCCTCGCTGAAAAAATCGGGGCTGTCAAAACAAAGCCCGTTACCAAGCAGCCCCGTGACAAAAAAGCCTGACCCTCACCCTTCAGATCATTAAACCTGCAGCGAATTCGAATCTCACGGGCCGACAGCATCCCCAGCTAATTCTATTTTCGCCAGTTTTTTGGAATAAGGTTGATTCAGAGGGAGGTGCTATTTGAGTGCCCATCCCACATAAAACCCGTTCTGTGAACCATACATTTTAGTTTTTCAGTGCCAGTGAAAGTGCCAGTGAAAAGAGTTCTGGCGGATTGTTGATGGGTAGTTGCTGGTTTTTTCCGAGTTAAGCAGAATGCTTGACAAACGCGCTAAAATGCCTGATTCTATTGGCGTTCGATAGTTATGCGTAGCGCGCCTCTGGTGGCGGACGGGTAGTTCGGGAGTAGTGAAAATCACTGACCCTGTTCGATTCCGACCCTCGCCTCCAGCTCTAACTGCTGGTGCAGCAACGAATTAGGAGGTTCGGGACGCCCGTGGCTAACGGTTTGGCTAACAGTTTTGACCATTCAGTCACTATTGTTTCACAATTCTGCCACTATTGGTTCAGAATAGCCTAACCGTCGGAATCAGCGCAAAGGTAGGATGGATGACGCATGAACATGAAATCGCGTTATCGCCTCTTCCTCCGCCGCAAAAGCGTTTACTACGCTTTTGACAACACCACCAAAACCTTCACCAGCCTCAAGACCAAGGATAAAACCGAGGCCGCCCGGCTGCTCATGGCCTTGAACGAGGCCGGCCAGCAGCCTGCCATGAACTTGAGCCTCGCCCGCGTTTATCTGCGGCACAGCGACCCGATGATTTCGGTGCGCACCTGGCAGCACGTGCTGGACGAAATCATCGGCATCAAGTCCGGCCCGACGCAGGTGCGCTGGAAATCCGCCGCCCGCGACAAGGCGTTTGACCTGATACGCCACCGCATCCTCATCGAGACGCAGGCCGAACATCTGCTGGCGGTGTTGCGCGCCGGCAAGGTTTCCACCAATGCGTTTCTGCGGAAGATCCACAACTTCGCCCTCGACATGAACTGGCTGCCGGCGATGGTCATCCCCCGGCGGCAATGGCCCGCCATCCACTACAAGGAAAAACGCGCCATCACGTTTGAGGAGCATCAGAAAATTCTCGCCGCCGAGGTGAATCCCGAACGAAAAATACTTTACCAGTTGTGCTGGCATCTGGGCGCAAGCCAAGGCGATATTGCCAGCTTGAAAGGCGAGGATGTGGACTGGACGAACAGCACCGTGAGTTTTGTCCGCAAAAAGACCAGCGTGCCGGTGCTCGTCCATTTGGGCGGTGAAGCGCTGAATCTGTTCAAGGATCTGCCGGCTGAAGGCGTGTTGCTTCCGTATCTGTCGGGGGTGCGGGCCGGTGATCGCGCAACGGAATTCAAATCCCGGTGCCGGCAGTTGGGGATTGAGGGCGTGACCCTCCACAGCTACCGCTACGCTTGGGCCGAACGAGCAAAAACCGTTGGCTACCCGGAACGGTTCGCCCAGGAGGCTTTGGGTCACAACAGCAAGGCCGTCCATCGCGCGTATGCCAAACGGGCGCTGATGAAAATTCCCTCGTTAGAAGATTACGAACAACGGGCGGCTGACAAGTCCGAAGGACCTTAACACGAACAAATTCTAACGCCCTACATCCGGCGATAAATTCCCTGCGTGAGTTAATCAAGGCAAGAAATGCGATAGTTCACCATAAACGGAAGGAAATGTTGCCCAACCTCAAGCGGGCACAGGAAAAAACATCAACGGAAGTTGACAGGTTTTTGGCCGCAAGCCGTAACGTTAAGCCTACAGTTGATGATTTGATTAAGCTATTAACTGATTCGTCTGTAAAGTATTCAAGCAAGCAGCTTGAATCCGGCCGAAAATATATCAGCTCACTGTTGGTCGAATGGGAAGGCTCAAATTATCCCACACAATTTACAGGCGATGACTGGCTACAACATCGATTTGACGCCAAGACAGTTCAAAACATTTATGATGAACTGATCGCTGATTTCAGATTGAAGGATGGAAGCAAGCCGCCTCGTTGGGATTCTGAAAAGGACGAACCAATTCCTACTTGATGGAAATAAAAACCCAAAATTATTATGGCCCTTATCAAATGCCACGAATGCAGCGGCCAGGTTAGCGACCATGCGCGGACTTGGCTGCTCATCTTGGCCGGCTTCCGCCCACACCCTGGCCCGGCTCGGGAGTTGTAATCATGAAAATTTGCCTTTTGCCGGCAAAACGTTATGGCCATAACAAAAATAGGCTCCCGTTATGGACAGGCATAACTTCTCATCCATTTAAGAATCAACCGCTTGAAAGCCCTCCCTTCAACTTGTTATGAAGTTATGGAAATAAATGGCCTCTCATCATGCTTGAGAAGTTTGGGCTCCCCTGCTCCCCCGAATCTCCCCGACGACCTTTTTCATGACCGGGGGATCGGAGCCGGGGGACTTGCCAATCTTCCGCGACGCACCTTTTCCATCATAACACCATAACGCCATAACACTGGCTTTTCCCCTTCTTCTTCTCTTCTTAATTTATTATCACAGTAGTCCCACAGGTTTTCTGGTTGAGGGGTAAAAAAGAGTTGGCTTGCCGCGTGTGAACCTGCCACAAGGCAGGGAATGAATAAAACCACAACGCACAAGCCAACGCGCAGCAGCTTCTCGCTCCTGCATCAACTCT
>CAISYZ010000159.1 GCA_903889895.1 uncultured Verrucomicrobia subdivision 3 bacterium | reverse complement strand
TTGGTGTAAACCGATTTGATGGCCTCAAACGCGGCGCTGCGCCGCTCGCGCACGCCGTCGCGCATGAACCACGCGCACAACACCGGCAGCAACGTAAGCGTGACAATCAAGGAACCAATCAGCGCAAAGACCATCGTGTCGGCCATCGGCTTGAACAGCGTGCCGGAAGGTCCGGCCAAGACATAAATCGGCAGGAAGCTGGCGACGATCACCGCGACGGCGTAGAACAGCGGACGGTCCACCTCGGCGGCGGCGTCCTTCACAATTTCCAGAACGTTGTGCCGGGTTCCTTTGCGCAAGGCGATTTGGCGGAAAATATTTTCCACCATCACCACCGCGCCATCCACGAGAATGCCGAAATCGACCGCGCCAATGGAAAGCAGATTGGCCGAGGCTTTTTGCAGATCGAGACAGATAAACGCGAACAGCAGCGCCAGCGGAATGGTGACCGCCACGATCAAGCCCGCGCGAAAATCGTAGAGGAAGAAAATCAGGATCACGACGACCAGCACCATGCCACGCAAAAGATTTTGCTCCACAACCTTCGTCGTGAGCTTGATCAAATCGGTGCGGTCGTAGAACGGAACAATTTTAACATCCTTGGGCAACACCTGCTCGTTGAGCTGCTTGGTCTTGGCCTCAACGCGCTTCAGGACATCCTGCGTTTTGTCGCCGGTGCGCAGCAGTATGACGCCTTCCACGCAGTCGTCCTGTTTCTCGAAGCCAAACTCGCCCAAGCGCGGCGCGATGCCGATGACCACGCGGCCGACATTCTTGAGCAACACCGGCGTGCCATTGTTCACGGCCAAAACCACGTTGCCGATGTCTTCCAAAGTTTCCAAGCGACCAAGGCCGCGCACATAATAAAACTGGCCGCCTTGCGAATAAAATCCGCCGCCGGCATTGCCGTTATTGGCCGCGAGCGCGGCTTCCACCTGCAACACCGACAGGCCGACGCCGGCAATCTTAGCCGGATCAAGCAGCACTTGATATTGCATCGTGCCGCCGCCAAAGCCCGAATCATCCGCCACGCCCGCGAGCGATTTGTAAGCCGGCTCGATGATCCAATCCTCGAACGTTTTCAGTTCCATCGGCGAGCGGTCGGAACTTTGCAGCACGTAGCGATAGATCAAACCCGAAGGCGACGACAGCGGAGAGACTGAAGGCGTCACGCCCGTCGGCAGGCTGAGACTGGACAGCCGGTTGAAAACTTCCTGGCGGGCGAAATTGTTGTCCGTGCCATCGTGATAAGTGAGGATGACGTCGGACAATCCATAGAGCGTGATCGAACGCTGTGTGGTCATCTTCGGGATGCCGTTCATCCCAACCTCGACGGGCACAGTGATAAGACGCTCCACTTCCTCGGCCGCGTGGCCGGGCCATTGCGTGATGATCTCAACGATCGGCGGCGACAAATCGGGATACGCATCCACCGGCAGGCGTTCGAGCGAGCGCGTGCCCGCGCCGATGAGCACGAGCGTCAGCAGCACGACCAAAAAACGTTGCCGCAACGACGACGCGACGACGCGGTTCATCAGCGAAGCCGTTCGCGGCGCGGATTCAATTTGAGGCAATGGCTCGCTCATTGGTTTTGCAGGAATTGAACAAAGATCGCTCCATCCACGACAATCTGGTCGCCGACGTGCAGGCCGTCGGGAATGTCATATTGGTCGCCGGTGCGATAACCCAGCGTCACATGCCGCCGCGCGAAGCTGCCGTCGGACTGAACGACATAAACGAACGGCAGATTCACATCATCGCGCAAAATCGCCGAGACCGGCACCAGCAAGCCCGTGCTTTCCTGATGCGCTTGGATTTTCACGCGCACATACATTTGCTTTTTCAGCAAGTCGCCGGGATTTTCGACGACCACGCGCACCATCACCGACCGCGTGTTGGGATCCACCAAGGCCGAAATATTGTTCACAGTTCCTGAAAAAGTATTCGTCGCGACGCCCGTCACAATTTCCGCCGCATCACCGACACTGACCGACGCAAGATCGGAACCGAAAATTTGCGTCATCGCCCAGACGCGCGACAGATCGGCCACGGTGAAACACGGCGTGGTGCCGGCCGTCAGCAGTTCGCCGGGCGTGATGAGTTTTTCCACCACGGTGCCTGCAATGGGCGAGTTGATCCGGCCGCCGGGACGCGAAACGGGCCGGCCGGCCTGAAGATCGGCGATGACCTGCGGATCGAGATTCAGCGAGACGAGGGTTTGCAGCGCGGCATCGCGATCGGCCTCGGCGTTGGCGGCGTCGGTTTGCGCCTGCTCCTCTTCACGCTGGGCCACGCCGTTGTGCTGGATCAAATCCTTGTCCATGTCCGCCACACGCCGGAGCGTCTGGGCGGTGGCGAGCGCCTTGCGATAAGCACTGATGGCCGCCGCGAAATCGGGCGAATCCACTTCGGCCAGCGCGTCGCCGGCATTGACCTTGTCGCCGGGATTCACAAGCAACTTCGACACCGGCCCGCCGAACGGCGCGAGCACGCTCGTGGCCTGATCGTTATCGAAATCCACCGTGCCGGTGGTCTCCGTGGTCTTGTGAAACGTGCTCGGCGCGACGGTGTAAAACTGGATTTTTGTTTTTTGCTCCGCCGACAGCGTCACGTTGCTGACGGTAATGGATGAGGCAGATTCATTACTATCACTTTTGGATGAGCAGCCGGTGAAAGATAGGATCATTGTCCCAGCCAATAAGACGAGCGCATTAAGCGTAACTGTGGCCGTTGAAACGTGAAGCCGAAGCGCACGTAGCTGCGACGCCCTCGTCGCAGAGAGTGCTGGCGACGCCTCGTCGCCAATTATTTCGGCATTATTCAATGAGTAAATGCCGGTTCGTTCTCGCGACGAGGGCGTCGCGGCCACGTTCTGCGACGGGGCGTCGCAGCTACATGCTCCGGCAGCCGCTTCGATTTGTGGAAATTTATTTTTCATTTTTATCCTTGGTTAAATCCGCACGCTGCCACCAGCCGCCGCCCAGCGCTTGAAACAGCGCCGCCGTGTCGGCATAACGGTTGGCCTGCGCCTGCTCCAAATTGATGCGCGCCTGCTGATACGCTTGTTCCGCGCTCAACAATGCCAGATAGCTGATGTAGCCGTCCTTCCATTGGCGTTGCGACAAATCCAAAGTTTCTTTGGCGTCATCGGCTGCCGTCGCGGCGGCCTTCAAGCCTTCGGCGTCCTGTTGCAGCGCGGCCAATGTGTCCGCCACATTTTGAAACGCACTCAACACCGTGCTGCGATACTGTTCCGCCGCCTGCGTGTAAGCCGCCTTCGCCGCACGCTCTTGGTGCAAAAGTTGACCACCTTGAAAAAGCGGGGCGACCGCGGCGGCACCCAATCCCCAGAAGCCTGTGCCCGATGAGAATACTTTGTCCAGCGACAACGCCGTGCTGCCGGCATCGGCGGTGAGCGTAATGTTCGGCAGCCGGTTCGCGATAGCGATACCGATCTGCGCACTCGCGGCGTGCAGGTTCGCCTCGGCTTGCAAAACATCGGGCCGTTGGGCCACCAATTGCGATGGCAAACTCACCGGAATTTCCACCGGCAATTGCAGACTCGCGAGATCAAATGTTTCCGCCGGTTCTTGATTTGGAAAACGCCCGGCCAGAACCGCCAGTAAGTCGCGGAGCTGAGCCGCTTGCTTGAGCAGCGGCGGCAACGTGGCGTTGATTTGCGCGAGCTGTGATTCCTGCGCGACGACGTCCAGCCGGCCGGCGTAGCCTTTCGTGTATTGGTAGCGCAGGATGTCCACCATATTGGAATTGAGGTCCACGAGCTGGCTCGTCGCGTCAATCTGCGCCTGCACCGCCGCCGCTTGGATCGCCGTGACCACCACATTGGCGGTCAGCGTGGTGTAAGCCGCGATCATCTGGAACCGGACGTTTTGTTCCTGCGCTTTCACGGACTCGACCGTGCGGCGGTTCAGACCAAAGACATCGGGCGAATACGAAACGCTGACCTGCGGCGTGAACAGGTTGTATTGAAAGATGTTTGCGTTGGGCGTGGGCGCGATCAGCGTTGATTGCTTTTGTCGGCTCGCTGAGAAACCTCCTGAGACACTTGGATAATAGATTCCGCGTTGCGCCAGCAGGTTTTCCCGCGCCACCGTCAACGCCGCCTGCGTCGCCTTGAGGTCGGGATTGTTGGTGAGCGCGAGTTCAATCAACTCATTAAGCTGCTGGGAATGGAACAGCGTCCACCAGTCGCCAGCGATATCGCTGGCCTTATTGAAATGCTGGACTTCTCCGCCGGTGACGTTGGTGGCAGTGACGGTGTTCGTGAGCGGACGATCCGTATAGTCGCTGACCGTCGGCGCCGCCGGGCGCTTGAAGTCCGGCCCCACGGCGCAACCGGCCAGCAGCCAGCCAGCCATGGCTGAGGCGATTAACAGAAGCTTCGGCAATGACGGGTTGCCGATCCTCTGGCCCGACAGTTTGTTTCTAAAATTTCTCATGCGGTTGTGGCGCGTTATGCCTCCGGCGTGCGGATTAATTTGAAATAGCTTCACTGCTTGCAATCTTCCAATCGGTCCATGCTCCATGGCACGGGTCCGAAATAATTCTAACTTTGGTGATAGACTGACGAAATCCAGCCGGTGAAGACCGGCGAATTTTCAGGAACAGGGCAGCGAAACGGGCGGACCGCGCTCGGCGGGAAGATTTTCGATGGCCGGGGAAAAAGCGGAAAAAGAAATCTGCGGGGTGGTCTCAATCCAAATCACCGGCACCACGGCGGCTATGTCCACCACGGCGGTGTCCACCTGACCGTGCGCAAACATGGTGACGGCGCACTGATGCTCGGGCGCACCGGCATCGTTGTGAATGAATTCGTGAAGCTCGGGACAGGCCGCCATCGCGTCCAGCAGCAGCACCAAAGCAACCAACAGCGCGGTGATGACCGCCGCGCCGTTAAACCGGAAAGGTTGTGTTGCCAGTTTCAAGCCAAGGCTATTTAGCAAAGCCCGGGCCAAATTGGCAATCAAAAAGCGGATAATTTAATCCGCGTAGCCCGTCGGATGCTTCAGGTGCCACGCCCAAGCCGTTTTCACGATGTCCTCGAGTTTGGGATACTGCGGCTTCCAGCCGAGTTCCGTGTGCGCCTTCGTGGCGGCGGCGATGAGCCGGGGCGGATCGCCGGGACGGCGCGGCTTTTCGATGACCGGGATTTTCTTGCCGGTGACCTTTTCGCACGTCGTGATGACTTCCTTCACCGAGTAACCATCGCCGTTGCCAAGGTTGAAAAAACCGCTCTTGCCGGGCTGCAAGCCGAGGATGTGCGCCTGCGCCAGATCCTTGATGTGAATGTAATCGCGGATGCACGTCCCGTCCGGCGTGGGATAATCCGTGCCGTAAATTTCCACGTGCGGCTTCCGTCCCTGTGCCACGAACAACACGTTCGGAATCAGGTGCGACTCGATGCGATGATGCTCGCCAAATTTTTCACTCGCGCCGGCGGCGTTGAAATAGCGGAAGGCGATGAAGTCCAGCTTGTAGATTTCGCGATACCAGAGCAGCGCCTTCTCGAACATCAGCTTGCTTTCGCCGTAGGGATTGATCGGGCGCTGCGGCAAATCTTCCGTCATCGGCACGCGGTCCGGCGGGCCGTAGGTGGCGCAGGTGGAGCTGAACACAAATTTCTTCACGCCGCATTCCACGGCGGCGTCCGCGAGCTTGAGGGCGTTGACGAAATTGTTGTGGAAATATTTCTTCGGGTTCGTCATGGATTCGCCGACGAGCGCGAAGGCGGCGAAATGCAGAATCGCATCCGGCATCACCGACTTCACGGCGGCGAGGATATTCCCCTCCTCTTCCGGCTTGGCGAAAATAAATTTCGCGCGCGGGTCCACGGCGGAGCGATGGCCTTCGGTGAGATTGTCATACACTGTGACCTGATGGCCGGCATTGAGCAGTTCTTCCGTGCAGACGGAACCGATATAGCCGGCGCCGCCGGTGACAAAGACGTTCATGCCGACAGTGTAAAAAATTTTCGCGCGGTTAAAAGTTCAAAAACAAATCGCCGCCAGCCCGTCTTTGGCGCGTGCCGAAGAAGCTGGATTCTCACCGTCCCATCCTTCATTCTCCGCGCGATGAATTTTAGAAATCATCGCCGTTTTATTTTCGTTCTCAGTCTGGGGACCGCGCTGGCCCTTGGCATGGTGGCGCGGGCGGAAGTTGCCGCGACGACCACGGCGCCGGCGGCCGATGGCGGGCCGTTCGGCTGGCTGGACAGCCGCAGTGCTTACAATGCCGAGTTCTTTCCGCAGCCGCTCCTCGTGGATGACACCAGTCTGGAGGATGGCGAATTGGAATTCAGCTCGCTCCACACCAGCGCCGGGGCCCAGCACAGCGACACCATCGCGGGCGGCGGCCAGAAAAGCTTCGGGCTCCTGACCCTCGAAATCTCCGTGCCCTACCAGCGCATGTCCGACTCCGGCGATTTCTCGCAAGGCCTCGGCAACATTTCTGTGGGCGGACGTTACCCGCTCTATCAAGTGATTGCCGGCAACGGTTTTTTTGATTCCACCTTCGGCGTGGCGGCGGAGGTCGGCCTTCCGGTCAATTCCACCGTCAGCAAAAACGCCGAGGTGGTGCCCAAAGTTTTCGACGACCTTCGGCTCGGCCAACATTTCAGCGTCCAGACCGTCCTCGGCTACTCCACCATCTTCGGCAGCGGCGACACCGGGGGCGTGCAATCGTTTGAATACGGCTTCGCCTTCGCGTGGCGCGTCAGCCACGCCGAACTGCCCCTGCCCGGCCTGCGGCAAATCACCCCGCTCGTCGAACTGTCCGGCGAAACCCAGTTGAACCAAGCCGCCGCCGGCCAGAACAGCCTGCTCGGCAGCGTGGGCGTGCGCCTCGATTTCGCCCCCATCGGCGACATTCACCCCAGCCTCGGCCTCGGCTACGTTTTTCCCGTGGACAACGGCGCGCACACCGAAGTCCACTGGGGCATCGCCTCCAGCCTCACGCTGGAATTTTGAGCGGTTTCTTGTGCCGTTAATATTTCCCCCGCCAACGCCGACTTGCTGCGCCCCGGGCAAAACCATTATTTTCCCGCGCAACCCATGGTGAATCGCCCCCGCCAAATCCTGCTCCTCGCTGCCGGCCTCGTCGGCCTGTTCGCCGCGCGCGGACTGGCCGGGCCGCCGTATCTCACCGACGATCCCGAGCCGACCGATTATCAACATTGGGAAGGCTACCTGCAGGCCAGCGGCGAACACACCGGCGGCAGCTACTTCATCGACGCCCCCGCGCTCGCCCTGAATTACGGGCCCCTGCCCGACACCCAACTTTCCATCACCGTGCCCCTCGCCACCGCCGGCGGCACCGGCACCCGCGCCGCCACCGGCCTCGGCGATATTCAGTTGAGCGTCAAATACCGTTTCCTGCACGAAACCAATGGCTGGCCGCAAATCGCCT
This sequence comes from uncultured Verrucomicrobia subdivision 3 bacterium, assembly GCA_903889895.1. Classification (GTDB taxonomy): domain Bacteria; phylum Verrucomicrobiota; class Verrucomicrobiia; order Limisphaerales; family UBA11358; genus UBA11358. The sequence continues at coordinate 54,762 of CAISYZ010000159.1, read as the reverse complement.
TCTTCCCCGCCGTCAATCTCGCCTCCGGCGACGCCGCGCGCGGTCTCGGCAATGGCCGCACCTGGGTGCAACTGCCCGTCTGGCTGCAAAAGAGCTTTGGCGCCTGGACCGCCGACCTCGGCGGCGGCGTGGGCCTTAATTCCGCCCCCGGCCAGCGCGACAACGCCTACGGCGGCGGCCTCCTCCAGCGCAGCTTCGGCGACCACCTTACACTCGGCGGCGAATTTTTTGCCCAAAGCCGCGCGGCCGCCGGTGACGGCGCGTTTCTGGCCGTGAACGGCGGCGGCGACTACCGCTTCAACGAACATTTCCACCTCCTCGGCAGCGCGGGGCATACCGTGGCTGGGCCAAGCCACGTCTTCTGGTATTTCGCGCTCGGCTGGAACTGGTAACCCCGGCCCGCCCGCCCGGCTGCTGATCGTCACCCTCATTGCCCGGCGGCATTTAATCGCGCCGGCACCGGCTCAATTCGCAAAACGGTAGGGGAAGACCCCATGGCTATTGAAATTCTTCCCCATAAAATGGTTGGCTAATGACTGATGCAACCTAGCAAGCCACTCCCGCAGTTTATCCGCCTCATCGCTTGGCTGGGCCTGCTGGCGGCCGGGCCATCCAAGGCGGCGGAATATGCAGAAACGAACAACATGCCGGCGGCCATCCACGGCTTGATGGAAACCGCAGGCTACATTATCCCCGAACCGCTCCGCTACAATTTGACGCCCGATACGAATTCGCTCAGAAATGTGGCGGTGATGCCCGGCCGGAGCTTCGGTTTGCAGAAATCAACCCGTGAACTAAAAGGCTGGAGCCTCTGGGACAACTCGAGCATTAAATATCTGAAAAAAAGCCCAATACTCGCTACCCCGGCCTACTCGCAGTTGGAATTCGATATCTATTATCCGTTCAAGTTCTAAAGTCACGAGGCTCCCGGCCGTGAGCGGACTTGAGACTGGCCAGCGAATTTTACCAAAAAGTGGACAGTTTTAGGTTTTTAGCGTCGTTTTCTCGCCATCCACCGTCGGGTTTTCGCCAATCTCCCGAAGAATCTTGCCGATATCCCGATGGCGGAAGGTTATCTCCCGATGGTTTTTACCGTCCTCCCGAAGAATCTCGTCGTTCTCCCGATGGATATTCCCTATCTCCCGATGGATATCGTCGTCCTCCCGATGGTTATCGCCAATATCCCGATGGATATCTCCTTCCTCCCGATGGATGTCAGCGATATCCCGACGGATATTACCTTCCTCCCGATGGATATCGGCAAGATTCCGATGGATATTGGCTTGCTCCCGATGGATATAGGCGATAATCCGATGGAGGAAGGCTTGCTCCCGATGGATAACAGCGTGGGCCATCGTCACCACGGCAAGATTCTTCGTCACCACGGGAATAAAGTGACGCACCACGGCGTGGTGATGACGGCTTAAACCGGGAAAACTCGCCACTTTTGGGGTAAAAGTGCGGTTTTTGATGAAATCACCCCTTTTTCCACCCTCCGGCGCCGGGAGGGAACCGGCCGCCGGGTTGGCTTAAGCCGGTGGCAGAGGCAAAAGGGAGCCGACTTTATTATTGAGGCCATTTTGGACATTGCGGGCTAGTCCGAGGCCAGTCTGCCAACGCTAGGAAGTTTGCCCCAGCAGGTGCGCGGGGCGGGCAAAGGTTTCCGTCGGCACCCCCAAATCATGCTTGGTCAGCACGTCGCGGTCCCACGGGTTGGGCGTCCGCCAAATCTCCCACTTCTGCCGCAGCGTCAGGTGCAGGGAATACCACGGGGATTCCAAGGCGGTGTTGATGAGCGGGAAATCCGTGCCATACACCAGCCGCCCGGCAAACGCCGGCTTAGTCAGCGCTTCCTGCAGATAACCGGGCTTGTTCACGTTGGTCAGCGCGGAGATGTCCGTGTAGAGGTTGGGATATTCGCGCATCAGCCGCGCCAGCCGGTCCGGCCCGCGTTCGCCGTCGTAGCGCGCCGAGGACGCAATGTGCGCGGCGATGACGGTGACGCCCAGGCTCAAGGGCAGCCGCAGTTTCTCCGGATTGCCCAGCCCGGCGGCGGCGCGGGAAAAGGATTTCTCCTCACCGGTGTGCGACAGCAGCGGGAGGTTCAGCTCCACCAGCTTTTGGTAAAACGGAATCAGCTTCGGGTCGTCGGGCTGAATGTCCATGACCGGCGGAATCCATTTGATGAGCACCGCGCCGTGTTGCTTGGCCCAGACCAGGCGGGCGAGCGCATCGGGGCGGTAGGGATTCACGGACGCGCCGAAGAGGAGGTTGGGGTGCCGCGCGCATTGGGCCGCGACGAACTCGTTCGGCACATAGACCTCGGTGCGGTTGGTGTCGAGGTTCCCCTGCCCGTCCACCACGCCGTCGAGCGCGAGCAGCACGACCTTGCGGACATATTTGCTCTGCGCGAGCGAGGCGGCAATGCGGTCGCCGACGAGATTGTCGCCCTGCGCGAGCAGTTCCTGGCGCGAGACGCCGAAGCTGTGGAGGTAGATGCCGAAGCGCCAGTTGTTCGCCATGCGCGGCGAAACCCAACAGCCGCTCCCGCCCGCGCCGATGCCGGCGATGTGGCAGTGCATGTCCACGATGTCAGCGGGAATGGGTTCGACGGGTCGGAACGGCCGGGCCGGCAGCAACGCGCAAAACAGGCCGAGGGTGAGGAGGATGGCGACGAGGGCTTTGAATCGTTTCATGCCGCCACGCTAAGGCAAAAGCGGCACGGAGCGTGAATTGATAAAATTGCGCGGGCCATTGAAAAAGCCGATGCCCAGGAGCATCACCCGCGCTGTTAGGGCGGCGTTGCCGCGCCCACTCCCCCGGCTGACCAGCAGGTCAGCCCTGCCTCAACCGAATGCCGCCGCGTATTTGCGCGCGAGCGCAGCCAGCTCGGCAACGGCGGCTTGGTTCTTTTCATCGGCGACGAAGTTCTTCAATTCATCCGGGTCGTGCGGGTCGAGGAGCATCGCGCCGTTCGCGCCGGCCTTGCCGTATTCGGCATAACGCCATTGCTCCGTCCGCACCGCCACGCCGTGAACGGTCTTGCCGTCCTCGCTCCAGATGGAGTAAGCGGGTTTGTCCCACTTCGCCGTCGCATCTTTCAGCAACGGCGTGAGGCTGGCACCCTCGATTTCCTTTTGCGGCGGCAGCCCGCAGAGTTCCACCAGCGTCGGATAAATATCCAGCGACTCCACGATGCGATGGCAGCTCGCGCCGTTGGCGGCCAGGCCCGGCGCGGAGATGATGAGCGGCACGCGCGTGCCCATCTCGAAGAGCGAACCGGCCTTGGACCACTTGCCCTTTTCGCCGAGCTGATAACCGTGGTCGGCCACGAACACGACGATGGTGTGCTCGCGCAGCCCGAGCTGGTCGAGTTCCGCAAGGACACGGCCGATGTTCCAGTCCACCCAGGAAATCGCGGCGAGATACGCGCGGATGACTTCCTTCGCCTCCGCCTCGCTCGCGTTGCGCCCGATGAAGAGATCGGCATTATGCTTGCGGATGGCCGCGCTGGGAAAGCCCGGCGGCACGGTGGGCGCCGCCGCGAAGTCCGGCGGCAGCGTGATCTTATCGAGGTCGTAGAGATCAAAGAATTTCTGCGGCGCGGTCGGCGGACTGTGCGGCTTCACGAAACCGCAGGCGATGAAGAACGGCTGGTCTTTGTATTTGCGCAGATTTTCAATCGTCTTGTCGGCGCTGTGATAATCGCCGTGGTTCTCGCCGTTGCCTTCGAGCACGACGATGCGGTCGGAATACGCCGCGCGCTTGCGGCCTTCGGATTCGGTCGCGCTACCGGCGACTTTCGGGGCGGCGGGCTTCGCATGATGCGCGACGTGGCCGACTTCCGCCGATTGCATCCCGCCCTCGTCAGCGGCCTCGCCGCCGCTGGTGCTGCCCCACGCCATGGGATCGTCAATGCCGCCGTGAAAAATCTTGCCGGCGCGCGCGGTGACGTAGCCATTCTCCTTGAACAACTGCGGCAGCGAAAGCCAGTCGGGATGCGCGTCGCGAAAATTGGTGCGGTTGCCGATGACGCCGGTGGTGGCAGGCTTGCGCCCGGTGAGCAGCGACGCGCGGGAAGGATTGCTCAGCGGATACTGGCAATAATTGCGGTCGAACCGCACGCCGCGCTTGGCAAGCGCGTCGAGGTTCGGCGTGAGCGCGCGGAAGCGGCTACCGTAGCAGCCTAGCTCCACCCGCATGTCGTCGGCCATGAGAAAGAGGACGTTCAGCGGGCGCGCGGATTTCTCCGCCCCGCGCAGCGCCATGGGAAAAGCGGCGGCAGCGGAAGCGGCGGCCACCGTGCCCAGGAAATCACGGCGCGTCCACGCGGATTCAAAGGAAGACTTCATGGAAAAATCATGTTCCGAAGCGGGCGCGAAAGCAAGCCGTGGCGTGTCGCCAGTTCTGCGGATGGCACCCCGGCCATTTTCGTCGCAAAAAACGATTGCCGTTTGGCCGCTGACAATTAGTCTGCCGCGATGCGCGATGCCTCATTGAATTTTCTTAAGACCCTCGTCAACACCCCCAGCCCCACCGGCCACGAAACCCGCGGCCAGCGCGTCTGGCTGGATTACGCCAAACAATTCGCGGACGAAACTTTCTCCGACGCCTACGGCAACTGCGTGGCGGTGCTCAACAAGGGCGGCGGCCCGCGCATCATGCTCGCGGCGCACGCGGACGAAATCGCGATGGCGGTGAACTACATTGATGCCGACGGCTTCATTTATGTGCGCCGCATGGGCGGCATTGACGCAGCCATCACCAAGGCGCAGCGCATCTTTATCCACACGCGCGGCGGCGCGGTCAAAGGCGTGGTCGGCAACGTCGCGCCGCACCTAACCAAGCAGGACGGCGAGCCGAAGGCGCCGAAGATTCACGACATCTTCATTGATATCGGCGTGAGCAGCCGCAAGGAGGCGGAGGCGATTGTCCGCATTGGCGACCCGATTACCTTGGCGGATGAATTTGATATTTTGCGCGGCGACCTCGCCGTGGCGCGGGCGTTCGATAACCGCATCGGCACATTCGCCGTGGCCGAGACGCTGCGGCTGCTCAAGGAATCCAAGGTGAAGTTGAACGCCGAAGTCTGCGCGGTTTCCAACGTGCAGGAAGAGGTCGGCCTGCTCGGCGCGCGGCAGATCGCATATTCGCTCAAGCCGGACATCGCGCTGGTAGTGGACGTGACGCACGCGACGGATTATCCGACGGTCAGCAAGACGCAGCACGGCGACACGCGCATCGGCGCCGGCCCGACCATCACGCACGGCGGCTGCAATCATCCCGAAGTCGTGAAGCGGCTGGAGGAAGTCGCGGCCAAGAAAAAGATTCCGCTGCAACACGAGGCGATGTCTAATTCCAGCGGCACCGACACGGATGTGATTTTCTGGACGCGCGGCGGCATCGCGAGCGCGCTCATCAGTTTGCCGAACCGCTACATGCACTCGCCGGTGGAAGTCGTGAGCCTGAAAGATTTGGAGTTGATCCCGCAGTTGATGGCGGCGTTCGTGCAGTCCGTCAAAGCGGGCGAGGAATTCAAGGTCAAGATTTGACCGGCGAACAACTTCGCCGAGCGCAAGCGGTCAGGGCAATTTCACCACGCGATAATAGCGATGCGGCAGCTTGTCGGCGTCGGCATCCTCAAACTTTAGCTCCACATCGGCGGCCAGCGAGTTGGTCTGAAGGGAAACCCACGTCAACAGATTGGTGCTGGCCTGCAAGACATAGCTGACGCCGGGCGTCCCGGCGGTTCGCACGAGGAAATGTCCGCGTCCCTTTTTTTCAAGGCTGATTTCCGGCCGCGCGGCCACGTTCGGCGTAACGGATTGCACGCCCAGACCAAAGACGGACAACCCATACTGCGTGCCGACATAGACCTTGCCGTTGGCAACGGTGGGCACGGCAAACTTCACCGCGCCGCCCAACTGGTCGCGGGTGCCGGCGTTGGCGCTGCTGTAAATTTCGAACGCGACGTTGGTGGCGGCGTAGGCATGGAGGATGGCGGGACCGCTGACATCGTAGGCATCCGTTTGCACCGCCCAGACAATACCGTCTTGGTTGCCGTTGGCGGAAACGCTCGGCGTGGCGCCGGGAAAGCCAAAAAAATCCTGGCCACGCGCGGACGGCTTGGTGGAAATGTGTGCGTTGGTAATCGTGAACGCTTTCAAAACATCGCCAACGCCGACGTAATATAGATGGTTGTTGAAGTAGGCCGGGGTATCGAAACACCCGCCGATGGCCGAAACCAGGGTCTGCACAATCTCCTTGTTGTTGATCGAATTGTAATGACCCATTTTGTCCCGGTTGACGAGATAAATAGTGCCCTGCTTGCCCGACCCGACGAGCAGATGGCGTTTGAGCGTGCTGCCGGCCGCGTCCGGCAGGACCACCGGCCCGCCCGACCCCAGATCCAGATCCGCCGCTGCCAGATACGACTGATTATCCGGAGTGAAGTAGTCCAGCACCTTGAGCACACTGTTGGAGTTGGCCAATTTCAGAAAGCTGTCGCCATAGCATTTTGTGGACGTGCGGAACGTGCCGTTGCCGGTCATGACATACAAGTTTCCGGCGGCATCAATGGCCGGCCCGTTGCCGCCCTGCCAGATGCCGCCTTCGCCTCCGTTGGGCGTGGTGTTGAAAAACGTCTGCGACTGCAGATTGGTGGCAGTAAAGGTGATGAGCCAGCCGTGATACGGATAATTGTCGCAATGCGAGGCAATGCCCATATAGACCACGCCGTTGTTCAGGGCCAGCGCGGCACGATTCAACTGCGTCAGCGCATCAAAGGTGATGTGGCCGGCACCATCATTGCCGTCGCCAGTGCCGTTAATCGTTGGCAGGATGAGAGCTGGGCCGCCAAATTTTTCCGCGCCGGTGGTAAGGTCCAAGGCATGCAGCCGGAAGTAGAAGTTGGTGGTGGTTTGCGTCACCTCCTTGGTTTTGGCCGAGACGTAAATTGTCTGGGTGACCGGATCAATCACCGGCGTGCTCGTGACGCCGACTTCCGGCACCAGGTCGCCACAACCCACGTCGTCGCTGGTGGCAGTGGTGACGCCCGCCGCCGGGTTGATGAAACTCGTCTGCCACAACGCCGGCAGGTTGCTGTTGGCGTCCAAGGCGTAAACACTGTCATGCTCGGTGGCGATGTAAACCACGTCATGCACACCCTGCCCGGGAATCGCCACATTGGTCACCACCAGCGGCTGCGTGTAAACATAGCCATCCACGGAATAGCTGAAAAGTTTTCCGAAGTTGGTCGAACCGACGCTGGCCGGCGTCAGGATTTGCTCGTTGAGGTTTTGGCCGGTCCGGGCATTATCATTGTGATAGGTCAGCACATTCACGCCCCACGCCGCCGGGGTCGCCCCCGCAATCAGGCCAAGGAAAAAAACGAGCCGCCGCCATTTGAAATTAGTTGAGCACATAATTTTTCTGAATATTGATTGGAAACCTACCCCTTTACTCGCGCCTCCACCCGTCAAAATAAAATAACCTCGGAATTGTTGCAGGTTGGCTGGCCACGGTCAACCCGTCAGGGCGAAGGAAATAAATCTGGCAACCTTCACCGACGCTCCGGCGTCTGTCCCCGCAATCGATGAACGTCGCCAAAATTGTTTTCCTCATCTTGCTTCTCGCCATTGCACCAGCGCGGAGCGCCGAGGAATGGCGACTCGTCTGGCACGATGAGTTTGACACCAACGGCGCGCCGAATCCCGCCAACTGGAATTTCGAGCACGGTTTTGAGCGCAATCACGAGTTGCAATGGTATCAACCGGAAAACGCCTATTGCACCAACGGGCTGCTCGTCATCGAGGCGCGGCGCGAGCCGAAGCCCAACCCGCAATACAATCCCGAAGCCGACAACTGGCCGGCGAAGCGGAAAATGATCAAATACACTTCCGCCAGCCTCACGACGCGCGGGCTGCACGAATTCAAATACGGAAAGTTCGAAATGCGCGCGCGGATTGACCCGCGGCTCGGAAGCTGGCCGGCATTCTGGACGCTCGGCGTGGAACCGGACGTGCATTGGCCCGCGTGCGGCGAGATTGACATCATGGAATATTACACCGGCACGGTGCTGGCAAACTTTGGCTGGCAAAAAAACGGACTCACCGATTGGCACGCCAAAAAACGGGCGCTCTGGAAGTTTCACGATCCGTCGTGGTCCAAACAATTTCACATCTGGACGATGGAATGGGACGAAAAGAAAATTGATTTGCGCCTCGACGGTTGGCTGATGAATCACCTCAATCTGGTGGACGCCGACAACGCGGACGAAGGCAATCCGTTCCACCGCCCGGAATACATCATCCTCAACCAGGCCATCGGCGGAAATTGCGGCGGCAACCCGGAGGCCACCGAGTTTCCCGTTCGTTACGAGATTGACTGGGTGCGGGTTTATCAGCGCACACCATAAAAAACTTTTTTGCCGGCGGGCCTTTGCGCTTGTCAACGCCGCCGTGCAAACGACAAAATCTTTCAACGCCCCGAATCGTTTAAATATATCATGAAATCATTGCGTCCCTTCCTCGTCGGCTCCCTGCTGGGGCTGGCTTTCACCACCGTTGCTGCGAACGATCCGCTCGAAACGGGCTTTTTGAATCCGCCGGATTCCGCCAAGCCGCAGACCTGGTGGCATTGGATGAATGGCAACATCACCAAGGCCGGCATCACGGCCGACCTCGAGGCGATGAAGCAAATCGGCCTCGGCGGTGCGACCATCGTGAATGCGGATTGCGGCATCCCGCGCGGGCCGGTGGAATTCATGAGCCCGGAATGGCGCGATGATTTCAAGTTCGCCATCGCGGAGGGAAACCGGCTGGGACTCGAACTCACCGTGGAAAATTGCGCGGGTTGGTCCAGCAGCGGCGGGCCGTGGAACACGCCCGAAAATGCCATGCAGAAGGTCGTCGCCAGCGAATTGGCGCTCACCGGCCCGACGAATTTTTCTGAGACGCTGCCACTGCCGCCGGCAAAGCTGGATTTTTATCGCGACATTGCGGTGCTAGCCTATCCCGTCGGCGCGGAGCCGCTTTTGAAGATTAAAAATTTCGGGCGGAAAATCACCATGGACATCGGCGGAGGTGTCGGCCAGACCGAAGCGCTTTCGGATCGGGACGAGATTTTTAATCCGGCGGGCGCGGTGCCGCGGCGGGAGATGATTGATCTCACCTCCAAGCTGACGGCCGATGGCAAATTGAACTGGCAGGTCCCCGCGGGCAAATGGATGGTGCTGCGCTTTGGTTATACACCGACCGGCGTCAAAAACCATCCCGCCGCCTACGGGGGCGAAGGCTTGGAGTGCGACAAGTTCAGCAAGGCGGCGCTGGACGCGCATTGGGCCGGCTTCATGCAAAAGGTTCTCGATGACATCAAGCCGCTCGGTGGTCAGGGACTCGCCGGTTCGCTGGTGGACAGCTACGAAGTTGGCGGCCAGACCTGGACCAAAAATTTCCGGGAGGAATTCAAGCAACGACGCGGCTACGATTTGCTCCCCTATCTGCCGGTGTTCACCGACCGCGTCGTGGACAATCCCGCCGTCACCGAGCGTTTTCTCTGGGACTTGCGCCGCACGATTGCTGATTTGTTTGCGGAAAATTATTTCGGCCATTTCACGGAGCTCTGCCACCAGCACGGATTGATCAGTGCGGTGGAACCTTATACCGGCCCGTTTGATTCCATGCAAAGCGGCGCATCATCGGATTTTGTGATGGGCGAATTTTGGAGCGGCAGTTCGGGACATCCGTCCGTCAAGCTCGCCTCCTCCATCGCGCATGTTTACGGCAAAACTTACGTTGGTGCGGAATCTTTCACCGCCTCGCCGGGTCCGCATTCGGGGCGCTGGCAGGAAGATCCTTATTCGCTCAAGACGCTCGGCGACTTGATGTATTGCCAAGGTTTGAACCGTTACGTCTTTCACCGTTACGCGATGCAGCCGTGGACAAATACCTTTCCCGGCATGACGATGGGCCAATGGGGTTTTCATTTTGAGCGCACGGAGACATGGTGGCATCCGGGCAAAGCGTGGATTGATTATATCGCGCACTGCCAATACCTGTTGCAACAGGGCCGCGCCATCCAGGATGTCGCCTATTTCACCGGCGAAACTGCGCCCGTGGAAATGCGCCAGGGCAATCCCGCGCTGCCCTTGGGCTACGATTATGACGCCGTGAACGCCGACGCGTTGCGCACCGCGACCGTGCACTCCGGGCGCATCGTTCTCGCCAGCGGCGCGAACTACGCGGTGCTAGTGCTGCCGCCCAACGATGCAAACCTGACGCCGGCGACGTTGCAACACATTCGCGAACTCGTGCGCGCCGGCGCCACCGTGGTCGGCCCGCGTCCGCAACATTCGCCGAGCCTGACCGATTATCCCAAGTGCGACGCGCAGGTGAAAAAGCTCGCCGACGAGATGTGGGGCAAGTGCGACGGCACTTCCATTTTTGAAAATCACTTCGGGCATGGCCGCATCGTCTGGGGCAAATCGCTGGGCGAGGTGTTGGCGGATCAAAACCTGAAACCGGATTTTGAATTTCAAGGTGCCACCGGTAATTCCCACTTGGCTTACGTCCATCACGTGGCGGGTGGCGCGGACATTTATTTTGTCTCCAATCAGCGTCGTCAGTTCGACACCGCCGAATGCACGTTCCGCGTGGCGGGCAAGCTGCCCGAACTCTGGCATCCCGATACCGGGGTCATCGAACCCGCCGCAGTTTGGAGCACCGCTGATGGACGCACCAAGGTGCGGCTGAACCTCGACCCCGCCGGCTCGGTGTTCGTCATCTTTCGCCATGCGGCCGATGCAGCGGATCATGTCATCGCCGTCAGCGGCAGCGCAACGGCCAATCATGTTGGACCGAAACTGGAAATTCAGCACGCGGTTTATGCCGCTACCGACGGCTCGGCGGAAATGGATGTGACCGCGAAGCTTTCCGAATTGGCACGCGACGGACAACTGACGGTGACGGTCGGCAATGATGCCTTTGGCCGCGACCCGGCCTACGAGCACGTCAAGGAGTTGCGCTTGGATTATTCCCTCGATGGCCAGCCCAGTCACACAAACGTGGCCGAAAACGAAATGCTCGTGTTGCCCGCGAGCTCAACGATTGGCCTGGCACCAGCGTGGGAGACCATTGCGACGCCGGATGGCAGCGCGGTCGTCAAGGTTTGGGGCAACGCCAATCTGGCGCTGGATACGGCGGGCGGAAAAATCCTGCACGCGGATGCGGCAGATGTGCCGTCGGCGCAGGAAATTTCCGGCACGTGGAATTTGACCTTCCCGCCGAACTGGGGCGCACCGCCGGCGGTCACGCTGGACAAATTGATTTCATGGACGGAACACACGAATGACGGCGTCCGCTATTTCTCCGGCACGGCCACCTACGCGAAGGACATCGAGATTTCCGCCGACCGCTTGACGGCGGGGCGCGAACTCTGGCTCGATCTTGGCGCGGTGAAAAATTTCGCCGAAGTTTCCCTGAACGGCCAGGACCTGGGCATCCTGTGGAAACCGCCGTTCCGCGTGAATGTCACTGCTGCCGCGAAGCGGGGGGTGAACAAGCTGGTTGTCAAAGTCACGAATCTCTGGCCGAACCGGCTCATCGGCGACGAGCAGTTGCCGGATGACCGCGAATGGAAGGGCAAAGAGCTCAAGACCTGGCCGCAATGGTTCCTCGACGGCAAGCCCAGCCCGACCGGCCGGCTGACCTTCACGACGTGGCATCATTGGACGAAGAATTCCCCGCTGCTCGAATCCGGCCTGCTCGGTCCCGTGACTTTGCACACGGCGGAAATTATCGCCGCTCATTAATTCAGCAATCACTTCAGCAAAGGACGCAGCGGCCCCGCCGTTGCGTCCTTTTATTTTCGCCGGTTTGGGCTATCCTGCGCGCCGATGTTGACGACGTTGCGCAAAGCCGAATATGCCGAGCTGATGATTTTATTTTTCATCCAGGCGGCCGGCATGGGCATCTGGTTCGTCCCGCTCGGCGCGATTCTCGATGCGCATGGTTTGCACGGCATCAAGCCGTATGCCTTCGCCGCCTCGGCGGTCGCCGCGTTCATCTCGCCGCTCACTTTCGGGGCGATGGCCGACCGCCATGTGCCGCCGGCGAAAGTCTTGCGCGGCCTGGCCGCCGCCGCCGGCATTTTGACCGCACTCATCAGCACCGCGATGCTGCAGCATTGGGGCGCGTGGGTGGTGCTCGCGCTCATCCAGGTTTTTTACCTCGCCTATTCGCCGATGTTCAGCATCTCCACGGCGCTGGTGTTCGCCCGGCTGTCGGATGCGAAAAAAGAATTCGGCCCCATCCGCGCGCTGGCCACGCTCGGCTGGGTTGCGGGCGCGCTGCTCATCAGCGCACTGTCGCTCGACCGCTCCGGTTATGCCGGTTACCTCGGCGGGGCCGTCTGGCTGCTGGTGGCGCTGTTCACCTATTATCTGCCGCCGCTGACCATGCCGGCCTCGGCGGAACATCTCTCGTGGCATGAACGCCTCGGGCTCGATGCGTTGGGCCTGCTGAAAAATAAACAGGTGCGCGTCGTCTTCATCGTCACCACGCTGTTCAACATCCCGCTCGCCGCGTTTTATCCGTATGCGCCCAATCATCTGCACGCGCTCGGCTTCACGCACACGAGCGGCTGGATGGGGCTCGGGCAGGTGACGGAACTCATCGCGATGTTCGGGCTTGCGTGGCTGCTGGCGAATTGGCGGCTGAAATGGATTTTCGCGTGCGGTCTCGGGTTTGGCGTGGCGCGCTTCGCGTTGAGCGCGCTGGACACCGAGCCGTCCCTGCTGCTCGGCATCACGCTGCACGGCGCGTCGTTTGTGCTGGTGTTCATCACCGCGCAGATTTTTCTGGAACAGCAGGTTGACCCCGCGTGGCGCACGCGGGCGCAGGCGCTCCTGACGTTGCTCAACGGCGGCATCGGCAACCTCATCGGCTACCTCGGCAGCGGCTGGTGGTTCGACGCCTGCACGACGGGCCGGCAGACGAACTGGCACTGGTTCTGGGGCGCGCTCGCCGCGAGCGTGGCGGCGGTGCTGGTTTATTTTCTGTCCGCCTACCGGGAACCGGCGGCGCGAAAAAGTTGAAAAGCCCAACGCCGCTTGCCCATGAAGTCCGCCCTAAAAATTCCCAATGCCCGCGGGCAATTATTCCGGCAAATTTGCCTGGCCCTGATTTTTCTCGGCGCGCTGCGGTCATCGCCCGCCGTTAACGCCGCCACCAACGTCGTCGCGGCGGTGGCGCCCGGTTCGCTCGCCTATCATCTCGCCACCAATGCCTGCGTCCGCGCCGCGCGCCTGCCGGGCGAGCGGGAGGACATGGTGGAGATTCACGCGCCCTTCACCTTGCGGGCCGGCCGCTTTTTTGAACCCGCGTGGTCGCATGCGTTCTGGCTCAAGGGCGTGTCGGGCTTGAGCGCCACCTGCATCGGCTACAGCAATCTCAACAACGGCCAGGGTCTGTGCACGATGGTTTCACCGCGCCACTACTTGTGCGCCACGCACATGCATCCAGAGGGCAAGTTGATCGCTTTTCTCGACGTGAACAACGAGCTGCACTGGCGCACAACCCGGCAACGGCTGGACGTGGGAATGGACACCTCCGTCGGTCTGCTCGATGCCGATCTGCCGCCCGGCGTGGGCTTCCTGCCGGTGCTGCCGGAAAATTTCACCAATTACCTGCCGACCGTGCCGGGCAGCTACGTGCAGGGCATCGGCATGAATCAGGACATGTGCCTCTTCGGCCAACCCACGACGTTCGCCACGGCACAATTTGTGAACTGGGACTGCCAACAAACCGTGCCCCATGGCCTCGGCACCAACTGGAATATCCGCATCCGCGGCGGCGACTCCTCCAATCCCGCCCTGCTGCTGGTCGCCAATCAGCTGGTGCTCATCTCACACAACTATGTTTCGAGCGGCGGCCCCTGCTATGCGCGGCAGCTGGACGCCATCAACCGCACGATGCACCAGCTCTCCACCAATAATTTTTTGCCGACGGATTACCAGCTCACTCCGTTCCCGCTGACGAACTGGCCGGCATTCCGCTAAATTCATTCACCCCGCGAGAATCGTCTCGATGCGCGCGAGTTCGTCCGCGCCAAAATTCAGATTCTTCACCGCGCCGTAACTGTCTTCCACCTGCGACACTTTGCTCGCGCCGATGAGCGCGCTCGCCACCACCTTGTGCCGCAACACCCAGGCCAGCGCCATTTGCGCGAGGGTCTGTCCGCGCGCCTGCGCGAGGTCGTTGAGCTGGCGCGTCTTCGCGAGCACGGCGTCGGTGACGTGTTCGGGCCGGAGAAACCGCTGGTCTTTGGCAATGCGCGAGTCCGACGGAATGCCCTTGAAATAGCGGTCGGTCAACAGCCCCTTGCCCAGCGGCGAAAACGCCGTGCAACCGATGCCCTCTTTTTCGAGCGTGCCAAGCAACTCCGGCTCCACCCAGCGGTCGAGCATGGAATAGCGCGCCTGATGGATGACGCACGGCACGCCCAGCTCGCGCAGAATCTTGGCCGCGCGCGCCGTCTCGGCGGCGGGATAATTTGAGACGCCCGCGTATAACGCCTTGCCGGATTTCACCGCGTGCGCGACGGCCCCGAGCGTTTCTTCGAGCGGCGTTTCGGGGTCGAAGCGATGCGAATAAAAGATATCCACATACTCCAAGCCCAGGCGCTTGAGCGATTGGTCGAGCGAAGCCAGCAGGTTCTTGCGCGAACCCCATTCGCCGTAAGGCCCCGGCCACATATAATAACCGGCCTTGGTCGTGATGATGAGTTCATCGCGCCACGGCCGCAAATCGTCGCGGAGGATTTTGCCGAAGGTGATCTCCGCCGAGCCGTCGGGTGGACCATAATTGTTCGCGAGATCGAAACAGGTGATGCCGAGGTCGAACGCCCGCAGCGCGATGGCGCGCGCGTTGGCGTAATCATCCTGCGCACCAAAGTTGTGCCAGAGACCAAGCGACAGCAGCGGGAGCTTCAAGCCCGAACGGCCGCACCGGCGGTAAAACTCCTTGTCATCGTAGCGCGTGGCAGCGGGTGAATAGGACATGACGGGAGATTAATATTCCTCGGGACTGAATTCGATAAAAATGCGCCGGCATAGCTAGAACCCCGCCAGCAAGCCGCATGGCCCACCACGTTCAAGTTGTCGGCGGCGGTGGCATGACTGGCGAAGACGGTTGGCCAGCTTGCGGATGAAATGGACTGGCCTGCGGATAAAGTAATCTTGTCTGCAAACTTTGTCCGCAAGCTTGCCGGCGAAATAAACCCGCTTGCGGACAGCGGGGAATCGCTTGCGAACGTCGTCGGATGACTTGCGGACAAGGTTTTAATGGCAATAAATAGAATATATTGCCATCAATACAAAGTTCCCGACCTTCAAGATAAAGTATTCAAGCTACAACAAAGCGTTCTGAAGCTTCAAAACGCCTTCCTGTAGCTTCAAATCTTCGTGGCGTAGCTTCAACTAAAGGTTTTGAGACTACTCCACCTCGGGTTGAGACGACTAAACTTCGTCCAGTAGCTTCAACTCGTCGCCGGGAAGCAACGGGATTTTGTGTAGTTGGCAATAAAATTTGATTATAGCCATCACTATGCTAGGTTTTCCTCAGATTTCCTTGAAAAACCGCCAGTTTTCCACCAACCACCGCCACGACCTATGAAACGACACAAACTCAACTTCGGCAACCGCACCGTCACCGAACAACTCGCCATCTGCCGGCGCGTGGCCAGCGGCGAGGCGAAGGTGCCCAAGGAACATCGCCATCATTTCACGCCGTTCGACCTCGCCGGACGACTGGCGGACGCCGAGGCAGCCCATGAAGATGTCGAGCGGTTGAAACACGCCCTCAAGGCGGCGTTGTCCCACCGCAACGAAACCCTGCGGCGGGCGCGGAACAGCGCCGGTTCCAGCGCCGGCTTGCTGGCCCTCCTCGCCCAAGGCGAACCCGCCGCCATGCTGGCCGCCGGATTGGACTTGGTGCGCGATAAACAGCCCGTGGGGTTGCCCGCCGCGCCCGCGAACTTGCGGGTGCTCCCGACCGACTTCGAAGGCCGCGCGGTGTTACGGTGGCAGCGCTCCGTGCGCCGGTGTGTGTTCATGGTGGAAGCCACCACCGATGCCGCCGCCCGCACCGGCTGGAAACAGGTGAAGTCAGTCACCAAACAAAGCTGCACCCTGACCGGTCTGGCGAGCGGGAAAAAGTATTGGTTCCGCGTGTGCGCCGTGAACGCGCACGGTCAAAGCGCCTGGAGCCAGCCCGTCAACGCGTGGGTGAAATAGCTTCCGGCTTATTACCGCTGAACTGTGGTGAAATAAGGTCGAGTTACTGCATCAATAACGTCCTGCATAGGTCGCAAGAGATAGGTTGTTTCCCGACTATTTAATTGCGCCGCCTTCACCATCTGCTCGTAAAATTCAAGCTCGGCGCAGCCCGGTTCCATCAGCCCATGATTAAAAAGACTGGCGGCATTTGACAAAACTTTCGTCATGACCTGCTTGGTATTATCAGACAACGATTCAGCCTGCAAAAGCGGAATAAACAAATCAACTGCCTTACCTGCGGTAATAACCTGCAAATTAATGTAGAACGGATCGCCAGCCGCCACAACATCTCGTGCCTGAAGGGATATATTATAATATCCAAGGCTGAATACATTTGTCGCCATAACATTTGTGGCCGTAAATATAATTACCGAAGGATCCAATGAATAATAACCGGCATAACCAACCCATGAATATTGCATGGGCAAATAATATGGGTCTGTGCAATGGGAACCATCAAAGACTAACTTTGCCGTGTGGTTATTAGGTGAGATTGCCGTATAACCATTTGCCGTATTCGGTCCGAGCGGAGTGGGAATGATGACCTTCGCGGTCGGCCCTTTAGCGAAGGCATATTGCGGTGTCAGATTGCCTAAATAGTTACTCTCACCAAAATCCACTTCCACATACAAGCTCCCAGCAATCATGCTATGAATCTGATTCGTCGTCAGCGTCACCCATTTATAAAAATACCCAAAATTGTATGGATCCGACAGCTCGGTCACCGGAGTAAAAGAACCGTCCGCTTCCATCTCTAAAATCCAACCATCTTTTGGCGTTGTCGGGAACCCAACATGAACCTCCAATAGATTGGTGTAGGTCGACATACCGGGAAGGATTCGATCATACAGGGCTTGACCCGACAATCCTTGTGGAGGCGGCGGTGAATTGGAGATAGCTATAAAGTTGACAAACAAATCCAAGTCGGGAGGTTGACTTTGCGCATATCCTGACCAGGCCAACGACATCAAACTAAGAAATAAAAAAAACCTGTTCATGTCGGCTTTCAACTCACTTCGTTTCAAATTATGCGCCGATCACAGCCCCAGCTGCTTGAACCGGTTGTTCACTTCCTTGAAATGGAAGTCGAGTGAGCAGAGTTTTTCCAGTTCGCCGGCCTTGAACAGTTTCGCTACCGTGGCGTCGAGCTTTAGCTGCTCCACAAAATCCGCGTCGTCGCGGCCGGCGTGTTTCACTTCCCACGTCTTCATCGCGGCATCCTGGCAAATCTTGTAAGCGGCTTCGCGCGTGAGGCCTTTCTTGATGAGCGCCAGCAGAATCGTCTGGCTGTTCCACATGCCGAGCGAGAGACCGAGATTCTTCTTCATGTTCGCGGGATAAACGACAATGCCGTCCATCAGGCGCGTCAGCAGGCCGAACATATAATCCAGCAGCGTGCAGGAATCGGGGAAAATAATCCGCTCAACGGATGAGTGCGAAATATCGCGCTCATGCCAGAGGGCGACGTTTTCCAGCGAGGCCATCGCGTTGCCGCGCAAGACGCGCGCGAGGCCGGTGAGCCGTTCCCAAGTGATGGGGTTGCGCTTGTGCGGCATGGCGCTGGAACCTTTCTGGCCTTTGGTGAACGGCTCCTCGGCTTCGAGCACTTCCGTGCGTTGCAAGTGGCGGAACTCGACGGCCCAGCGTTCGATGCTCGCGCCGACGAGCGCCATCGCGAGTTGAAACTCGGCGTGGATGTCGCGCTGCACGACCTGCGTGGCGATGGGCGCGGGTTTGATGCCAAGCTTTTTGCAGACGAACGCTTCGACGCGCGGCGAGAGATGCGCGCTCGTGCCAACGGCACCGGAAATCTTGCCGACGGCGACTACGTCGCGGACGGTTTCGAGCCGGCGCAGGGCGCGTTTGAATTCGTCATACATCAACGCGAGTTTAAGGCCGAACGTCGTGGGTTCGCCGTGAATGCCGTGGCTGCGGCCCATGCACGGCGTGAATTTGTGTTCCTTGGCGCGGCGGGCGATGACGGGCAGAACCGCTTTGACGTCGGCGATGAGGATGTCTGCGCTCTGCATCATCTGCACGGCGTAGCAGGTATCGCCCACGTCGCTGCTGGTGAGACCGAAATGAAACCAGCGGCTGGCCTGATCGTTGATGGCCTCGGCCACGGCGGTGGTGAAGCCGATGACATCGTGGTTGAGCGTCTTTTCCAATTCACGCTGGCGGGCGACGAGACCGGGGAGGTCGGCAAACCATTTATCGCAGCCGGCTTTGATCTTCCTGAAATCCTTCGCGGGCACGACTTTTTCCTTCACCAGCGCCTCACTGGCGAGCAACTCGATCTGCAGCCAGATCTTGAGCTTGTTTTCGTCGGTCCAAATCGCCCGCATTTCGGGGCGCGAGTAGCGCGTAATCATGGATCAAGAATAAGCAAATCGTTGAATCGTTGAAATGTTAAATCGTTGACTGGAAAACCCGACCGGCGCGCGCGCAGCCGATTCAACCACTTAACGATTCACCACTAACCACCTGCCCCTCCAGCCAGCGCGATTGCAGCAGCACATTTGCCGCCGTGATGCAGCCGCCGCCGAGGAGCAGCCGCGCGGTCACGGTTTCATTCGGATATTGAATGCCGGCCCACGCGGATAAGATGCCGGGCAGAAATAGCGCCAACAAACTCGCAAATACCGGTTCGGCGCAATAGATCAAGCCCGCCTCAGTCGCCGTGACGTGGCGCTGCCAGAGATTCATCAGCAGGTAAGCCGCCAGCGTGCAAAACAAAACAATGACGGTCTGAAAGCCAATCGCCGCCGGCGAGGCATAGGCGCGCAGCCACGCCGCCGCATCCGGCGCGGTGGCGAGCACCACCGGCGCGCTCACCAGCGCCGTGCCCAGCAGCATCACCGTGGTGAAGCAGAGCGGACGGTTTTCGGCGTAGCGCGGATGGCCGAGATTGAGGATTTGCACGGTGAACATCAGCGAGGCCAGCAGCGTCTCGATTTCGCCGCGCCCCAGTTTGAAGGCATGCAGATGGATGCCCGCCAGCACCAGCACGCCCGCTACGACGAGCGCGGTGCACAAAAATATTTTCCGCGAAGGCCATTGCCGATGCACCACCGCCAGCCAGACCGGAATGAAAACGCAGTAGCCCTGCGTGAGAAAGGCCGACGTGGATGCCGAGGTGTAGGCAAGCCCATCCATCTGGAATAAAATCCCCAAGCCGCCAAACAGCGCGAGCCAGCTCCCCTGCTCCAGCTCCCGCCGGCGCAGCGTCCGCAGTTGCCGGCAACCGAAAAGCAAAAGGAGAATTCCCGCGAGGCCGAAACGATACGTCACGCTCAGCGAGGTGAAAAACCAGCTGCCGGATTGCGGCAGCAGATTTTGCTGCGTGAGCGCCAGCGCCTTCATCAGCGGAAAGCTCAGCGCCCAAAAAAGCGTGCACAAGACCAGCCGGGGCAGCGCGCGGCGACGCAGCACGCCGGAGTTGGCGGAGAATGGATTCAACGGGAAAAGTTCAACGCTTGATGTGCTTGCGCGCCGACTCCAGGACTTCGCGTTCGCGCGCGGTGAGGCTTTGGATGCCGTGCGCGGAAATCTTGTCGAGAATGGGATCCACCTCGCTGGCCACAAAGTCGGCGGGAGCTTTCTCCTCCAGCGGCACCAGCACCGGCCGCCGCAACGCAGGTTTTCGGCTTTCGGCCGGCGACCAGCCGCCGCTCAGGCGCGACCAGTCGCCCTGCAGGATTTTCCGGACAAAGAACCAGCCCATCACCATGCCGCCGAGGTGGGCCGCATGCGCGACGCCCGGCATGATGATGTCGGGAAAAGAAAAACCCGCCAACGCCAGCACCGCCTCGCCGATGAGCAGCATTTTGGCGCGCATGTGAATGGGAATGACAAAGAGAATCAACATCGTCAGCTCACGTTCGGGAAAGAGCATCGCAAACGCCGCGACCAAGCCGAACGCACACGCCGAGGCGCCAACCGTTTCGCCGCTAAAAAACTGGGCGCCTGCCATATGGGTGCCAAAGTATTGTGGCCAAACTTGTGCCACCAGCACCTGACACACGCCGCCTACGATGCCGGTGGAAAAGATGAGCGCGAGATATTTTCGGACGCCTAGCAAATCCTCCAGTTCACGACCAAACATATAGATAACCCAACTATTCCCCAAAATGTGCAGCAAACTGGCGTGCATAAACTGATATGTCACTAGCTGCCAGACAAAACCATGTGCCAGACCTTCGGCACTCAACGGCAGATAGCCGGGATAAAGCTCCGGGCCTTTGGCACCCGGCACCAGATGACCGTGGAAAAAATGATTGTTGGGGAAAAACTTTTCGGCCACGAGCCCTGCCAGAAACACGAGCACATAGAGCGCAATCAGCCCGAACGTCCACGACCAGCGAAACCGGAAGCGCGGCACCCAGCCGGAATCATGATATTCCGGCTGCCGCATGTAGTCGCGATCGTCAAGCATGGCAAAGGATATTAGCGCAGGAGCGCCAATTATCAAACGGCTTTCCGCCGCCACCAGAACAGCCATTCCTTGCCGGTGCGGTTGGGATACGAGCGCGGCAGCCAGTCCGCCACCAATTCAAAGTGCGGTGAGAAGCGCGCCAGCTGCTCCGCGCGTGTCGTGGGCCAGGGCGGACCATCCTTGTCGTCGGTGATGAAATAATTCACCGAGAGATATTGACCGCCGGGCTTGAGCCAGCGCAACACGGCGCGGACATACTCTTCGCGCTCGGCCGGTTGGATGGCGCAGAACAAGGTGTGTTCAAACACCCAGTCGAACAACTGCGGCGGTGCGTCGTGAAGAAAGTCGGCCAGCGTGAACTTGGCCGCGAGTCCGGCAGCCTGCGTCTTTTCCCCGGCCAAGGCAATCGCGCTCGGCGCGAGGTCAAAGCCGTGCGCAACAAAGCCGGCGGCAGCAAAGGCGCGGACATCGTGACCGGTGCCGCAGCCGGGCACGGCGACGGAGCTGCGGGGCAACTCGGGATGCGCCGCAAGAAAATCCACGAGGCCCGGCGAGGGCGCGCCCTTTTCCCAGGACATGTCCTTCGTCTGGTAGCGGTGTTCCCAATAGTCGCGGGACATGGGCATCAGGCGTGGGCAATCACGCCGTCGACCAGCTCGATCACGCGCGGCGCGAGGGCGGCGACGCGCGCATCGTGCGTGGCGATGACCAGTGTGGTCTGCTTCTCGGTGCGCAGGGACTGGAGCAGCTCCATGATCTCCGTGCCGGTGCGCGAATCCAGATTACCCGTCGGCTCGTCGGCGAGGAGCAGCACCGGTTCGTTAATCAACGCGCGGGCGATGGCCACGCGCTGCTGTTCACCGCCGGAAAGCTCGGACGGCTTGTGGTCGAGCCGGTCCTTGAGGCCGACGCGCGCGAGCAATTCCGTGGCGCGGGCTTTGGCGGCAGCGGTGGGAATCCGCGCGATGCGCGCGGTGAGACAGACGTTTTCCAGCGTGGTGAGTTCCGGCAACAGATGATAGGCCTGAAACACAAAGCCTACGCTGCGGTTGCGGAAGTTGGTCAGCTTGGCCTCGGAAAAACCCGACAGCTTCTGCCCGCAAAAGACAATCTCGCCGGCGTTCGGCGTATCGAGGCCGCCGATGAGATGCAGCAGCGTGCTCTTGCCCGCGCCGGACGCGCCGCGCAGAGCCAGGAAGTCGCCGCGCGGGATGTCCACATCCACGCCGCGCAGGACTTCCAGCGAGCGTTTGCCCATGACGTAAGTTTTGGCGAGTCCGCGCGCGGACAGGAGGGGTTCATTCATAACGCAGCGCCTCCACGGGTTTCAAACGGCCGGCCCGGATGGCGGGCAGGACGCCGCCGAGAATGCAGATGATGAACGAGCTGACGCAGATGATGGCCACGTCGCGCGGGGCGATGACGGCGGGCAGCTCGCCGAAGCCATAGACCGACGCCGGAAACAGCTCGAAGCCGGTGAGATGATTCATGAAATGCAGGAACGGGTTGCGGTAGGCCAGCGCCAGCATGCCGAGGCCGAAGCCGGACGCCACGCCGATGATGCCGATGATGGCGCTCTGGGCCAGAAAGATACCGGAGATTTGCAGCTTGGTAGCGCCGAGCGCCTTGAGCATCCCGATCTCGCGCGTCTTCTGGATGACGAAGGTGATTTGCGCGCTCAAGATGCACAGCGCGGCGACGAGGACGATGAAGAACAACAGATAGAACATCACATTCTTCTCCACCACGAGCGCATTGAGGATGCCGGAATTCTGTTCCATCCACGTCGAGACGTAATAGGTGCTGCCCAGCGTGTGGGAGAGCTCGCGCTTCATCACGCCGGCCTGATACGGGTCGTCGAGCATCACGAAAAGACCGTGCACAGAGTTATCGAGGTCATACAACTCCTGCGCGTTGTCCAGGGAAGCAACGATGACGCGGGCATTGTATTCGTAATAGCCGGCGTCGAAGATGCCGCGCACCTCGTAATCATCGGGGAGAATGGCCTCATCCTGCTTGCGGTCATGGGCAGCCTTCATCTTCTTGATCTCACGCGCGGAATAAATGGAGAGATGATCGCCGACCAGGAGGCCGAGATTGTTCGCGAAGTCCACGCCGACGAGGAGGCCGCGTCCGCTCAAGTCATATTTGCCGGCGACCAGCTTATGCTCCAGGTCACTGACCCGGCTCTCCGAAGCGGGGTCAACGCCGCGCAGCATCGGCGCGTCCTGCAACGTGGGGCGAATCACCTGACCGCTGGCATCCGTGCTGCCGGTCGTTTCCACGAGCACCGGGCCGAAGATGAACGGCGAGACGCCGCGCACCCGCTTGTTCTGGGAGATCACTTGCGCGACGGACGCATAATCCTTCATCGTCTGGCCCGACTGCGAAACAGTGAGGTGCGCGTTGAACCCAAGAATCTTGTCGCGCAGATCATGGTCGAACCCGCTCATCACGCTGATGACGATGATGAGCACGGCGACGCCCAGGGCCACACCGAGGATGGAGATGAGCGTGATGACTGAGACGAACGTCCGTTTGGGCCGCAGATAACGCAGCGCCAGGAACAGTTCAAACGGCAGTCGAGACATTTGGCAAGGCTAGAGACTGCGGGCGGCAGTGTCAATTTTCCGCGCGACCGGCAGCGGGCGATGCATCCGCCGGCTTCACGAAGGGATTGGACTTGTCGGCGGGCAACACGCGGTTCAGGAAAAGCGGCGCGACGAACAGATACACCCACCCGATGACGAGGTGCATCCCGAACGCGAAGCACAGTTGCACCAGATCAAATCCGTTTAGCTCATACAACACCAGCGCGACCGAAATCAGCGCGGCCCCCGGCATCAGCGCGGCGCCGGCGAGCCGCCAGCTGGCCAGCAGACTCAAATCGCGGTTGGCGAAAAAGCAGACGAGCCACACGGGCAGACAATAGACCGTGGCCAGCACCGCCCAGGTGATGAGCAGACCGAAGAACGTCCCGATGGCGGCGAGGCCGAGGAGGTTCGGCGACCACGCACCCCACGCGGGGCGGGCTTCCGGACGGTTGACAGCGATGAGATAGCCGTTGGGGTAATCCACATAAGCTTCGCCGAAGAGCGAGAAGATGCGGAGATCCGCGCGGCCAAACTCGCATTGGAAATCCGCCGGCGACCGCAGCACGCCGCCGTGCTCCAGGTCAATGCTGATGGCCAGCAACCGGTCCTCCGCCAGCATCACGGGCGAATCATCCCGCCAGTCCAGCCGGCCGCCATGAATGGAGCCGGTATCGGGCAGTTGCTCGATGGCATCGTCAATCACGGGAAAAACGCCATCGGACAAAACCCAGACCACGGCGGCCGCCGCGAGGAGGGCGAACAGGCCTTGCACGATGAACAACCGCTCGAACGAGGCGCGCGCGAACGCCGCCACGCCGCGCGGCGTGAGGGGTTCCCAGGCAAAGGATGGTTCGCGCCAAGCACTCACGCGGTTCAGCATAACAGAAGTCCGGCGCGGAAATCAGCCTTTGTTTTGAGCCCCAGGCCACCACTCCCGAGCGACGCACGGACGATTCAAAGACCATTCAAAGACCGAACACGGAGACAGAGCGAACCAGGCCAAGACCAGATTGGGCGGGGGCGGACTTGCAAAACCGGCCGTTGGTGCGAGATTCCACATTATGGCCCGCGTTGAACTCAACGCTTCCGTGGTCCGGATTCGCGGCAAAGTGGGGCAACTCGTTTTCCGCTGGATGCACGGGCAAACCTTTGACAGCCCCCTACAGGATTTCTCGCGGCGGATTTTAAGCCCGAAACAAACCGCGCAGGTGCAGCTCTTCCGGGAAATTGTGCGACAAGCCAAAGCCATTCTGGCCGACCCGGCGCAACGGGCGGTTTACGAAGCGAAGGTCGGCCCCGACCGGCAACGCCTCATGGGCGCGGTGATGAAAGACTTGTTCCGATCCGCTGCGCGACCACCGCCCGCTTCATCCGCGCCCGGAACGGCGGTCGCGGGCATTCTTGTAAAGCAGCACGAAGAGCATGATGACGCTGAGAAACAGGCCGAGAAAAAACCACAACCACGCGTTGCGTCCGGTGTTCTGCGCCCAGAGCGCGCAAAACGCGGCGCACACCAGCACCGCCATGCCCGCCCCCTCATTGCTGGCGACGCGCTGCTCCAGCCGGGAAAGGCGCGATTCCAAATCCGGCTGCGCCACCAGCCGCCCGGGTGCCGCCAGCGCGAGGAGCAGCAGGCAAAGGTTGAACCAAAAGCGGGCGGGATTCATGGGCGCAGTCTCGTCAGCCGAAAAATTTTGTCAAACGGGAAATCCCCGCGGGAACCGACTAGTTATTTTGAAACACATACGGAGCATTGGTGCCAAATGACAGTATCGGAACACCCGGTGGAATTTTGGACGGATTGAGGAAGTTCGGATCAAGAGTATAGTGTCGAGTTGGTGGATTAAAATAAGGATTTACCGGAATGGGACTGAAACCAGCGGGATTCCGGAATTGATTGGTGGCCATCTGACTGGTCCAGAGCCGGCAGAGCGAGGTGTTCAGATATAAACTGGCAGAGGGAGTGCTCCAGTCTTCGAGCAAGCGCGGGAAATTATGCACGCCACCGCTGAAACCCGTGGCTGTGGTATCCGTGGTGGGCATATTGCCGGCAAAGATGGCGGCATTGATGGTTTCATTGGCAGCTTCCAGCGAAGTAACTCCTTCATGATAGGTGACAAAACTTTGCGAGTCGGTCCAATTTGGCGAAAGCACCGTCAGCGCATCACAGAAAAGCGCCGCCGGAACGGTGTTGGTAGTATTGGTGGTGCCGGCCGAAGCATTCGCGGCACTGGTCGCAGTTTGGACATTGTAATTGCCCCAAACATAGAGCGGATTGGGCGTGGCTACGCTAAAACCCAAACCACCATTGCTCGGCAACTGTGCGCCATCCGTCAAGCGCACGACCGGCAGTTGCAAGGTCTGATGATTACGCCGGTCAGCGACAAAAAGAATGGTGGGGTAGATCCCACTGGCAGCGGGCAGCTTTCCTTGGACAATTGCATTGGTCTGAAACCAGTTCGCGAACCAAGCAATATCAATTTGCGTGACCAAATTGGTTTTGTATTCACGTTGGTCATAAAACTGGTTGGTAAGACTCAGGAATGGCAGATTAGTATTTAACGACGCAGACGAGGCATTGGTGAAAAATAAAATTGAAGGTGTCGGGTCGGCACCGGGCAAGGAGCCATTCATCGAAGACTGAAGAGTGAGCAGCACGGTGGGATTGCCCGAACCGCTGACATCATTGGTCACCACGAGCACGATTTGCGCCTGATTGTAAAGCCGCACATCACCGGGGAACGTATTGGGATTTTCACCAGCCGGCGGAATATCAATGAGGGTGTGGTAATTGTTGGTGAACGGCCATAATGGCATCGGCGACAGATTTGTGACAAATGCAGGATTGTTGTAGAAGGTCACATTCCAGGTGGCCGGATTGGCTGGCGTCCAGCCGGTAGAGAGTCCATCCACAAACGGCGCAGACACCGTTCCGGTGCAAGTAACCGAAGCATTGAGGATCAGCGCCGCGATTGTGCCGACATAGATGGAACCATTGGCGTGGACCATGCCATTCACAATAGTTGTGGGGCATTCGGAAAATTCCAGCGCACCGTCATAAAAAACGGCAAAGCTGCACAGCGGCAGCCAGTCAGGCGTCTTGAGCCGGTAAAATTTGGGGATGGCGAGCTTCGGTTGGGCAAAGAAAAGACCGTTCGTGGTCGCACCGGACAGCAATGCCGAACCACCAGAATATTTGCTGGAGAACAATACAATCGGCATCGACGCGCACGCTTCATTGACCCACGCGTTGGTGGCGGCGAGATTGGTCGTGGATTGCAACAGGTAATAGTAGGCGTTGGTCGGCCAGTAAAGCCGGGCGATGGAGTTGGAGGACACAAACCGCAACGTCGGCGGCGTCTGCGCGGACACGGTCAGGCCGGCGGAAGCCAGCCAGAGCATTCCACCCGTCACCAGCGCAGCAATGAAGCGGCAACGCGGCATATCAGTGTCCCCGACGGTTAATGCCACCAGCGCGCCGGGCAAGCAAGTTTAATCCCCTGCCCGCCCGGCCGGAGCAAACGGCAACCGGCTCACATCATTTCGGGGCGGTGCCGAAAACCTTTTGCAACAGGTCGCTCGTGCGGGCGACCGGGTTGGCGCGGATGTCCTTTTCCGCCGCGGCCACCAGCTTGAACAGCCCGGCGAGCGCCTGGTCGGTGACATAGGTGTCCAGGTCCGCCGCGTTCAAGTTCACCGGATTGCTCTTGCCCAGGAAGCCGCCGAAGGTGCTGACGGAGGCAAGGTTGACGGCGGAAAATTTGTTCATCATGGCCTTGTATTCAGCCGTGACGCCCACGCTGTCCGTGGCTTTCTGGACGACGGGATAAAATTTGGCGAACAGGTTGGTCTGGGTGGTTTTCTGGAAATACCGGGTGGCGGCGTCATCCGGCCCGGCGAGGATGCCCTGGGCGTCGGTGAGGCTCATCTGCCGGAGGGCGTCGGCAAAAACCCCGGCGGCGGCGGGCACGGCCTGTTCGGCGGCGTGGTTGAGGGAGGCCACAAAATTATCGGCCAACTGGCCCTGCCCGGCCAGCCGCAAACCCTTCTCGACCGTCTGCAATTTGTCCGGCACCGGAATCTTCACGGTCAAGTTCGTGAGGAAGCCGCCGCTGCGGCCCAGCGAGGCAACGGCGTTGGACACGCCCACGCTCAAGGCCGCCTTCAAGCCGCCGGCGATCTCCGCCTCGGGCAGTGCCGAAACCGCGGCCACCGCTCCGTTGCTGGTGGTGAGGGTGGATTTCAACTGGTCAAAGAATCCGGCGTGGGCACTGGGGCCAACGATGGCCAGGGCGAGGCTGAGGACGGCGAGCGTGAAGGGAGTTTTCATGGTAGGCATGGATGGGTGGTTGGCACGGTGCCGGCACGGTAACAGAGGATGCCCGCCAGCGCAAACAGTGGGTCACTGCGCCAGGGCGGAAGTGCGGGCGGCCACCCAGTTCCAATCGCGCCAGCCGGTGGCGCCGGGCGCGGCGCTGCCCATCGCGCCCTGACCGTAGATGGATGTGCTGGCGTCCAGCCAGTGGTGCGTTTCGGAATGGCCGTCGGCGAAGGCAAAGCCGCAGCCGCCGTTGTGGTAGGCGCCGGGCCAATCCAACCAGCCGGGCGTGGCCATGCTCATGGCAAAGGCGGCGTCGTTGAGGCCCTGGGCATTTTCATCCAGCAACACCCAGAGCTGGCTGGGGCCGGGCGCGTTGATGGCGGAGAGTTTGCCGTAGGTGGCCCACGGGGAATTGCGGCGATGATGAAAGCTGCTGTCGAGCCACGGGCCGTTGACGGACAAGGTCGGCGCGCCGCTGTGCCCGGTGCCCTGGTCGTAGCCGGGACAAATGCTGCCGACAGCCTGGTTCATGGAAAACGTGCGCGCGGCGGGCACGGTCTGGCCGATGAACTGAGCGTTGGTGCCTTGATACAAGCCCTGCCGCTTGTCGGCGGGACAGCGAAACAGGGTGACGGTGCCGGACAGATATGTGACCAGCAAACTGCGGTTGGGATCTTGCAGGACGTCGGGATTGAATTCCTGCGGCCCGCCGATGCCCGCCTGGCCGGCGCACCAGTTGTGGCCGGGCACGATGTTGCCATCATCGGGATTGGGCGGGAAACGGTCATTGCTGTCGCCCACATACAAGAGCATGGCCGTCATCATCTGGCGGCCGCCGCCAAGGCAGATTGCGCCCTGCGCGCGCTGCTTGGCCTTGGATAACGCCGGCAGCAGCATGGCCGCGAGGATGCCGATGATGGCGATAACCACGAGGAGTTCAATCAAGGTGAACGCCCGGACCGGCCAGCTCACATGCCGCGAAGGTTTCAATCTCCGGTTAGAGCGATATCGGCGGCGGCAGGTTTCAGGCATCTCGCCGCCCCCCGTGAGCGCCGGACACCGGCAAGGCTTTCCGCGCGAGTCAGCCCAGCAGATTGTGCACCTGCTTGAGCTTGGCGAGGATGTTGATGTCGGCGCTGCAGTTCGGCAGGCAGTCGCCGCAGGCCACGCAGGCCGTGCCGTTCTTGGTGAGCGCGGCATACTCGGCGCGGGCGCGATCCAGTTCGTGATAGTCGAGCGCGTAGCGTTCGTAGCGGAAGATGTCGGCGATGCCGATGTGTTCCGGGCAGCTGGTCACACAATCGGAACACAAGAGACAGGTGAGACCCTTGTTGTAGCCCGCGAGCAAGTCCAGCGCGTGCCGGTCGTTCAGGCCCAGCGTGGCGGCCTTCACGGCGGAGACATTTTCCAGCAACTGGTCGAAGCTCTTGGTGGCGATCACCGCCGCCGTGAGGTTGGGATTGTTCATCAGCCATTTCACCATGGCGGTGCCCGGGGTGCTGCCGGTGAACTTCGGCTCGGCGAGCAGCGCCTGAAATTTCTTGTCGGACGCGGCGCGGCCCACGCCGCCCATGGTCTTCATCGCGATGGTGCCGAAATCCTTTTGTTTGGCGAGCGCGATCAAATCCTGCGTCTCCTTGCGGTCGCCGTAGGTGTAGAAGAATTGCGCCGCTTCGAACGGCGAATGGTCCATGAGGTAGTTCAGGATCTCGAACGCCATGTCGCCGCCAATGTTGTTGTAATGATGCTGCGAGATTGCGAGGTGCTTGACCAGGCCCTCCTTCTGCAGCCGCTCGAACGCGCGCACCACACCGGGCTCGGCCTTGGCCTCCGCCACGGAATGGTAGCCGAAGTGAAACTTGAACACATCGTAGTAGCCCACGCCGGAGCGCGCCACGGCGTTCTTGACGAATTGATAATGCTGCTCTTCGTCAATGTGCCCGTGCATGTGGTCGCCGCCCACGCGGTCCACGGTGATTTCCAAATGATAGGATTCGCGCGGCTGGCTGCGAATGGCTGCGGGAAAATTCTCTTTGTTCCAACGCTGGGATTTGTGCCAGTAGTTGACGCCGGCCTTGACCGCCAGCGGAATGACATCCGCGCTCCAGTCCGTCGCGCCGACGAGCGCGCTGATCTGCAATCCGGTGCGGCCATACCGGCGGCGCGGCAGCCGGGGAATTTCGTTGGCCTCGGCAAAAGCGCTCGCGGTCAGGCCGCCCAGACCGGCGGCCAGCGCGACGCCGGTGGCACCGGTGGCGCCGACGCGGAGAAAGTGGCGGCGGTTCAAGCGATGCGGATTGGGCTGGGGAGAATTCATAATGGATCCTTAGGTTGCGGGTTGGCGTGGAACCGTCGTGGTTATTCTTTAGCACAAAACCCTCCGAGGTCAACTGCCAGCCGCGCCTTGACTTTCCACCGCCGGACTGGAAACGTGGTCGGCTTGAATTTCATCCCGCAACCCCTGCGCCGGCTGGCGTTCGTCATTTTTATCACCGTCATCGCGCGCGCCGCGCAGGCCACCCCGCTGGATGATTACGTCCACGCACCCGACACCAATTTCCTCTGGCGTGTGCTGGATCACCGCCAGCAGGCTGGTTGCACGCTCACCGAAATCGGTTTCATCTCGCAGCGCTGGCAGGGCATCCTCTGGACCAACATCATCTGGATCGTGCAGCCGCCGGAGCTGCGGCATCCGGAGTTCGCCGCGCTTATCATCGGCGGCGACCAGGACAATGCGATGTTGGGCGAGGCCACCGGTGCCGCCCGGCGCGCGGGGGCGTGGGCCGTGACGCTTTCGCGGGTGCCCAACCAGCCCTTTTTCAACGGGCGCAAAGAGGACGCGCTCATCGCCTATTCGTTTGAACAATGCCTCCGCGCGGGCGACGACACCTGGCCGCTGTTGTTGCCGATGGTCAAGAGCGTGGTGCGCGCGATGGATTTGACGCAGACGTGGCTGGCAGGCGAGCACTTGCCCAAGCCGGAAAAATTCGTCGTCACCGGCGCCTCCAAGCGCGGCTGGACGACGTGGCTCACGGCGGCGGTGGACCCGCGCGTTGCGGCCTTCGCCCCGCGCGTGTTTGATATGGTGAACATGAAGGCGCAAACGGACTGGGCGCAGCTTTGTTACGGCCACCAGAGCGAACAAATCCATGATTACACCGACAAGGGCCTGATAGAGGCCATGGGCACGCCCGCGATGCAGCGGCTGTGCGACTCCGTGGATCCTTACAGCTATCGCGACCGCTACCAGATGCCCAAGCTCATCTTGCTCGGCGCGAACGATCCTTACTGGACGGTGGATGCGCCGCGCCATTATTGGAACGAGTTGCCCGGTGAAAAACTTTTATTCGACGCGCCCAACGCCACGCATTCGTTGAACCACGATTCAGTGCGAACCTTTGCCGCATTTTTTCAGCTTGTGGCCGAAGGCAAGCCGCTGCCGGAATTGCATTGGACAATGAACGGCAATGACACGCCCGCGGTGAAGGTCACTTTTGACCGGCCGGCCAAGCAGGCGCTGCTCTGGACCGCCACGGCGAAGACGCGGGATTTCCGCCCGGCCAAATGGACGAGCCGCAAGCTCCCGCTGACGGACGACGCGCGCGAAGTCAGCGCCAGATTGAAACAGCCCGCCAAGGGCTATCTCGCCTTCATGGTGGAACTGACCTTTGCCGCGCCAGCGGGGGATTACAAATTGTCCACGCAGGTGCAGGTGACACCCGACCCGCCCAGGCCGGCCAAGGAATAACTCGGGCTACGCCAGCGAGCGGACTTGGCAAAGCCGGCACAATCGGCAACAGCCATTTTCCACCGCATTACAACGGTTGACAGGAATAGCAATCCTTGTTAAACCGGCTTATGCAAATCGAAAGCCTGAAAGTCTTCTGCGATTTGGTCGATACCCAAAGCTTCACAAAAGCCGCCCAACTCAGCAACGTCACCCAATCCGCCGTCAGCCAGCAAATCGGCGCGATGGAGCGCCTCTTCAAGTCGCGGCTCATCGAGCGCAGCAAGAAACAGTTCCGCCTCACCTCCGAGGGCACGGTGCTTTACCAATACAGCAAGCAAATTCTCGAACACTTCCGCTCGCTCGACCACCGGATGCAGGAATTGAAGGATATCGTTTCCGGCACCATCGAGCTGTCCACGATTTATTCCATCGGCTTACATGACTTGCCGCAATACCTCAAGCAGTTCAGGCAGCAGCACCCCACGGTTCACGTCCATGTGGAATACCGCAACGCCAGCGAAGTTTATGATGATGTCCTCGGCAATGCTGTGGATCTCGGGCTCGTGGCGTATCCCTCAAAGGACAACCGGCTCGAAATTATCCCGCTGCGCAAGGAGGCACTCATCCTTATTTGTAATCCCAACCATCCGTTCGCGCGCGAAGAGTCCATCAAGCTTCAGGAACTGGACGGACAGAAGCTCATCAGCTTCGAGCCGGACACGCCCACGCGCAAAGCGCTCGACAAAATTCTCCGCGAACATGGTGTGTCGGTGGAACACGTCATGGAGTTCGACAACGTGGAGACAGTCAAGCGCGCCGTGGAGATTGACGCTGGCCTGTCCATCATTCCCGAAAGCACGGTGACACAGGAACTGGAAAAGCGGACGCTGGCCAAAGTCGAAATCAAGGACGGCCAGTTCTACCGGCCCATCGCGGCCATCCATAAAAAGAACCGCGTCCTCTCGCCCGCTTTGAAACAATTCCTCGCCATTCTCAAGGGCGAAGCCTGAGATCGGCAACTTGCTTTTAAAAACAAAAAACGGCGAACGGTTGCCCGTTCGCCGTTTGGAATTATTACGGAGGAATTAAATCCCCTTGGCCGTGATATACTTCACGAGGTCGACCACGCGGTTGCTATAACCCCATTCGTTGTCATACCAGCTCACGACCTTGAAGAAGCGTTTTTCGCCTTTCAGATTGTTCTGCAACGTCGCGAGGCTGTCGTAGATGGAGCTGCGGTTGTCATGGATGAAGTCGGTGGAGACGAGTTCTTCATTGGTCACGCCGAGAATGCCCTTAAGATAGCTCTCGCTGGCCTTCTTCAACGCGGCATCAATTTCTTCGATGCTCGTGTCCTTATTTGAGCGGAACGTCAGGTCAACGACGGAGACATCAGCGGTCGGCACGCGGAACGCCATGCCGGTGAGCTTGCCCTTGGTAACAGGCAGCACTTCGCCGACGGCCTTGGCCGCGCCGGGGGTGGAAGGAATGATGTTGATGCTCGCCGCGCGGCCGCCGCGCCAGTCTTTCTTGGACGGGCCGTCCACGGTTTTCTGCGTGGCGGTCATCGCGTGAATGGTGGTCATCAACCCGGTTTCGATACCGAAACCTTCCTTGAGTATGACGTGCACGAGCGGCGCGAGGCAGTTCGTGGTGCAGGAGGCGTTGGAAATGATGTTGTGCTTGGCGGCGTCGTATTCGTTTTCGTTGACGCCCATGACGATGGTCTTGACCTCGCCTTTGCCGGGCGCGGAGATGATGACCTTCTTGGCACCGGCGGTGATGTGGGCCTTGGCCTTCTCGCTGTCGGTGAAGAGGCCGGTGGATTCAATAACGATGTCCACGCCGAGCGCCTTCCAAGGTAGGGTCGCGAGGTCTTTGACCGCGCCGACACATTTAATCTTGTGGCCGTTGACCACGAGCACGTCGGGTTCTTCGAGCGTGGCAACGCTCTTCTCGGTCGTCACGGCGTGCTTAAACTTGCCGTGGATGGAGTCATACTTCATCTGGTAGGCGAAGTAATCCGCGTCGGTGGACACGTCCACGACGGCGACGACATCAATTGATTTGCCCAGCAAGCCCTGGTCACAGAGCGCCTGGAAGACCATCCGGCCGATGCGGCCGAATCCGTTAATTGCAACTTTTACTGCCATAAATGTTTTTTAATTTCTTTTGGTAAATGATTGTTCCTTGCCACCGAAACTGAGCAAGCATTTTAGCTGCGAAGCCGCCACCGTCAATTAAGAATTCTGGAACGAAATTGCCAAAGCCACGTCATTTTTTGTCCAAGGTCGTCTCGCAACGGTCGCTTTCGCATCGCTTCAAACCAAACCAACGGCCAATGGCGACGCGGTTGCGGGCAAAGCATTCGTAGCCCCAGTCAGCCAGATTTCGCAAGAGCGGCCAGCGCGTCGGTGCGAGCAACCAGCCGAGACCGACCATTTTGTAAGCTTGCCGGAACGCTTCGACTTTGGTGACGACGCGGCCATCGGGAAAAACCCCGTGCATCACACCCATCACCTGCCCTTGCGTAAGTCCGTAACGGCTCGCGTCAAATCCCGGCGCGGAAATATCTTCGAATGCAAGGCGACCATTGCGACTCCGCCGCAGCAGCCAGTCAGCTTCGCGACGGCACATCGGACACTCGCCATCGTAAAGAAGTTTGAATTGCCATTCACTCATCGTCGCGAGAACGATAACACAGAAATATAAAAACCGGACGATATTTTCATCGTCCGGCTTCAGAAGATTTGTCCAGCAGCTTACTGATTCTCCGCCGCGAGGAATCGTTCACAATCAATCGCCGCTGCGCAGCCCGCGCCAGCCGCCGTGATGGCCTGGCGATAAACATGATCAGCGCAGTCGCCAGCAACAAACACGCCGGGGATATTCGTCATCGTGCCTTGCTGCGGCACAATAAAACCGTTTTCGTCGGTCGTGATTTTACCCTGAAAAACTTTTGTGTTCGGCACATGACCGATGGCGATGAAAACACCGGCGACCGGCAGAATTTTTTCTTCGCCGGTTTTAAGATTTTTCAATTTCACGCCGGTCACATTGTCCTGCTTAACGTCGAGAATCTCGGTAATCGCGGAATCCCAGATCGGTTTGATTTTAGGATTGGCCAGCGTGCGCTCGGCCATGATCTTGGACGCGCGCAAGCTGTCGCGACGGTGGACGAGATAAACGATGGAGCCGAAGCGCGTAAGATATTGCGCCTCTTCACACGCGGAATCGCCGCCGCCCACGACTACGAGCGGCTGGTTGCGAAACGCCGGTAGCGCGCCGTCGCACGTCGCGCAATAAGTCACGCCTTTGGTTTCCAATTCATGTTCGCCCGGCACGCCCAGATGTTTGTGTCCTGCTCCGGTGGCAATGATGACGGTTTCTGCTAAAACCTTTTCACCGTCCACGATCAGTGCGAACGGCTTCTGCGAAAAATCAACGGACTCGACGACCCCGAAACTCGTCTTGGCGCCGAAGCGTTCGGCTTGTTTCTGCATCCGCGTCATGAGTTCATAGCCATCCACGCCTTCGGGAAAGCCGGGGAAATTTTCCACGATGCTGGTGGTGGTGAGCAGTCCGCCCGGCTGCTGGCCGGTGAGGACGAGCGGCGCGAGCTGGGCGCGAGCCGTGTAAAGCGCGGCGGTCCAGCCGGCGGGGCCGGAACCGATGATGACAACTTTTTCCATAGGCCGCGAAAGGTAAACTTTGACCGGCACCCTGACAAGGAGGTTGAAAATTAAATTATTTTTATCCGGGCCGCCGGTGCAGCGTTTCGATTTGCGGTCCGACAACTTTGAAGATTTACTATTGTTGTGAAATTTCGGTTGTTAACCATGTTGACGCTGCTCGGCGCCAGCCTCACAGCCATGGCGCAGGATGCCGGCGTGACGAACCTCTGGAGCTATTATCTCGGCGCGCGCTACACGCAGGCATCCCCCGCCCTCGCGCCGGATGGCACAGTCTATGAAGGTTCAGTGCAAGGCTGGCTATTTGCGCTGGCACCGGACGGAAAATTAAGATGGAAATTCAAGACCGGCAGACAAATCAAATCCTCCCCGGCGGTTGCGGCGGACGGCACAATTTATTTTGGGTCGCGCGACCGAAAGTTTTACGCGCTCGCGCCGGACGGAAAATTGAAATGGCAGTTCATGACCGGCGCCTGGGTGGATTCCTCGCCGGCCATAGCCGCAGATGGCACCATTTGTTTCGGCTCATGGGACAAAACTTTTTATGCGCTGAAACCGGATGGAAATTTAAAATGGAAATTCGTTTCCGGCGGCATCGTGGATTCCTCGCCCGGCATCGCGCCAGACGGCACGATTTATTTTGGATCGCATGACAAAATTTTATACGCGCTTGCGCCGGACGGAAAATTGAAATGGAAGTTCACGACCAGCGGCGAAATCACCTCGTCGCCCGCCCTCGGTGGCGACGGAGCGGTATATTTCACTTCAACGGACGGGAATTTTTACGCGTTGAATGCCGACGGCACACTGCGCTGGCGACAGCATACCGGTGGCAGCACCGCCGCCTCGCCGGTGCTGGATGAAGCAGGCAATCTTTACCTCGGCGTCAACCAGGAGTTTTACAGCTTTACTTCCGCCGGACTGCCGCGCTGGCATTATTACAACAGCAATCCGGTGGAAACCTCCGCCTTGGCGCTGGCGGACAAAACGATTTTCAACGCGGCACCGTTTTCCAACTCTGGCGTGCTTACAATCGACGGACAATTTGTCTGGGTCTTTCCCGTCGGCCACGGCTTTTATTCGGCGGCCAATCTCAATCCTGACGGCACCCTTTGCATCGCCGATGAAAGAAGCGTTTGCGCTGCCCTGCCCTGGCGAAAAGCCGGCAATGGCTGGCAGGCAATGCCGATGAAGCCCGCAAAGAGTTCCTGGCCGATGTGGCGCGCAAACCCGCAGCATACGGGCCGAGTGGCAAATTAAATCAGCCCAAACGCTCGCGCCCGCCATAGCCGGTTTCCAAGTCGTGCCAGAACTCGACCTTGTCCTCGTCGGATTCCCAGCAGAGAAAAACT
The DNA here is from genome assembly GCA_903889895.1 of uncultured Verrucomicrobia subdivision 3 bacterium. Lineage (GTDB taxonomy): Bacteria > Verrucomicrobiota > Verrucomicrobiia > Limisphaerales > UBA11358 > UBA11358. The sequence goes on along the minus strand of CAISYZ010000159.1, from coordinate 18,305 downwards.
TCCTTGCCGCCGATGAGCGCGGGAAAATCCACCAAGCCGCGCGATAAATCCTTGATAAAAATTTCGCGTCGTTGAAATTCTGCCAAAACTTTCTGCATCCCGGCCAGCCCGCGAATCCAGTTATTCACCGTTTCGCCACCGGTATCCTGTCCTTCGGTATTCAGCCCGCCGAGCCGTTTGTCATAGCGCTCCACCTCCACCCGCAGTCGGTTGAGTTCCGCCAGCCACGCCCGCAATTGCGGCAGCAGCGCTTCCGCCTCGTCGCGGGTGTAATGTTTTTGAAAGCGATATTTCACGGCAAAAAAAAGACCGTTCGCGATGGCTGCAAGGCAACCGCCGCGAACGGCTGTGAAATCACATGGCGCTGGCGAATTACTTCTGCCAGGTGCGCTTCTTGTGACGGTTCAAGCGCAGCTTCTTGCGCCGTTTATGTTTGTTGATTTTTGCCTTACGGCGTTTTTTCAGTGATCCCATAATTGGATGTCGTGATTTTGTAGCAAAGCGGCGGGAACGACGCCAGCCAAATCTTTTCGGAACTGACGCACACGCCCGCCGACGGCTCGCTGGAACCGAGTCTATCCAGCGGCTTGGCAGCGGTGAAAAAACTTTTTCCACGGACACCTTTCGCCTAATCTCCGCGCGTGTCTCTCAAAATCGGCGACTCCATTTCCCTGACCATCCACGATCTCGCGTTCGGCGGCGAAGGCGTCGGGCGCGTGGACGAATTTGTCGTTTTCGTTCCATTCGTCATCCCCGGCGAAACCGTCTCGGCGGAAATCACCGAGGTGAAAAAGAATTTCGCCCGCGCCAAGCTGCTTCGCGTGATCACACCGGCGCCGGAACGCGTCGCGCCGGAATGCAAATATTTCACGCAGTGCGGCGGCTGCCAGTATCAGCACATTGATTACGCGGCGCAGTTGCGCTTCAAACAAAAGCAGATTGCCGACCTGTTCGAGCGCGTCGGGAAAATTTCGCCAGAGCGCGTCGCGCCGGTCATTGGCTGCCCGCAGCCGTATCATTACCGGAATCGCATCATGATTCGCAGCCAGTGGAACGGTTCGGCGAAGAAGCTGGAGATCGGCTTCATCCGCGCGGACAACAACTGGGTGCAGGACATCGAAGAATGCAAGATCGCGGAGCCGGCGCTGAACGAACAGATTTTGCAGGTGCGCGCCAATCCGCCGCCACGCGGCGGGTTGAAGGTGGTGCTGCGCGTGCAGCCGGAAGGCTGGTCGGTGCCGAAGGATTCCTTTTTTCAGAACAATTTCTTCCTGTTGCCGGAACTGGTGACGACGGTGAAAAAATTTCTCGCCGACAGTGGCGCGCGGCATCTGATTGATTTGTATTGCGGCGTCGGCTTCTTCGGCATCGAAGCGGCGGACGCCGTGGAAAATTTTGTGGGCGTAGAATACGACGCGCTGGCCATCAAGGCCGCGCGCGAAAACGCGGCGTCACGCAAAATTAACAATGGCGAATTTATCGCGGCCAAATCGGAGGAAGCGTTGCCGGAATTGCTGAAGAAATTCCCCACCGAAAACACCTCGGTTATCCTCGACCCGCCGCGCAAGGGCTGCTGGCCGTCGCTCCTGGAATTGCTCCGCGCAACGCGGCCGGCGCAGGTGATTTACGTTTCATGCCACCCGGCGACGATGGCGCGGGATTTGAACATATTGTGCGGTGATGGTGTCTTTGAACTGGCGCAAGTGCAGCCGCTGGACATGTTCCCGCAGACGCAGCACGTTGAGTGCGTGGCCGACCTGCGCCGCCGAAACTGAACTTGCCAACGGGCAGTTCTTGGTTTCAACTGGAAAACTCTGATGGCCAACAATAATCAAAACGACCCTAGAAACTTGCTGCTGCCGCGCCTTGTGCCGTGGCTGTTGGCGCTCGCCATGTTCGGCGTGTATCTGCTGACGCTGAATCACTGGGTGACGCTGGCCAACCTGATGACGGTATCGCGCGTGTCTGGTTTCTTGTGGGAGCCGCAGCTTTACAGCCCGCTGCTGTTCTTGGCGACATATCCGTTCCACTGGTTGCCGCTGGCAAAAATCCCGCTGGCGCTGAATATTTTTTCCGCCGTGTGCGGCGCGGGCGCGCTTGGCCTGCTGGCACGTTCGGTAATGATTCTCCCGCACGACCGCACCGAGGCGGAGCGCGTGCGCGAGCGTAGCGACTTCGGTTTCCTGACCACGAGCAGCGCCTGGTTTCCGCCGCTGCTGGCAGTGGTGATGCTGGGACTACAATTCGGCTTCTGGGAAAACGCCACCAGCCTCACAGGCGAATCGCTGAACCTGCTGGTTTTCGCGTTTATTATCTGGCAACTGCTGGAGTTCCGGCTGGACGAGCGGCTGGGCCGGCTTTATTTCGTGGCGCTGGTCTATGGCGCGGGTCTGGAAGACAACTGGGCGTTGATGGGATTCTTGCCGGTGTTTGTCATCGCCATCCTCTGGTTGCGCGGACTGGAATTTTTCAACGTCCGTTTCCTATTGCGGATGTCGTTGTGCGGGTTGGCGGGCATGTTCTTGTTTCTGCTGCTGCCGATTCTGGTCAAGATTCAGGGCGATTTTTCACTGACCTTCTGGCAGATGCTCAAACCGGCATTGCGCATGGATTGGTTGGTGGTGAAATCAATTATGAATGGGGAAGTGCGGCACAACCTCATTCTGATGTCGGTCACCACGCTGCTGCCGGTGCTGGTGATGGCAATTCGCTGGAGCGCCAGTTTTGGGGACAACAGCCGGATTGGTGCAGCGTTGGTAAATTATCTTTTCCACCTCGTTCATGCCGTGATTTTCACCGTGTGCATTTGGGTGATGTATGATTCGCCGTTCAGCCCGTCCCAATTGAGTTCGGGTGTGCCGGCCTTGACGCTTTACTACCTGTCGGCGCTGGCCATCGGCTACTACTGTGGTTATTACCTGCTCGTTTTTGGAAAGAAGGCGGTGCCGAGCCGGCGCAATCCGAAGCCGCAGACGGCGCTGCCGGGTGCGCTGAATTTATTTACCCCGATTATTTACTGGGGCACCTATGCCGCAGCGCTGCTGGCCGTGTTCGCACTCGTCTATAAGAATTACAAGTTCATCCGCTCCTTCAACGATGACACTCTGCTGAATTACGCCAAACTTTCCGCCCAAAATCTGCCCGCTGGCGGCGGCATTCTTTTAAGCGATCCCGAGGGAATGAGTTCCATCCGGCAAACGCGGACCCTGATAATGGAAGCGGCTCTGGCCCGCAGTGGCCGCGACAAGGACTTTCTCGTGGTGGACACGGCGTCATTGAACTGGGTGCAATACCACCGTTTTCTGCACCGCAAATCACCGGAAAAATGGCCGCTGATAAAAAACACCAAAAATTTTGACGGCGTCACGCCGGTGGGCATCGTCAGCACTTTGACCCAAGTCGCCAAAAGCAACAGCGTTTGTTATCTCAATCCCAGCTACGGATATTATTTTGAGGTGTTTTATCTGGAGCCGCATGGTTTGATTTACCAGCTCAAGCATCTCCCGGAAGACACGCTGCTGCCGCCGCCGCTGGCCACCAACCTGGTCGCCGACAACCAGAAATTTTGGAGCCAGTTTTTGGACGAGGAACTTACCCGGCTGGGAAAGTCGCCCAAACCGCGCGACCCGAACGCCTACGTGAACAACCTCATGGAATGGCTGCTGATGCACCTGCATGAGCAGTCCGAATTCAACCCCAACGTGGATCTGGTGGAAAATTTTTATTCCCGTTCGTTGGACTACTGGGGTGTCGAATTGCAACGCGCTGCGCAGTTGCCCGCCGCCGCCGAGGCTTTCAACAACGCCCTGAAAATCAACCCCGATAACGCCACCGCCTCCATTAATCTCGAATTCAACAAGTCGCTGCAGACCGGCAATGCCGCCGCGATTGACCCGGAGCGCGTCACACCCGACCAGTTCGGCAAATACCGCGACTGGAATTCCATGCTCAACGCCAACGGCCCCTTCGACGATCCGAGTTTCGTCTTCGTCAGCAGCCTCATGCTGGCGCAAGGCGGTTACATGCGCCAGGCCGTCGCCCCCTTCGAGCGTGTGCGCGAAGTCGCACCCGACAATCTCACCGTCCGTCTGTGGCTCGCGCAGCTTTACCTCATGAACCACCTGCCCGACCGGGCATTGGAAAATCTCAACGACCCGCTGACGCATCCCTACCGCTTCGGGCTTACGGAAAATAATTCTGCGGAACTGAACTTCATCACCGCCGCCGCGCATTTTCAGAAAAATGAAATCAAGGCGGCCAGCGATTTGATTGATCTCGAAGTCAGCCGCCACCCGAACGACATAAATCTGCTCACCACCGCCTTTCAGACTTATCTCACGCGTGGTCTTTACACCAATGCGCTGCATGTCGTTGAACGCCACCTGCAAGATGACCCCGAAAATCTGCAAGGGCTGTTCAGCAAGGGCTATACGGAGCTGCAGAGTTCCGCTTACCCGCAGGCCATCGAATCCTTCACGCATGTCCTGAACATCGCCACCAACGAGCCAACCTCCCGCTTCGACCGCGCGCTGGCCTATCTCAAGACCGACCAGCTTGACCGCGCCCGCGCGGATTACAATTATTTGCAGATTGGATTCACCAATTCCTACCAGGTGGCATTTGGCCTGGCGGAAGTCGCCTGGCGGCAACACAACACCAACGATGCAATCCGCAACTACCAAATCTACCTGAACAACGCCCCGACCAACAATCCCACGGAGATCCAGACCGTCAAAGACCGCCTGACGCAGTTGCGCGGTAAATGACGCATGCGCGTCACGCACATCATCACCCGGCTGGTCATTGGCGGCGCGCAGGAGAACACCCTCGCCACCGTCAGCGGTCTCCGCACGCGGCCCGACCTGGAGGTAAAATTAATTTCCGGCCCGACCATCGGCCCGGAAGGTTCGCTGGAACCAACCGCGCGCGACATTTTTTCCGACCAACCGGAGCATTTGACCGTCGTCCCCGAACTGGTGCGCCCCGTCCATCCGTGGAAAGATTTTATCGCCCTGCGCAAACTGGAAAAACTCCTGCGCGCGCAGTCGCCGGACATCGTCCACACGCACAGCGGCAAGGCCGGCATCCTTGGCCGTCTCGCCGCCAAGCGCGCGGGCGTGCCGCTCATCATTCATCATATTCACGGGCCGTCGTTCGGCAACTTCCAAGGCGCGCGGGCCAACATCATTTTCACCGCGGCTGAGCGACGCGCGGGCAAGGTGACGGATCATTTCATCGTCGTCGCCGAGGCGCTGAAGCAACGTTACCTCGCCGCTGGCATCGGGCAGGCGGACGACTACACCAAGATTTTCAGCGGCTTTGACCTCGAACCCTTTCTCGCGGTGAAGCCGGATTGGGCGCTGCGGCAGCAGCTCGGCTTCGGGCCGGAGCACTTTGTCATCGGGCAGATTGCCCGGCTCGTGCCGCGCAAAGGCCACGCCGATTTGCTCAATGCCTTCCGGCGGTTGCTGCCGGAGTGTCCGCAAGCGCGCCTGCTGTTCGTCGGCGGCGGACCGCTGCGCGCGCGGCTGGAAGTGATGGCAACAAATCTGGGCGTGCAGGACAAGGTGGTTTTCACCGGCCTCGTGCCGCCGGCGGACGTGCCGCGCCAGCTGGGCGTGATGGATTGTCTCGCGCATCTTTCCACTTTTCCCGAAGGCCTGCCGCGCGTGCTGCCGCAGGCATTGGCGGCGGGCCGGCCGGTCGTGGCCTACGATTTTGATGGCGCGGAAGAAGTTTGCCTCGGTGGCCAAACCGGCTATCTCGTGCGCTCCGGCGACGTGGGCATGGCCGCCAAAAAATTATCCCTGCTGGCCCGCAACCCGGAGCTGCGCGGGAAATTCGGCCGCAATGGGGCGGCGTTCGTAAAGGAAAACTTTTCCGTCAAAAAAATGGTGGCGGATCAATATCAACTTTACCAGCATCTCTGGAGCCGCATCATTGCCAATGCCTCTCCGAGGTTGCCCAATTAAAACGTGACCTTTCCGTTTAACTTCTTCACCGCCGCGTTTGCCGGCGCGCTGGTCACGTCGCTCTTGAGTCTGCCGCTGTGGCGCCAATGGTGCCTGCGCACCCAGCTCGTGGACGACCCCGGCCACCGCAAGATTCACCACACGCCCATCCCTTTGGCCGGCGGCCTGGCGGTGCTGACCGGCATTCTGTTGCCTTTGATGGTCGGCGCCCTGCTGCTGAAACTCGACATCGTGAAGGTGACCGCCGCGAACGCCATCGTCCACGGCCTCGACCGGCGCGGGTTGGAACTGTTCGTCCTCGCCCTCGGCGCGGTGGCCATCACCCTGCTCGGCTGGCTGGACGACAAACACGAGCTGAAGGCGCTGCCAAAATTTCTCGGCCAGATCATCATCGCCATCGCCGTGGCCGCGGCGTGCAAGCGCATCACCCTGTTCGTCCACAGCGAAGTGTTCAGCTACGCCATCACGATTCTCTGGCTGCTCACGGTCATCAACGCCTTCAACTTCATGGACAACATGAACGGCCTCTGTGCCGGTCTCGGCGCGATTGGCGCGTTCTTCTTCGCGCTCATTGCGGCGGCGCACGGCGAATATCTCGTGGCCATCACGGGCTGTTTGATGTGCGGCGCGCTGGTGGGCTTTCTGCCGTGGAACTTCCCCCACGCCCGCGCGTTCCTGGGCGATGCCGGCAGCCATCTCGTCGGCTACCTGCTCGCGGTGATGGCCATCCTGCCGCACTTTTACACGAAACAAAATCCCCGTCCCTTCGCGGTGCTGTCGCCGCTGCTGGTGCTGGCCATTCCCCTGCTCGACCTCGCGCAAGTCACCGTGTTCCGCACGCTCCGGGGGCAACCATTCTGGATTGGCGACACCAATCACGTTTCCCACCGGCTCGTCGCGTGGGGTCTGAACCGGCGGCAAGCCGTCCTGCTGTTGTGGCTGGTCGCGGTCATCCTCGGCGCGCTGGCGGGCTGGCCATAAAATTTTGGTAGGGCGGCGCTGCCGCGCCGCCTCGACCTCACCGAAGCCAGCCTTCATTCGCCGGCGGCCTTAATGCACCAAACCTTGCGGTGGGTGATTTGGGCTGACCGGCAGGTCAGCCCTACCGGGGTTGGGTTAGACTTTGCTGACTGGCAGGTTCACTCGGCCCATTTTTCTGTTCGTGCCTTCCGGGTTTTTCGTGGTTTAATCTTCCGCGTGAAAATCCTTTTCATCGGCGACATCGTGGGCGAGCCCGGCCGCAGTGCCGTGCAGGCCATCGTGCCGCGCCTGCGCGACGAACACGCTTTGGATTTCGTCATCGCCAATGGCGAAAACTCCGCCGGCGGCAACGGCATCACGCCGCAGATCGCGGGCGAATTATTTTCGGCCGGCGTGGATGTCATCACCAGCGGGGATCATCTCTGGGACCAAAAGTCCGTGCTGGAATTGCTCGAGCGCGAGCCGCGTTTCCTGCGCCCGCTGAATTATCCCCGCACCGTCCCCGGCCGCGGCGCCAATGTTTTTCAAGTGCGCCACCTGCCGCCGGTCGGCGTGATGAGCCTGCAAGGCCGCGTGTTCATGCCGCCGATGGACAACCCCTTTCTCGTGGCCGACGAAGAGCTGACCCAGCTCCGCCAGCACACCAAAATCATCTTTGTGGATTTCCATGCGGAGGCGACGTCGGAGAAGATTGCGTTCGGCCGGTTTGTGGACGGGCGCGTCAGTGCGGTGGTCGGCACGCACACCCACGTGCAGACGGCGGACGAACAGATTCTCCCCCACGGCACGGCCTATTTGAGCGACGCGGGTTTCACCGGGCCGCACGATGGCTGCCTCGGCCGCAAGATTGAGCCGGTGCTCAAAAAATTCCTGACCGGCATGCCGCAGCGGTTCGACGTGGCGCGGAATCAGGTGAAGCTCCACGGCGCGCTCATCCGCATTGACGATTCCACCGGCAAGGCCACGAGCATCCAGCGCGTGGCGGAAGCGATGGGATGAACGGTTTTACGCCCGGCTAATCTGCACCAGCAGTTCGCCCAAAGCGGCGCCTACTTTTTGGTGAGCCAGCGGGGAGAGATGGAAACCGTCGCATAACAGCAGGTCACGGCGCGGGCCGACGGACAGCAGGGCGTGGGCGTCGAGGAAATGGGTTTTGCCATCCAGCGGCAGCCGGCGTTGCAGCACCTCGGTGAAATGCCGCGCAAAGCGGTTGCTCCGGCGGCTCGCCATCACGAACGGCGACACCACCACGACCTGACACCCGGCGGCCCGCGCTTGCTTCACCAAATCCAGCATGGCCGTCACATATTCCTCCAGCGGCGTGAGCGACGGCACGAGCAACAGTTCGCTGGCCAGACTGCGCAACTGCCATTTCAAACCATCCACCAAGCCGGGCGCATGGGTTGAGACTTTTATCCGTTGGTGCGGATCTTTCTTGATGAGGTGGCGGAGAATGAGGCCATTGCGCAGCGGCGCGCTGGCATCCGTGGAGCCAAACTGGATGACCACCACATCGGGCCGGTGCACGAGCACGCGCTTGGCCAGGTGTTTTGGCGCGCGCGTGGCGGGGAAACCGCCGAGGGCCACGATTTCCAGCGATGGCTGGGTCTGGGTTTGTTGGCGTAGGTGCTGGACGGCGAGATTTAGAAAGCCGTTTTCCGCCGGCAAGGGGTAGCCGGCGATCATACACGCCCCGTAGCCGTAGATGTTCAGATGTGCCACTAAATTTTACAACTGGTTAGGTTTTGTCAGCTAGACCAACACCGAGTCCCCAAAGTTACGGGCAAGAAAAAGAATCACTTCTGAATTCAAAGCATGACGGGAAACGGGCATGATGTCGAGCAAAACGGCGACGACCTGCTCATCCCCTTCGTTTAAGTGACGGTCCGGCGCGCGCAACCCATCCTGCCGATGGATTGGGATGACTTGGGCGGAAACCACATTCACTTCCGGCCCAAATACCATGACCAAAACCCAAAATAATTGGTGCTATATTAATTTTAGCACCATGTATTTTCCCGCCACAACGTCTTCGCGGCCAGGAACAATGTGGTTCCCCGCAGGGAAGACATGGTCGCGGGAAAAAATATGGTGCTAATTTAAGTTTAGCTCCATGTGTTTGGATTTTACCATGTGGTAACGGTCGCCGACAACGTGTTCCCTGGAAAATACATGGCGCTAATTTAGTATTAGCACCATTATTTTTCTGGTTAAGGCCACATAAAATCGTCCGGCCACACCCTTTTTTTCGTCGAAATCCCTTTAAATCGGCGTAAAGTGATTTGGCTCGGCCAAACCATAAAGGTTATCGCCGGCCACGTTGAGGTGATTATGAAACGAAAGAACTTCAAGCTCGGTTTCCGCAATGCTTCCGCCGCGAAACAACTGGAGATTTGCGACACCCACTTGGCCCGGTTCGCCCAACTGCCGACGGCGACGCAGTCGGACATGGATCTCGCCGGGGTGCAAGCCGTCGTGGCCACCGCCCATGCCAGCCGGCAGTGCATCCAGCAGTTGCGGGTGCAATTGAAGCATGAAATCACCGGCCACCGCACCCATTTGCGCGCCGCGCGTGAGGCGGTGTCATACGCATGCCTGCACCTGCTGGTGCAGACCAACGCCGAACCGTTGGCCATGACGGCGGCGGGGTTGACGGTGCGGAAGGACTGGCAAAAAGTCGGCCTGCCCGCCGCGCCGCAAACCCTCACGGCGCGGGCCACGAAGTTTTCGGGCGAAATCCGGCTGGATTGGAAACGTTCGGTGCGGCGTTGTCTGTTCCATGTGCAGTTCAATACCAATCCGCTGAATGAAAAAGGCTGGCGCATTGCCGGCGGCACCCGCGCCCAAAGCTACACCGTGCCAGACCTCGTGCCGGGGAAGCTTTACTATTTCCGCATCCGCGCGGAGAACATCGCCGGTAAAAGCCCGTGGAGCAATCTGACGTCCGCCCGGGCGGTGTGAGGGCGGCAAGGCCGGTGAAATTGCGCCGAGGTTTTATTTCGGAAACAACTTGCTCTGGAGCAGCCCCAGCTTGGCGAGGCGGAATTTCAGGCCGGTGCCGAGACAGCCAAAACCATACTGGCAACTGCGCTTGAAGTTGATGGAGGACGCCTCGGTGAAATACTTCGTCGGGCAGCTCACTTCGCCGATGGTGAATCCGTGCCAGATAATCTGCGCGAGCATCTGGTTGTCGAACACGAAGTCGTCGGAATTCTGCGAGAGGTCGAGCTTCAGGAGCAGTTCCTTCGAGAACGCGCGATAGCCGGTGTGGTATTCGGAAAGTTTCGCGCCGATCATGATGTTTTCCGCCGCCGTGAGAAAGCGGTTGGCGATGAATTTCCACCACGGCATGCCGCCCAGCAGCGAATAGCCACCCAAAATGCGGCTGCCCAGCACGCACGGATGCAGGTCGTTGGCAATCATCGAGGCCATGGCAGGGATGAGCTTCGGCGTGTATTGATAATCCGGATGCACCATGATGACGATGTCCGCGCCGGCCTCCAGCGCGAGGCGATAGCAGGTCTTCTGGTTGCCACCATAACCGGTGTTCTTCTCATGCACATGAACTCTGACGCCGAGGAGCTGGGACGCGACCTGCACGGTATCGTCGCGGCTGCGGTCGTCCACGAGGATGATCAAATCCACGATGCCCTGCTGGTGGACTTCATCCACGGTTTGCGTGACGGTCTTGGCCGCGTTGTAGGCGGGCATGACGACGACGATCTTCTTGCCGAGATACATGTGCGCGAGATGCTGCCGGAAGCCGGGGCGCGGGTGAAGTGAAAAATTCTTTATACAAAAATGCGGGGAGCGGTGTCTATGGTGCAGAACGTGAACGCAAACGAACCCCACTGGTGCCAAACCCTGTATGCCGCGAAGGCGGCGGAGCTGATCCTTTACGGTCGCGCGCTCGGCCTGAGCCACGGCGAGGCGGAGGATGTCTTGCAGGAAACGTTCGTGGCGTTGATGCAGCTGACGGTGCCGCCGGGGCGGCTGGAACATTATTGTGTGCGCGCCTACCGCAACCGCGCGCGGAATTACAAACGCACGTTCTGGCGCCGGCTGACGCGTGAATGGGAAGTCCTGGCGGACGGCCACAATTGGTTCGAGCCGGCGCCGGACGATGCGGCGGAACGGGCGTTGCAAACGGCCACCGTGCGGGCATTGGAAGCCTTGCCCGCCGACCAGCGCGAGGTCATTGTGCTGAAAATCTGGCACGGCTACACGTTCGATGAGATCGGCGGCCTGCTGGAGCTTTCCCCGAACACGGCGGCGGGCCGTTACCGCTACGGCCTGCAGAAAATCAAAGGCCAACTGAAAGGAATTAATTATGAAGACCGATTGGAACGAACAACAGATGCTTTCCTGGCAGCCGCGCCCGGCCTCGAAACGGCTTGAGCGACGGATTTTTGAGACCGACCCGCATCCGCGCGCCGCGAAGTGGTTTTGGGGCTGCCTCGTGCCGACGACCGCGTGCGCACTGTTGACGCTGATGACGCTCAACCACAGCGCCGAGCTGTCGGAACGGCGGCCGCTGTTCAGCCTGGCCGGGACGGGTCTGACGGCGATGCTGGCCACGGCGGACGACCAACATTCGGCACAAAACCACCTCGCCAGCGTCACTTTTGATTCGACAAATCATAGCGTTTTCAACTCTAATGGTTGTTTTACGCCGTCAACGAATTTTAGCAACGAATAATGTCGCCAATGGAAACACCTAAACCGAACAACATCAAAAATACTGGTCCCCAAGTCAAAGAGGCCCCCAAGGCCGCCATGGCGGAAAAAGTGCCGCCGATGTTCCGGCGGATGGACTGGCTGGCGTTGCTGATCACCTTCGGCGCGGTCTGGGCGGTGTATTTGTGGACGCTCGCGCCGGAGCTGACCCTGGAGGATTCCGGCGAGCTGTGCACGGGCTCTTATTACGCGGGCATCCCGCATCCGCCGGGCTATCCGTTCTGGGCGATCTGGAGTTATTTGTGGACGGTCATCGTGCCGTTCGGCAACGTCGCGTGGCGCGTGGAAGTGGGTCAGTCGTTCGCCTCGGCGATGGGCTGCGGCTTGCTGGCGCTGATGGTCTCGCGCGGCAGCAGCATGTTGATTGAAGGCATCGAGGACTTGAAGAGCGTGGATCGCCGCTGGGAAAACACCATCTGCGTGATTTCCGGCGTGGTGTCCGGCATGCTGCTGGGGCTGGGTTATTTCATGTGGCACGAATCGGTGGTTATCAACCGCATCTCCATCTTCGGGGTGCCGTGGCTGCTGGGTATGATCGCGCTGCTGATGCGCTGGATGTATGCGCCGCACCAGCGCTGGTATTTGTATGTGGCGATCCTGATTTACGGCTGGATTGCGACCATCCACCAAAGTCTCATCCTGAGCGCCGTTGGCGTGGAGGTCTTGATTGCGCTGGTGCTGCCGAAACTCGGCCGAGACATCTTCGCCGTCAACACGGCGATTTACCTGCTGATCCTCGCCTATATCGCCAAGGGCACAGTGCCCGCGCTGAACGCGATGACGATGACCGAAAAGACGCTGTTCCACATCGTGGGCCTGGTCTCCATCGCAGTCGCCGGCTCGCTGTTCATGAAAACCAGCAAGCTGTTCACGGAATGGAAATCCGTCATCATCATGGGGGTCATGTGGACGGCGGGGGTGATGGTTTATCTTTATGAGCCGGTCTCGTGCATGACCTGCCCGCCGATGCAGTGGGGCTACCCGCGCACCGTGGAAGGCTTTTTCCACGCGTTGAGCCGCGGCCAATACGGCACCGGCGAGGGCGTCAACGTGCTGCAGGATCCTTCGCGCTTCATCTTCCAGCTCTATTATCTGGCGGAGGGTCTGTCGGAGTCGTTCAGCTGGGTGTATATGTTCATCGGGCTGGTGCCGTTCCTGTTCCTGAAAAAAATGCAGCCCCGCGAACGCGGCTGGATCATCGGCCTGACGGTCATCTATTTGCTGCTTTCCGTGCAGTTGGTCATGGTGCTGAACGTGACCGCGGACCGCTCCACGTCGGACTTGAACAAAGTCTTCTTCTCTGCGTCACATGGCGTGTTCGCCATCATGATCGGCTACGGCCTGACGATTCTCGCGGCCTACATCGCGACGCATTACCAGAAGTTCCGCCGGTTCGGTTTAATCGGTGGCGGCGTGGCGCTGGTGCTCGCGGTTTATTGCCTGGTTGAAGCCATCGGCAAACTGCACTTCGGCAAGGCCGGCCAGATGAAGGTGTCCTGGCTGCCGTTCCCGAACTGGAGCGGCTGGGATTATCTCGCGCTCGGCCCGAACGGCCAGTTTGGCCTCGGCGAAATGCCGCACTGGATCGTGCAGTCCTTTGCCCCGGGCCAATACGGCCTGCCGGTGCTCGCGAACCTGTTGCTCGTGGCGACGCCCATCCTTTTCATCGGCGCGCTGCTCTTCTATCGCAGCCGCGGACCGGTGTTGATTCTGCTCGGCCTCTTCTGCCTCGCGCCGCTGTGGTCGGGAATGTCGCACTGGTATAAGAGCGAGCAGCGCAACCACTGGTTCGGCTACTGGTTTGGCCACGACATGTTCACGCCGCCCTTCCTGAATCCGCAGACCGGCAAGCTGAGTTATGACAATACGCTCCGCGCCGACCTGCTCAAGGACCCGAAAAATGCCAAGCTCATCTATCCCGAAATGGCGCGGAACACCATCGTCTTCGGTGGCACGGATCCGGGCCGGTTCTGTCCGACCTACATGATTTTCTGCGAAAGCTTCATTCCGCACCGCTGCCAGCCGGAGCAGGATCAGAAATTTGACCGCCGCGACTGCTACCTCATCACGCAGAACGCGCTAGCGGACGGCACCTACCTTGACTATCTGCGCTCGCAATACAACCGCTCGAAACAGGACGACCCGCCGTTCTTCAGTCGGCTCTTCAAATACGTCTGCGCCGTCGGCGGTCTCACCACGCCCGGCACCATCATCACTGACGGCATCGAGGCCGGCAACGGCGAGTCCGGCAATGGCCTGATCGAAGGCGTCGCCAAGCTGCTTTACAACACGCTCGACGTGCCATTCACCGCGTGGGGCAAGCACGTGGAAAGCTACCGCCGCGCCGCCGGCGTGTATCCGCCGACGGAAATCTACATCCCATCGCCGACCGATTCGCAGCAATGCTTTGAGGATTACACGGAGGATGTCGGCCGCCGCGCGCAGTTGAACCAGCTCAAGCCCGGTGAAGATGTTCACGTCGAGGGCGGCCGCGTGCAGGTCTCCGGCCAGGTCGCGGTGATGAACATCAACGGCCTGCTCTGCAAGGTCATCTTCGACCACTGCCCGACCAATGAATTCTACGTCGAGGAAAGTTTCCCGCTCGACTGGATGTATCCCTACGAGACGCCCTTCGGCGTCATCATGAAGATCAACCGCAATCCGCTGCCGGAATTGACCCAGGACAGCTTCGACCTCGACCACAAGTTCTGGGCGGATTTCTCGACGCGCCTCTGCGGCAATTTCATTGATTACAACACCTCCATCGCCGACATCTGCAAATTTGTCGAGCGCACCTACGTTGGCAACAATTTCGCCGGCTACACCGGCGACCGCAAGTTCGCCAGCGACGACGACGCGCAGAAGGCGTTCTCCAAGCTGCGCAGCTCGCAGGCCGGCATGTATGCGTGGCGCCTCAGCCCGCAATGCCCGCCGGAATATCGCCAGAAAACCCCGGCCAGCCAGAACGCGCTCATCCGCGAGACGGATTACGCCTTCAAGCAGGCATTCGCCTTCTGTCCTTACAGCCCGGAAGCGGTCTATCGCTACATCAACTTCCTGCTGCCGCTCGGTCGCTTTGACGACGCCCTGCTCGTCGCCCAGACCTGCAAGAAGCTGGATCCTTACAACGACCAGATCACCAGCCTGATTGACAACCTGAAGTCCTACAAAAAGCAGAACGACGAACGGAGCCAGGCCGTCGGCCAGGTTGAACAGATGGAGGCCACCGCCAAGGCCAACCCCGGCGATGTCCGCAACCTGATCACGCTCGGCATCACCTACGCGCAACTGCAGCAGACCAACCGCACGGTGGAACTGTTTGACCAGGCGCTCGCCAGCCCGAACCTCAAGTATGCCGACGCCGCCACCATCGCCAGCTATTATTCGCAGTTCGCCAACATGCCGAAGCTGGAGCAGGCGCTCGTGAAGCTCGCGGCCCTCGCCCCCGATCAGCCGGAGCCGCGCTATGACCTCGCGGCGTTGCAGGCGTATCTCGGCGAAACCGCCCCGGCGCTCACCAACCTCAAGACCGCGCTCGACCTGAGCGCCGCGCGGATCAAGGCCGACCCCACCAAGCGCGACCTGCTGGCCCAGGCGCGCACGGATGCGCACCTCAATTCTCTGCGTGCCCTCCCGGAATTCCAGAAGCTCGTCCCGCCGCAATAAATCGCATACCGCAAATTTCGCGTTCCGGATTTGTAATTTGAAATTCCAAATTCGCCGCCGCTGGCGTCTTGCCCGTTGCCCGGTCGCCGCCACTCTGCTATTTTGGCCATCCGAATGTTTGGACGTAAAAAGCCTATGAGCAAAAACGACACTGATTTGTCCGCCGCCGCCGCTGCCGAGACCGCGCCTGAGAATCTCCCGCCGCCCACGCCGGAGCAGTTGGAGGAACTCCGGACCCGCGCCGCCAAGGCCGATGAAAATTGGGAGCGCCTGCTCCGCACCACTGCGGACTTCGATAATTTCAAGAAGCGTGCTGCCCGCGAAAAGATTGAGTCCGCGCAATACGCCACGTTCTCCCTGCTTCAAAAGGTTTTGCCCGTCCTCGACAACTTCGAGATGGCGCTCGCCGCCGCGCAGAATGCGCAAGGCGACAAGCTCGCCTCGCTCCAGTCCGGCGTGGCGATGATCCAACAGCAGTTGAAGAGCGTGCTCGTCGAGAGCGGCCTGGAAGAGATTGATGCGGCCGGCAAGCCGTTCGATCCGAATTTTCACGAGGCCGTTTCCGAGCAGGAATCCGCCGAGGTCGCCGAGGGCAACGTGCTCCAGCAGTTGCGCAAGGGCTACAAGTTCAAGGAACGCCTGTTGCGCCCCGCCACCGTCATCGTGGCCAAAAAGCCGGCCACTGCCGCCGCCTGATTTTCTGGCGCGCGCAAACTGCAACGCTTCTACCGTTAAATCTCCATGGCCAAACGCGACTATTATGAGGTGCTCGGCGTCAGCAAGGGCGCGAGCGACGATGAAATCAAGAAGGCCTACCGCAAGCAGGCCGTGAAATTTCACCCGGATAAAAACCCGGGCGACAAGCAGGCCGAGGAAAATTTCAAGGAACTCGGCCATGCCTACGAAATCCTCAGCGATCCCCAGAAGCGCGCCGCCTATGACCAATACGGTCACGACGCCTTCGACCCGCGGGCCCGCGCACGCGGCGGTGGGGGCGCGGCTGGCGGCGGATTTCACGATCCGTTCGACATCTTCCGCGAAGTTTTCGGCGGCAGCGGCGGCGGTGGCAGCATCTTTGAGAATCTTTTCGGCGGCGGCCAGGACCCGAACGGCCCGCAGCGCGGCGATGATTTGCGCTACGACATGCAGCTCACGCTTGAAGAGGCGGCGCTCGGCTGCGAAAAGGAGATTTCCGTCACCAAGCTGGACCAATGCGAAGGCTGCGGCGGCTCCGGCGCGGAGGCCGGCTCCAAGCTGCGCACCTGCGGCACCTGCGGCGGACGCGGCCAGGTGCTGACCGCCCGCGGCATTTTCAGCATCGCCCAGACCTGCCCGCATTGCAAAGGCGCCGGCCGCATCCTGGAGAAGCCCTGCAAGAAATGCACCGGCAGCGGCAAACACGAGCGCACCTCCCAGATCAAGCTGCGCATCCCCGCCGGCGTGGAAGCGGGCACGCGCCTCCGTTCACCCGGCAACGGCGAGGCCGGCGCGCGCGGCGGCCAGCACGGCGACCTCTATGTTTTTTTGCAGGTCAAGGAACATGAGATTTTCCAACGCGAAGGCGACGACCTGCTGTGCGAAGTTCCCGTAAGCTTCATTCAGGCCACACTCGGCGCGGAGATTGAAGTGCCCACGTTGTCGGGTCGGGCCACGGTGAAGATTCCCGCCGGCACGCAGCCCGGCACCCTTTTGCGCCTCCGGGGTCGCGGCGTGAAAAGTTTGCAGGGCCACGGCCAGGGCGATCTCCACGTCCGCGTGCAGGTGGAAGTGCCCACGCATCTGAATAGCGAACAGAAGCAGAAGCTGTCGGAATTCGCCGCGCTCTGCGACGGCAAGGAAATGCCGCTCTCGCAAAGCTTCTTCGCCAAGGCCAAGAAGTTCTTTCAGTAAGCGAAGCGATTGGTGATTGTTGATTTTTGATTGATGATTGGTCGCCGGTTGATGAAGATGCCGCCGATGAATCCTGCGGAACTCAAGCAGCGCGTCAGCAAATCATCCAGCGTAAAGCATCAATCATAAATGTCCCTGCATCGTTTCTATCTGCCCGTTGAAAGTTGCCGCGGCGATTCGCTCCGGCTGGACGGACGCGAGGCGCACCATGCGCTCCATGTCCTCCGCCTCCAGCGCGGCGAAAGCGTGACCGTCCTCGACGGCGCGGGCACGGAATATCTTTGCGCCGTGGAATCCGCGAACAAGAATGCCCTCGTCCTCGCGGTGGGGGAAAAGCGTTTCACCCCCGCCCCGCCCTGCCCGCTCACTTTGCTCGTCGCCATCCCCAAGGGCAAGCTCATCGAAAGCATCATCCAGAAGGCCGTGGAACTCGGCGCGCACCGCATCGTGCCGCTGCTCACCGAGCGCGTGGTGACGCAGCTTGATGACGACGGCGCGGAGGCCAAGCGCGACAAGTGGCAGACCGTCGCCATCGAGGCCATCAAGCAATGCGGCGCGCCGTGGCTGCCCCAAGTCGCCGCGCCACAAAACCTCAAGGCCTGGCTCGCCCCCGGCAACCTGCCGGAATTGACCCTCGTCGGCTCGCTGCAAACGGAGCGCCAGCATCCGCGCGTCTGGCTGGCGGAATTTCACCGGCAACACGGCCGGAAGCCGCGCAGCGCGGGCGTGTGGATCGGGCCGGAAGGCGATTTCACCCTCGCCGAATTGCAAGCCATCGAGCAAGCCGGCGCCAAGCCCATCACGCTCGGCGCGCTCACGCTGCGGGTGGAGACGGCGGCGCTCTACGGTCTCTCGTTTCTGAACTACGAATTGTCGGCTTAAGCCAACGACGTTGACGCGGCAGCCAAAGACTTCTTGGCGTCAGCCCGAGATGCCTTGGCCTGAACCCAAGACGTCTTGACCTGAACCCGAGACGTCTTGACCTGAACCCGAGACGTCTTGACCTGAACCCGAGACGTCTTGACCTGAACCCGAGACGTCTTGACCTGAACCCGAGAC
>CAISYZ010000158.1 GCA_903889895.1 uncultured Verrucomicrobia subdivision 3 bacterium | reverse complement strand
TCCAGCTCGATGACGGCGCGCTGCTCTGGCCGATGGCCGACGACGAGGGCAACGACGCCGGCGTCCTGTTCTTCCAGGCCGGAACCAAAACCAACACCCTGCCGACAGGCGCGCCCCGGCTCTGAACCTCACAACCCCAACCGAAAGACGACGCCATGACCGGCGGCGCAGTTCAACCCACGAAAGGAAAACATCATGTCACATAATCTGCTCATGCAAAACGGCCACGCTTCGATGTTCTACATCGACGAAGTTCCCTGGCACGGTCTCGACACCCGGCTCGACCAGCCTGCCACCGCCCAGGAAGCCATCGCCGTCGCCCGCCTCAATTGGAAGGTGGTCAAGCTGCCGCTCTTCGCCGGCTCCAAACGCATCCCGGTGACTGACCGGTTTGCCGTTGTAAGGAGGACGGGCGACCTCATCCAGCGCACCGACCCGGTGCTGGGCGTCGTCAGCAACGAATACACCCCGCTGCAAAATCACCAGGCGTTCCAGTTCTTCGATCCCATCGTCGGCCAGGACGCCGCCATCTACCACACCGCCGGCGCGCTCGGCAACGGGGAGCGCGTCTGGATCCTCGCCAAGCTGCCCGGCCACATCCGGGTCGCCGGCGATGACATCACGGAAAAATACCTGCTGCTGTCCAACAGCCACGACGGCAAAAGCAGTGTGACCATCAAGTTCACGCCGGTGCGTGTCGTCTGCCAGAACACGCTGACGCTCGCCCTCAATGACGGTTTGGCCTGGAGGGTGGCGCATCACGGCGACATCCGGCAGAAACTCAAACAGGCGCACGAGATGTTGGGGCTGATCCATGACCGGTTCGCGGACATGGAACAGACGTTCCAGGCCATGAGCCGGGTGAAGCTGGATGGTGGGCGACTCGGCGAATATCTGACGGCGGTGTATCCGGATTCCACGGAGCCGGACAAGCAGTTGCTGGCGCAACGTGACCGCAGTTGGAGCGAGTTCTTCTTCGACCAGGGCAAGGGCAACCGGCTGGCCGGCGTCGAGGGGACGTTGTGGGCGGGATTCAATGGCGTCACGGAATGGATGGACCATCGCAAGACCCGGAAGAACGCAAATCAGCGCCTCAATTCGGCGTGGTTTGGCGAATCGGCGCGCATCAAGTCCAGGGCGTTCAGTGTGGCCGTGGACAAGATGGCGGTGTGGAATTAACAAAACGAAAAAGAGCCGGCAGTAGTGCTGGCTCTTTTTTTACCTATTGGTTGGAGGCGGGAGTCGGAATCGGCCTGATTTTCCCGCCGTTGCACTTCAAATATGCCTGATTTCATTGGGTATTCAAGCAAAAACTGTTTTATCCGACCGTATCGTTTTTAATCCGTTTGGTGTCCGTTTTGGTGTCCGCTACAATTATTTCTCTGCTCGAAGATGAGAGGGCGGAATCTGTTAATTATCACGGCCCTTTTAATGTCTGCGTGCGCCCTGAATCTGGGAGTTCAATGTGGAAAACGGAGTTGAAAAAATCGTTAGTGAAACGCTGACCGTGCTCGTCTATCAAGTCCCAATGCACCTTGATGACGCCGTTGGTCGTGCTGCCGGTGATGGTCTTCAGGCGCGTGCCGTTGGTGGTGTTGAGTTCGATTGTAAAGTTACCGTTCGCCTCCGGCAGTTTGGCGTGAAATGTCGCGCCGGTATCCTGATCAAAATGTGCTGATGTCAGACTGAACTGACAAAGGTTTGTGATTACAAATGGCAACAAAGGACCGCTAATATCCGTGTCGTTTGTCTGCATGTCATTTAACAGCAGGCCAATTTGCAATGCGTGTTTGCCGGGTGATTCATAAATCGTGCTCCAAGCCAGCCGGCAGTCACCATTGTCAGCGCGGGTGTATTCCATCTGCTGGACGTTACAACCATCTATGGAATCATCATTGTTTGTGGGGTCTATATACAAATAAAGATTGCCTAGATTGGTCACGACATCGTAGGCGACCGCCACTTCAAAAGTGATTGTTTCCGGTTCATCCCCGGTGATGATTTGCTTGAGTGCAAGCATCTGGCCCAGCGTCAATCGGTTGGTTCCAGTGGAATTTTGGTTGCGAAGAATTTCACTCAGGGGACGGCCATGATAGTTTAGATCCGGACAACTTTGCACTGTGGCTGCGGCCAGAAGTTTTTCGACATCGGCCTGATGGTGGGCGGCGTGTTCCCATTGGGCGTGCGCCTGCAACTCTTCAATTTCGGCAGCTTTATTCTGACGGGCAGCCAGTTGTTCCTGGCGCAATGCCACCACGACGGCGTTTGGCACCGGCAGCGGCCATACTATATCAGCTTCGGGCGGGATTCCAATCAAGCCGGCTTCCCGGTTCGCTCTAATGCGCTGTTCACGCGTCTGAATGATTCCGCCATTATCTACGCAATCCAGCCCAATAGAATAAAGAAGAAAATGGCCGTCAGCCGTCAGCCGGTAGCGCAACGGTTGCCCGTCCATGAAATCCACAGGGACATTTTTTAGAAAGTCCGGCTCAAGTTCGGCCAGTGTTTGTGGATACGATCCAAGTTTTTGACGATAGCGTTCCAAGGCGATTGCGGTGATCAGGATTCTGCGACGTGCTTCAGCATCAGCGGCTCGGCCGAGGAATCCGGCACCTTTTTCTTGGAAACGCATGCCTGCGTGGTGCAAATTCATCATCACTTGTGTCCGCGAATGATTTGTTGACTGAAATAGCACTTCGTTAGTCACTCCGGGAAGCTGGCGCATCTGTAACCAGGTCTTGGCTTGAATTGCATTACGAAGCTCAACTTCACGATCCCGGTAGAAAATAAGCGAATTAGTTTCATCTTCATAGATGCCATGCTTGAGATAGCTGCTGTGTTTCCTAATATATTTCAATTCAGACAAAGTATTCAATGGATGACGGAACATTTCCTTTGAAAATTCTGCCAGCGAAAACCTTTCATCTGCTGGCGGATTACGTTCTTGCTCGAAAGCCGCCAATGAACTCGCACGTTTGAAGGCCATTGTCTCCGGCAGGTGCTTAAAAAAATCCAGCCCTTCCCATTCCCGCTGAAGTTGAGCCAGCTTGTCATCAGACCAGTCATTCGTTTGGAGTGCCTGCCAGATGACGTTGAACGCGAGAGTGGTGTTTCCAAACCGGACCAATTGCGAAACTTCGGCTGGTTCAGGTTCCCAAGCCGTGACGAGGCGTGTTGCAACCATCAGGTTTGTCCACGCGGCATCGAGGTTGCCATCGTGCAAATCGAGGACACTCCGGCTGCCGAGCATCTGGGTGAGATTCTTTAGCACGGCTAGATGCGGAAGCTTAACGGCATTGCCACCGCGCGCATCCAAGTTGAAACCGATGGGGCCTGACATGACGGCACCGCAGGCGGCGTCCACTTGCGTTTGATTTATTTGCAGGGCTTCGCGAAATTCCGCCCATGTGAGCATGTCATTATTAACCGGCCATGATGTATTGGCACGTTCAAGTGAATCTTGCTTCCAAACAACAATCACAGAATTGCTGCCAACGATTTCCATGAGGTTTGGATGATCGTGAAATGGCTCGGAATGAAAGTCCGGAGCCGTGGCTTTCAAAATCGCCTCGCGGGCGCGCATCTCGGACGAAGTTGAAAAATCAAAATCTGAAAGATCGGTTTTAAAACCTTGCTGCCGTAAATTTTGCCGAGTTTCCTCCACGGCCTTCTGTGCGCTGGTATCCGACTGCGATTCAAACCAGCCAAAGATTGCACCAAAAATGATGAGTGCCACTGCGAAAATGCAAAGCAGTTTTTTCATACGCTCCACGCAACCTAACCACAAAAATTTGAACCTGTCCGACACCAAAGGCAAGCTTACGATGGTGTAAAAATGTCCAGAGTCATCCGGTCACGGAGCCTGTGGGCAGTTGTAAGTAGCAATAAATAAACGGGCTTTGCAGGAAAAACGATGTGAGCGATTCCGACTTGGTTTTGTCATTTTCCCCAGCAGTCAAGATGCCAGACTGGCATTATGC
>CAISYZ010000157.1 GCA_903889895.1 uncultured Verrucomicrobia subdivision 3 bacterium | reverse complement strand
CGGTTCCAGTCGGGCTACGCCCGCCTTCCACCGGAACCTTGAGTGGCAGCAAAACAACAAACTGAAACCACCGGAAACTGTCTCATCACAAGTGGTCTAATGAACGGGGTCCAAGCAAAGGCTCGTGTTTGACAGTGACGCAAGCATACCACGTATTCTGCCGCCTCTCTGAACAACGCCAATTAGGTGAGTTGAAACGCTCGATGTTCAAGGAAGTGATGAAAGATTTGGTCCGGGATGTGCATGGGTTGGCTTTGCGTCGAGATGTGCCAGATTTGAATAATAAACAACAGGAGGCTTGGAGAGGGTTGAAATTGGTCGGACCGGAGGTTTTGGCTGGATGATCCTTGGGCTGTTTTGATCCATTTAGCGGTATTGAACCTTTTGGGTGTCATTCACGAGAAAAAAGATGCCGCCGAACTGGTGCTGGACGGCCATCTGCTCGGTGAAACCCCAACGGAAGTCAACCTGCACGAACTGCTCCGCATCGCGCAGACCGAGTTCAAGTCGGTCAAAACCATGGATGAAGATGAATTGAAACAGGGCTGGCCGCGCTTGCGAGCCGCACTTGGCAAAGCCATTCTAGAATGGAACAATTTGTTCGTGCGTAAAAAGATTCAGCCTAATAAAGCGCCAGACACCCAACCTAAAATGCTCCCGCATTGGCGACGGTGTTTCATTCGGCGATAAGCAGCTTTCATTATATTTTTCGACTGACGAGACTTTTCTCAACCTGCCGGCACCGTGGCTTGACCGAAAATTGGGGTTTGACGGCCAGTGAATTACTCGCCGACTTCATTTTGATATTTATCTATTATGATGAACATATATGTTTTGCGGATCGTCTCGGCAAAAAACGCCGGACAGAACTCCTGTCTGAAACAATGTCAATAATATGAAAATGCTGGATGCATTGCTGCTGACTGTATTTGCGGCGGCCGCCGGTGCTGATGCACAAACCAATTTGGTTCCCACGACCGAACCTTCTGGGCTAGCCGTGGAAACCATCGTCTGCATCCGCCACGGCGAAAAACCACACGGCGGACTTGGCCAATTAACGTGTCGCGGTCTCAATCGCGCGTTGGCCCTGCCAAAGGTGCTGCTGGAAAAATATGGCGCGCCGCAGTTCATCTTCGCGCCCAATCCCACGCAAAAAGTGGATGGTGACAAGTATTATTATGTGCGTCCGCTGGCGACCATCGAACCGACGGCCATCCGCTGCGGCCTGCCGGTCAACACGCGGTTCGGTTACGGCGAAATCAGAGGCCTGGAAAACGAGCTGCAAAAGACGAATTATCAAAACGCCACTGTTTTCATTGCATGGGAACATGCCCTGCTCGATGCATTGGCAAAAAACCTGGTCAAAGACAACGGCGGGAACCCGGCCCAAGTTCCGGCCTGGCCCGGTGATGATTACGACACGATTTTTCTCATTAAAATCACGCATTCCGAAAACGGCAATTCCGTGGCGTTCACTATGGATCACGAAAATCTGGATGGCTTGCGCGATGACTGCCCGTAATTGCCCCGTCATTTGAAGTCATAATCTTGATAATTACTTTCCCGCCAATTGAGGCCGGCGTCCGAAGCGATGGCCTTTCCAGCCGTAAAAGGCGACGTAGGCATATGCCATCAGCGGCACGATGTAGGAGATTTGCAGGCCGTGCTTGTCGGCAATGTAGCCCTGCAACGGCGGCAGCAGCGCGCCCCCGAGAATTGCCATCACCAGCAGCGACGACACCTGGCTTTTGTAAACCCCCATGCCGTCGAGCGCGAGCGAGAAGATGTTTGGCCAGCCGATGGAGGTGAACAGGCCGACGCCCACAATGCACCACATTGCCAGCTTGCCGCCTTCAACCATGGACACGGCCAGCAAGGCCACAATGGTCGTTCCAAAAATTAGCAGCGTCCGGCCGGCCATGGCTCTGCCAAACTGGAACAAGACCCAGCACAGGGCGAGGAGCGGCAGGTAGTTTTTAACCATGCCCCAGCCGTGCGCAAAATCGAAGTTGTGGTTGTCAGCATCCCAGCTGCGCGTCAGTAGTAGCAGCACAAATCCCAGAACGGGAATGCCGACCAAAAACAGCTGCTTGTTCACTTTTCTCAGCTCGCTCAATTCCACCGCGCCCATGAAGCGGCCGATCAGCATGCCGCCCCAAAACAGGGAGACATATTTGCTCGCCTCCACCGTGTCCAGTCCGGCCACGCTCTTCTGCCCGAGAAAACTGATGATGGTGCTGCCGATGGATACTTCGCCGCCGACATACATGAAGATCGCCAGCACCCCGAGCAGGACGTGCGGATATTTTAACGCGCCCACGCCATGTTCGACTTTGCCTTCGCCGACGTGCGGCAGGCGGATCACGAAGAAGACGACCGCCAGCAGCACGAAGATGATGCAGAAGGCCAGGTAGGGAACCTTGACCGAGTCGGCTCCGTGCGCCCCGGTTTTGGCAAAATATTGGAAGATCAGATACCCACCAATCAGCGGCCCGATGGTGGTGCCCACGGAGTTGAACGCCTGCGCCAGGTTCAGCCGGCTCGACGCCGTGCGTTCCGGGCCGAGGATGGTCACATAAGGGTTGGCCGCGATCTGCAACATGGCGAAGCCCAGCCCGACAATGAACAGTCCGCCGAGAAACAACGGATAAGAAAGCCGCGCCGCCGCCGGCCAGAACAGCGCGCTGCCGGTCGCGGAAATCAGCAGCCCGATGACGACGCCATTTTTATAGCCCATCCTGGCAATCGGATCACCAGTGGTGGCGGAAATGACAAAGTAAACCAGCGAACCGATGAAGTAGGCACCAAAGAAGGCCAGCTGGACAAACATGGCATGGTAAAAATCCAGCGTGAACGCCTCCTTGAAACGCGGGATGAGGATGTCGTTGAACACCGTCATAAACCCCCACATGAAAAAGAGGACGGTCATGATGGCGAATGGGCCGCGATACGTCTGGCCGTTACTTGACGGCGTGGATGGGGTGGTGGTAAAGGGGACGGCTGCCATAAAAGTTTGTTTGATTGCTTTTTATTTGAACTGTTTAAATCAACTTTCAGTGTGGAAAGTCAGCGCTGAGTGGCGTTGTCTTGATCTGATGGACAGGAGCCATGTAAATGTGTGAGCTAGGGCAACACCATTTTCGGTGAACTCGTCTTGAAGACATTCGATCACAATCCAGTGTTGTAAAATGACCATTTGCGTCTGTTACTCTGCAAGGATGTTATATTCCTTCAGCACAGACTTCAACCAGGATCGGAGCTTGCCTCGTTCTGGCAAGTCCCTCAATACCCAGTCATCACTGTGATTTCGACAGCTCAACGCCTGAAATGTGAAAGGCGCTTTCACGCCAGTTTGTTCCAAATAGATTCGGGTGGCATCAGTACTCACTTCCTGGCTAACAAATTGCGGCCGGCCATCCAAACGTTTTAGCCTGACCAATGCGGACCCGCGATCTGCTCCGGCATAATGCCAGTTCGTAATGACACCATCGTAATGGCTGTGGAGAACGAAGGCGCGCCAAAGCGAGGCGATCTTGTCGTCGTGCAACCCAATGTAGTTGACTGCAATCGCGCCGCGCGAGAAGCCAGCCAGAATTAAGGCGTTGGTATCGCCGCCATAACGTTCGCAGACGTCGCGGACGGTGCGCTCGCAATAGGTAACCGTTTCTTCTAAATTTCCCCACCAATACCGGGCGTTGCTTTTGACTCCATTTGTTACCGCCACAAACGGCATGCAAACCCAAATGAAGTTTCGTCCAGCCGACATTCCATAGCCGAGGTTGCTGCCTTCGACCAAGCCGCTGCTAAAATCACCTGAGGGGCTGGTATACGGGCCATTGCCCGCGTATTCGACTATGACAGGGTAACGCTCGTGGGGTTTCCAGTTCGTTGGCAGATAGAGCGCATGATAGACGCTGGTAGATTCATAGCCTTCAGTGACAGCCTTCACACGTTTGCCAGGCAATGGCTCGCCTATCGTCATCGCTGGCGTCCACAAGTCCTGCGGGACATTGCGAACATCATCTTTTGGAAGAGATACATTCGCAGATATACCAGTAAACTCGCAGAGCTTAAACACTAGTATTAAAACAGCTAAGTTAAACTTAGAGATGATACAGTAGTCTTTAGCTGACATCTTCATTTTGTGTTTCTTTGGTTGGGTCGCTTTGTGTTTTGGGACTAAAATGACATATCTGTGGAGATGGATTAAACACCAGATTTGTCCGTCACTTTGAGTGCAAACTGAAAGCAGCGTTTGCGTAGGCAACGGTCATATCGCTGGAAACCAAGCCATTTATTCAGCATAGCACCTTACTTCAAACAGCGCGACAGGCGCACCACTGGCAGGAGCGACGAATTGCAATGCCAGGCAACTGGTTATCACAGGCTGCTTAAGTCGAATGACCTGACGGGACTGATGATTTTCCGTGACTTTGTACACCACCCGCTCGCCAACCAAGCGGTGTGATTCATTACCGCCACCACGATTCAGCATTTTTTCAGCAACGCCGATCAATTCAGTTGACAACACTTGCGTTTGAACGGGTACTGTAATCATTACCTCGTTCACACAAAACGGAATCACGTGTTCAGGGTGCCCCATCAAAACCGATTCCATTGGATGATCAAAATCCGTGTCGAAGCACAACTCAATGCGAGCAATCGTCTGCGCTTCAGTCCACGTAAGTTTGAGTATCGGTTGTTCTTGAGCGAAGTCGGCGACCCAGGCGTTCGGTTGATTTGTTGGCCGGGCAAACCCGTTTCTCAGATTTTTCACGCCGAATGCTTCCAGCGGCGGTGTGATCTTTAGAGCAAAATTGTTTCCGCCGGGACGGCGCTTTGGCGTCCAGAGTTCAAAGCTTTCAATACCACTGTCCGGCGGCGGCGTTTGCGTGGACGATCTTGCAACCGCCTTGTTGCCGTTGTGACAAACAGCCAGCACGCCGGTCAACCGCTGATCGCTTAGGTGAACCGACACGTCGTCATTCTTCAGCAGACAAATAAATGCATAGCATGGCGCAGTAATCGTCGCCGGAAACAGCAGCGCCAGCTTTTTCCCCACCCCTGGGAGCAGATCGCAATCCAGCTTTGCCAAGGTGACATCGGGTGTGTGATTTTCTGGCCGGTTGCTTACGCGCAGTTCCGCCCGCAATGTGGTTGCCGCAGCCACGTCCACGGTAAATTCTACCAGCGGCATCGGGCCGGGTTGCACCGGCAGCATCATGCCCCAGGGACTTGTCAGCGGTAGAAGCTCGCCATTGGCTTCGAGTTTAGAGAGTTTTAACTCACTCGACGCCGTGATGACTGCCTGGCACGCCAGATTTTTGGCGTCGTTCAACGCTACATTCGGAATAAATTGGCCTAGACGCAATAACTCGCGCTGTAATTCCCCAATACGCGGCACTGCCAGCAAATCACGCGGTGTGAGATTCTCCCGCGCGCAAATCGCCGCCGCCATCCCGACCGCCTGGCCATTGTGACCGCAGGTGGCCATGACCCGCGTTGAACCAAACGCGATGTGTGATGCGCTGATGAGCCGGCCGGTGAGAAAAAGATTTTTGATGTTCCGGCTGTAAAGGCAGCGATACGGAATCTGATAGACGCCTTTGCTGTGCCACTGAGTGCAGCCGGCTTGCGCGCTGTAAACGCCGTCTGCCGGATGCAGATCAACGGCCCAGCCTCCGAACGAAACCGCATCGGCGTGCTGCCGTTGTTCGACAATATCCTGTTGCGTGAGCATATAGTCGCCCTCGAAACGGCGGCTTTCGCGTTTGCCGGGAATCGTGCCCACCCATTCCAACGTCATCGTTTCCGCTTCGGGGAACTTGCCAGAGTTCTTGATGTAATTCCACACGCCATACACGATCTTCCACAATTCCCATTTGATTGCTTCCGTTTCATGGATAGTGTCAAACTTGCCACCAAATTCAAACCACCAGAAGCGGCAGCCAAAATCGCCGGCTTTGATGTCGCGCCAGCGCGGAATTTTGGCGATGTCACGGAGGGCAAAACTGGGCGGGGTGAACTTGACCGGCCGGCCCGTGTCTTTTGAATAAAAATAAATGGTGTGACCCAGCAATTCGCTGCTGGCTTCCAGCGGTGCAAGCTGCTCGCCGAATTCGTCCCGCGACTCCGCGCCCATGCGAAAGGCCGCACCCGCAAGGAAACCCACAATGCCGTCGCCGCTCGCATCCACGAACAGCGGTGCGCTGACTTCGTAAACCGTGGAGTTCTGCGAACAAAATGCGCACACGGATTTGATCGTGTCGGCGTCGGATTTTTCAAGATCGTGAACCGCCGTATTTAGCAGAAGCGTGATGCTTGGCTCATTCACGACCATTTCCAAAATGATGGTGTCTAGGATGATCGGATTGCCTTCGGGATTGCGATAGAGATTCTCAACAAGCAACTCGTCGATCACACCGCCTTCGCGCGCCCAGCGGTTATTGTTGCCCATGTGCGACGTCGCGCCGAGAATCCAAAGGCGCACTTCGCTCGACGCATTGCCGCCCAACACGGGCCGATCCTGAACGAGGATGACTTTGATTCCGGCGCGTGCCGCCGTGATGGCCGAGCAGACCCCTGAAAGTCCGCCGCCGATGACGGCGACGTCACACACGAGGCGCTCGGTTTTCAGTTCGCGAAAATTGCAAGACGTCGACTCTATCATAAATAGTCTCTCATGTAGTTTGATTTGTAGCTGGGGTGTATCGGGAAATGTTTGTCATGGCTTCTCATAGAAACGGACGCAATCAAATTCCGCAGTGGCGGGCAGCTTCGAGTCATCCACTGCTTTGGTGCCGCTCAAGCTCGCGGCGATGACCGTCAGCCAGATATTCTGCTCGCCGTGCGGAAACTTGGTCGCATCCACGGTCTGCACCAGTTCACCGTCAAAGAAATACTTCACGGTTTCCGAGGTGAATTCGCAGCCGAAGACATGGAAATCAGCCGACAAATCAGGCGTTTTCACTTCTTTCCCGCCAAACGCAACGTGCGGCTTGGGATTCCACTTGTGGACATTCACGCGGTAACTGGCCGGCTTAATTGAATCATTTTCGCACACGTCGAGTTCCTGGACTGCAACTTGTGGGTTCGTCCCGCCCGAACGGTCGTATTTTTGTATCCAGAACGATGTATGCCAGCCGGCACCTGGCGGAACCTTGAAACGTGACTCGTAATAACCATACTTGAACGCCCGTTTACTGATTACGCCCGCACCGGAGAAATGCTTGTCACCAGCCTCCTCCTTTTTCACGGAGAGAATCAGTTTGCCGTTGCTCACTGAAACATTTTCAGGTTTCTGCGTGCTCCACATTTTGCTGTCGGTGCGGAAATCCCAATTATTTGTATCGAGTTTGTCACCATTGAAATCGTCTGCCCAGACCAGCCGGTAGCCAGGCAATGGTGCGGATGCGGGCGAATTCGTTTGAGCCGCACATGATGTGGCGATGATGGCTAAGGTCGCGAAAATGAGAAATTGTATTTTCATGCTCTGAGTTAAGCTCGTTGTAACACAGCGGGCGTGATTTTTCTTCGCAGCAACGGCGACAGACACAACCAGGCGCCGATATGCAGGAATGCAGCGATGACGAACCATTGATTGTATGAACCTTGTTTCAGAAAATTCGCCACCAGGCCGTTCATCGCAATTGCCCCGGCCGAACTGCCTGCAGCGACAAGGCCAAACACTTTTCCAAGCGAGGCGGCCGGGACAACGTCCACCACCAGCGCGCTGATGTTCGCCAGCCAAGCGAGGTGAGCAAACACAATGACCGACGCCAGCGCCAGCGACATTCCCACCGTCGGCACACGGGTAACGAGCAGCGATAGCGGCATGACTGCCACGCAACCGAGCATCGTGAAAAGCCGGGCGCGTTCCGGTCCAAAACCACGCCGGATCAGCCGGCCTGCGAACCATCCGCCAACCAGACTGCCCACGCTCGCCGCAAGAAACATCACCCAAGTGCTCTTCAATTGCGTCTGGGTCAATCCACGCTCACTCACGAGATATTTCGGATACCAGATGAGGTAAAAAAACCAGACTGGGTCGGAAATCATCCGTCCCAGCAACAGAAACCAGACCTCTTTGCGTCCCAGTGCTTGAAGCCAAGTCCAGTGAGCCGTGACGGTGTTTGTTGAATTTGAACCAGTCGAGTCGGACAGAATCCACCTCCGTTCCTTTTCTGCCAGCAATGGATGCGTCTTCACGGGGCGATAAAGCCACACCCAGGGAATCATCCACAGCAAGCCCAGCAATCCGGTAGTCCAAAAAACCGCACGCCAACTAAACATCCCGGCCAGGCCGACAACGAAAATTGGCGCGAGCGTCATGCCTAGCGGCGTGCCGGCGGTGTAAATACCCATTGCCAGGCCGCGTTCGCGGGCGGGAAACCATTCTTGCGCCGCCTTGGGCGCCGCGGTCCAGTTGCCAGCCTCACCTAGTCCGAGCATCAACCAGAAAAGTCCCAGCGAAAAAACCGAGTTGGCCCAGCCGGTCAGGAAACTGGCCAGCGACCACCAGCCCACAAACAAAGCCAAACTCAACCGCGCCCCAAACCGGTCCACCATGAAACCCGACGCGAGCAACGCAACGGTGTAGGCGACCAGAAAGGCATTCTGAATGCGGGCATAAGCCTGGTCGTCAAAACCAAGCTGGCTTTGGATGGTCGGCGCAAGGAGTGCAAGCGAGTTGCGATCCACATAGTTCAGCACCGACGCACCGAAAAGCAGCGCGACAATCCACCATCTGAGTCCGGACAGTTTCATTCAAATCAATAAACTTCCAAGCGCACTTTGCGGGTTCTTACGCCTTAATTCTATATTTCAAATTAACCATTTAAATTGGATTAAGATAGTCCGTTTTGCGTCACATTTTTTTGTTTTTGCGACAAGATCGAAGAACAGACGGTCTTCCCGGAACGGGGTGTTGTAGTCGAAAACGCAGCGATGCTTTATCACAGACAAAATCAGGCTCCTACGGTGCGGAATCCAGAATCCATCGTTAGACCCGATGTCCCTGTTTTCAATGGCATCCCTTCGGTCACAATAGCCCTTCTACAACCAGCCGGTGCGGCAAATGATTGGATGCAATGGGCAGATCATGATTGCATCGGTCAGACTTACCGGCTGGAACAGGCAGCTAAACCGGTTTCGACACGATGACCTGGCGCACAAACTCGCCATCCGCATCCACACACAGTGTCGGCCGCGAGTCCACAGTAAGCGAATGATGCGCGAACCGCCGTAGGAATTGGCTGCTTGCCAAGGAACCTGGGCGATGAGCGGCGGCAGGCCGTGTTTAGCTTGCGCCCGCTGTCCGGGACGCGACGCACTTAGGCGTGATACCAGTGTGGGTTCACGCCTAGGGCGGCGCAAAGATATGACCAGGCTAAACCTGCAATTCCAACCTGCCGGCCATCACCGGCTCCCGTCCCCAAAAGGTTTATACTTATGGCCAGTGCAGATAGTTGGTAGCATAGTAAAGAATCTCATATGCAGGATCTTTCCAGTTTCCAGCGTCCCCGGATAGCCAGACCATGCCTTCTTGGTTATTGTCGCCTGTATCTCCTTCGTAATACATCCAACCCAAAGTGCCAGCCCAGCCTTGGGATGCAGCCTTACCCAAAAAGCCGGCAACGTTAGTTTTCCACGCCACTGTATTTGTCCAATAATAGGTTGCGCCTAGGGTCGGGCCATACTCGCCCAACAAAAGCGGCTTGCCGACGAAGGCAGGGACGGCCGGGACTGGGTAATTAGTCGCATAGATATGGAAGTCGTAAAAGTCGAAGCCCAGCCCGCCGATGGTCGCGTAAAAGTTGTTCGAACTGCTCAAATAGTTTGTGTTCCAACTGCTCATGGTAACCTGCAACCCTGGCCAATTGGCATGAATGCTGGCGGCGGCGAATTGGGCCCAAGCCCGCAAATGATTCGTAGTATCGCATGTGGGCTTATAGACGTAGCCGTCGCTGCCCGTATATGTAAGCAACATGGCATTTCCCTCATTGCTCAAGTCGATTCCAAAGATGGCATTAGTATGCTCGTGGACGGCTCCTGCTTTGTAGCGGTTTACTATTAGATCCATCGCATTGTAAACAACATTTGTCATTGCAACCGCGTTCGTGATAAAATTCACTGCATACCCGTGGTTGAGCGGAGCCCGGTTCGTGCCGGCGGTGGAGTCGAAGAATTGCGCCATGCCGTTTTCGAAGAACGTCAGATACAGGGCAACATGCTGGTCATCCGCCTGCTTAACCAAATCGTCAAGATTTGTTAGGAAGATCCCATCCACCCCCGTGACTTGACCGTTGTTGTTGACATTGAAAAGCAGTGACTCGAAGTTTTCAAACAGCCATACGCGCGCGACATTGCAATGCATGCGCTTGATGTCGGCTATCCAATTGCTAGCGGTCACTGAACTATAAGTGCACTGATTATACCATTGATCATAGCCGATGTCATGCCCATAGCCACTGTCGTTCGTAGAAGAAAACCACCCCAAGTTCAAACCATGAACATAGTTCGTTACGCCTCGCACCTGCAATTGCGCAGTTTGCGCCTGCGCCCGATCTGGCTGCACAATGCCGGTCACGACTGAAAGCACAATACAGATTCCGATCCACCAAACAAACCTGAGAGGGTGATGAATGATTCGGCGTGGACTCGCCGCTGTTTTCGCGACCTCATCAGCACGGATGAGACCGCTTCTTTCATATATTGCTTGAATGTAGGTATGAATGTTATTCATATTTCTTTTTGGTTCTAATCGCTTTAATTCTCTGGTGGT
The DNA here is from genome assembly GCA_903889895.1 of uncultured Verrucomicrobia subdivision 3 bacterium. Lineage (GTDB taxonomy): Bacteria > Verrucomicrobiota > Verrucomicrobiia > Limisphaerales > UBA11358 > UBA11358. Next base: position 10,088 of record CAISYZ010000157.1, on the reverse strand, counting down.
TATTTACGTTCGCCCAATGCATCGGCCAGTTTCGCCACATTGTCGACTGCCTTGCAGAGGCTATCGGGTTCATTAGCATTATGCTGGAATTGAATAACTCTGTCGTGTGGGGTAAACTCCTGACAAACCCAATCTTCATTCCGTTATGATTTTCATTTATTGCTGAAGCGGTTTTGTGGAAATAAGGCAATCTAACTATCAGCGTATTATGCTAGGGGCAGATTAGTTTTGACATCTCCCCTCTTCGCCCGCTAGTGCAAAGCCTCCAAATCAGAAATCGCGCCCTTACTTACTGAGGTATTTGGTGACGGCTTGGGTGCGAGAATGAACGTGCAGCTTGCGGAAAAGTCGCTCAATGTGCTTGTCCACCGTCTTGTAACTAACATTTATCCGCTCGGCAATTTCTTTATAAAGATACCCCTGGACCAGGTATTCCAGCACCTCCTGTTCGCGCGGGGCCAAGCCCTCTTGAACACGAGAGATCAGAGTCGCCGTCTTTTTGAAAGTTTGCAGGATCTGACGCACGTTGCTGCTCGTCAGAGATGCGACTCCCGCAGACCCACCCATCACCGCCCCCAGCAGCATCTCCCCGCTTACCGGTTTGAGCAGGCACACCAAGGCTCCGGCGGCCAGCGAATGGAAGACCGCGTCACTGTCAAAACAAACCGCCAGCATGACTATCTCCGCCTCAGGCAGCAATCCGCTCAGTTGCCGCACACATTCCGCCGCCTGCATCCCCGACAAATTGATGTTTATCAAAACCACCTTCGGCCGCAGGAGCGGGATTTTTTCCAAAGCCTCCTCCGCGCTGACGCATTGGCCAACACAGTTCACCGCCAAATCCCGTTTGAAAATATCGACCAATCTCTCACGCACCCGCGTGTCTTCTTCTACTATCGCCACCGTAACCGGTTTGGTCTGCAAATCGTCTCTGGCCTGCATAAACCGGTCGGCACAGTCTTGTTTGCGTTCCGTTTTCATCTTATGGAGATAAGGCTCGAAACATCTTTTGCAATAATTGTTGGTTGTCAGTGTGGAGTGTTGGCAAAGGTGTCAAACAGACTATGCACTTTTACTGCGTTCACAAAATCTCTCTTTGCCATCGGCTTTTCGAGTTTGACGGTGAACCGGATCGAAGAATCGGACGCCATAGGGATAAAATTATCTGATAAATGCGCTTCCGTTCCGGCAGTGTCCAGCCAAACCCATAGTGCGGGGTGCTTGGCATGCACGCTGATTGTGAAGTCAGTTCCTGATCCTGAAACATCGGACGACAAGCCGGGGTTAAGCAGTTCAAGCTCCTTTGGCTTGACAAAAAGCACTAGATTTTGTGAAACGGTCTTGCCGTTCATGTCAAATGAAAGCCAGACAAGCAGATTGGTCACCCCGTATTTTTTTAAGAGGTCGGTCAAATCAAGCTTGCCGACTTGCAAGCTTTGCTGTGCGGCTACGGCAGCATCTTGTTTTCCCGCGCGCAGTTCTGTGCCGGCCAAATCAGTGACCCGCCACTCTAATTTCCCCGAGACCGGCTTGAGTTCATCGCTGGTGAGCCACAAAGCCACACTGTTATTGGTCGGATCAAACACGCCGGATATCAGCACAGGTGCGTAAAAATGCCGCGCCCGATATTGCAGCGCCTTCCAGCGTCCGAAGTAATCCACCGACGACCAGGAGGTGCCGGGCCAGTCGTCATTGTATTGCCAATAGACACAACCCATGCTCTTGGGCATCTCGCGCCGCCAACCCTCGGCGGCAAACTCGATGCCATATGCCTGGTTGATCTGACTCAACCACAGTGTGCTTTCAAAATCCTTCGGCTCCCGAAAGTTCATCCGCACTATCTTCATGATCTTGTCCGTGCCAATCGTGCCATCCTCTGCCTTCCCCAAGAACGGCCGATTAGAACGCTCATGATATTTGACCATCGGCGAATAAATATTGGTGCGATCCTCCGGCGCAGTGAACGCATCCACCGTTGCGGGGACTGGAAAGGCTTGGAAACCAAACTCACTCATAAAGCCGTGAATCTTGCGATAAGCTTCAAACGGCTGACCGCCATGCCAGACATCCCAGAAATGCATGTCACCACAATCGGGCGAGCCGGTGACATAGTCGGCTTGAGGCGCCAGTGAATGCATCACCCCGCCAAGCGTTTCGCCGAACAAAAGGTAATAATCTGCCTCGCTCATCTTGTTTGTAGTCCATTCTTCTTTGCCACGGAAATAACTGATTTCGTTGTTGCCGCACCAGATTGCAATGCTGGGGTGAAGGCGCAAACGTTTCACCTGGTCTTCTGCCTCCTGGCGGACGTTCGCAAGATAGGTGGCATCAAAGACGGGAACAGTCGAACCGGCAAACTTAAAATCCAGCCACACGCAGATGCCCAGTTCATCGCATGTGTCGAACAGTTCGTCATCTTCATAATATCCGCCACCCCAGAAGCGTAGCATATTCATGTTGACCGCCGCCGCGTCCGTCATGTTATGGCGCAACTGCGCTTTGCTTAAACGGGTGGGAAAGACATCCGCCGGAATCCAGTTCGCCCCCTTGGCAAAGAACGGCACCCCGTTGACAATGAATTGCATCGAGCTGGAGTTGGTTGGGGACAACACCCGCATCGTCCGCAGTCCAATCCGCTTTTGCATCGAATCCAACAATCGTTCCTGCCCGTCCAGCAGCTCGACCCGCACCATGTAAAGCGGATGCGCCCCCATACCCGCCGGCCACCATATTTTCGGGTGATTGATGGACAACTCCGCCGCACCGCTTCCGTTGGTGAGCAAACTTTCGATGGGACTGAAAATCTTCCCGTCCGGTGAAGTGACAATGAGCCTCGCTTTTAAAGCAGCATCCGTGACCGGCCCGGCAGAAACTTGAAAAGCCAGCTTCACCGTGCCGGTTTGGCTGTGGTCTTGCAAAATCTGCACGTCGGCCAGTCGCGCGGCGTCGAAGGCCACTAGGGATATGTTTCGCCAGATGCCGCAGGTGATCAGGGTCGGACCCCAATCCCACCCAAAGTCACTCGGCATTTTTCGAACATAGTTCTGACCCGGATAATGTGGGCCTGGCAAGTGCCGTTCAGCTTCCTTGGCATGAATTAGCGACGGCACGGAGGCAAACCGCACTTCAATCGAGTTCGTGCCCGGCTTGAGCAGGCTTTTCGCGTCGTATTCCCAGGTGCGAAACATATTGTCCGCCTGACCCAATCGAACGCCGTTGATGAAAACCGTGGCTAGCGTGTCAAGCCCCTCGCATCGCAATAACAAATGTTCGTGCGCGTAAAATTCTCCAGTCACCTGAAAAGTTCGCCGGTAAGTCCAGTCCTGCTCGCCCACCCATTGCACCCGGCTTTCGTTGTCACGGTAGAACGGATCTGGCATGCGCTTCGCCGCCAGTAAATCGGTGTGGATGCAGCCGGGCACGGTGGCCCCAAACCAATCATTGCTCCCGCTGGCGGACACCTGCCACCGACCGCCTAAATCAAAGCGAACGAGGTTTTGCTGCGAAGACTTTTCGTAAGAGTCTCCGGCCTGCGTGGGAATTGCTGTGGCAGCGAAAACCATCAACGATAAAATTACCGAGGCTGCTTTCTTGGATAAGTTGTTCATGTTCTATTCAGATTTCCATGGTCGCATGGCAACCAAGTTTTCGTAGTGAAGAGGACGGCAATTCGCCGCACGCCGGTTGTCGAAGTTGTCGCCGTGATGGCAACCACTTGATGACAAGGTGGGAGATGGTTTACGCGAGACGGTTTTCATGGATTACTTGTTGATACCAACGATAGGAAAGTTTCGGCATTCGATGCTGGGTGACAATATCAATGTGGATAAGTCCATAACGTTTGGTGAAGCCTTCATCCCATTCAAAGTTGTCCATCAACGACCAGGGGAAATAGCCGATGACCGGATATCCTTCGTCCACGGCACGGTGCAGGTTGCAGAGATAGGCACGCAGGAACATGATGCGGTCAGTATCCAACACTTCGCCGTGCGCGTTCGCGGGCGCACCGTCGGGGCAACCGTTCTCGCTGATGAAAACCGGCAAATATGGTTTGCCGGCAGCCTCGCCCACATGCCGCACACCCCAATAGATGGATTCGGGGACAACATTCTTCCCGTCGATGTCGGCCTTGGGAAAGTTTTTAAAACTTGGAAGCACTTCATAACCCACCTCATTGTCTGCGGCGCGGACGTATGTGCCGGAGTAACAATTAAAGCCCAGCGCGTCGAGCGGCTGGCCGATGAGTTTCATGTCGCCGTCCATGATGTCTGGTGCCTGATACTTCTGTGCGGCAAGCCATTTTTCATTATATTGTCCGGTCAGCATGGGCATGAGGATGTTTGCGTTAGGCGCTCGGGATACAAACGCGCGCCGGGCGGCGGCGATGTGTTCCGGAGTCTCAATCACCGGCACGGTGGACGTAAAGTTTTCCGCCACGGCAACGTGACATTTTCCTGGCGATGCGGCTCGAATCGCCTGGCAGGCTGAACCATGCGCGAGTAGTGCGTGATGAATTACCTGCCACTGCTCTTTCTGGGTGTTGAGTTTGATTCCAGGCGCTTGATTGCCCGGTTTGCCCACATTGTATCCGCCCCAAAGGCAAAACGAGGCGATTTCATTCCAAGTAATCCAGTGCGTGACTCGGTCGCCAAGTCGCGACACAACTACCGTGGCGTAATCCGCAAAGTCCTTCACAACTTCACGGCTCTGCCAGCCTGCATAACGATCCTGCAACGCCTGCGGCAAATCCCAATGATACAACGTCGCGTGCGGCGTGATGTCATGCCGCCGCAATTCGTCCACCAGCCGGCAATAAAAATCCAAACCCCTTTCATTTACCACCCCCCGGCCATCGGGAATCACACGCGACCACGAAATGCTGAAACGGTAATGCTTCACGCCTAGTTCGGCCATGAGCTTCACGTCCTCGGCATAACGATTATAATGGTCACAAGCGACGTCGCCGGTGTCGCCGTTTTTTATCGCACCCGGCCGATGGCTGAACGTGTCGCAAATACTTGGCCCACGTCCACCGTCTTTCACGCCGCCTTCAATTTGATACGACGATGTGGACACTCCCCACCAGAAATACTTTGGAAAACTCTCGCTCTCCCGCCGCCTCGCCAGCGGGAAAGAATCTTTGGCAATCAAACTTGCAGGCGTGGCGGCAAGTCCGGCGAACGCGCTGGTGACAGCGGCGTTACGAATGAATGTTCGACGGTTCATGCTTTTGTATTAATTGCCAAAACCTAATCATTGGTTAAGGCCAACCGGGTGATTTCAGCGCGCCGCATAACCTTATTCTGATTCTGCATATCTTTGACCATGTTCAAGCTCAGCTACCAGAATATCAATATGTAATTCATCATCATGGCCCAAGCAGTAAGCGGTAGAAACGGGACGCGAAACCGGTTGTATTGGTGTCCGTGCAGATAAAAGGAAAGCTGGGAGAGTTTGTCGTCAGTAACGTATTCCAAGTTGTCAGATTGGTGGATACCTGCAAGGTCAAGTCGGGGCCATATTGACCGTTGGCAGTCAAGACGATCGAGCCATTGGCAAGAAGAGTGGGAGTCAAGGCGGGACGAGCCAGCGGACTGACCGTCACCATAAACGTCTGTGTGGTGCTCAACATTGTTGAATTGATGGTCAATACCGGCCGGTTTGTCACCAGCACGGATTCCCGGGAACCATAGCTTACCAAACCATCGCTTGTTGCTGTCAGCGCGTTGACTTGGAAAGACAACAGTCGGTCGGTCGTGAGCGCGGCTTGAGCTGGTGCAGTCACAGGCAGTCGTAACGGCACACCCACTTGTGGGATCCAGGTCGCGAAAGACGGACCTGCTGCCGGTTGGCTGTTCCAAGTAAGCGATAATTCCCCCCAAGAGTCGTTGGTTACCATGGAAATGCCGTGTGTGCCGGGCACCGATGTCGCCACCGGCATTAATTCCAGTGTGGAATTGGTGATGGATCCGGTGACGCCAGTTAAATCAAACCTCAAAAAGGCATTCCGGGTGTAATTGGTGGTGGCGTTGTAGAGTTTAACATCCAGATTGGTTGCGGTGCCAAAATTCATGCCGGCGGTGGTGCCACTCTCAGCATACGTATCGACTACCGGCCAAAGTGTGAATGAGGGCGGAACCGAGGTGCCATTTTTGCTTACAACCACCTGAAATAAATTGCTAGTGCCTGCTTGGGTGACAGAAGGTCGCCACGTCGTAACTCCGTTACTTGTGTTCAGGCTGGCTCCAATGGGGCCGCTCAACAAAGACCAATTCAGCGGCAGCGAAGGTGTATTGGGATCGCTTGCGACAACGGTTAATGACAGAGTAACGCCGGCGTTGATGACTTGATTCGAAATGGATGCCACTATCGGAGGTTGTGGTGGCGGAGTGACGGGGGTCGCACTGACTTCTATAGAATATCCACTTTCGCCCCCGCTAGTGCTGGCAGTCATGACGTAGTAGTAGTTCGTTCCATTAACCAAGTTGGTATCCGCATAATTGGTAGTTGCCGGATATGAAATGTTAATGTATGGCCCGCCGCTGTTGGTTGCACGTTTCACCGTGTAATAGTTCGCGCCAATTGACATCTGCCAACTTAACAATACCGCAGCGTTTGTGCCCATAGCCGCCACAGCGGTTGGGACGGACGGAGCAATGGTCAGTGGAGCTGCCCCAACCTGTATGAAATCAATACTGCCATAATATGTTCGCATACCGATGGTGCCCGAGGCCAAGTCAGAGTCGGTCGCGCTGATGTATTGATTGCCATTAATCCAACCGGTCAGATTGGTGCCGTTCATCACCAAGGCCACATCATACCAAGTGTTGGTTTCTGACGGGAATGCGGAACTGGCTACATAGGTCCAAACGCCGCCAATTTGCTTCATCAGGTCAATAGTTCCAGACGGTCCTTCGACAATACGCAGCAGGTAATAATCACTGGAATCCACAAATCGCCCAACGACGCCACCAGCCGCGCCCGTATCAATCATCCGAACGCTGGCCAAGGCCGTATAATTGCTCCAATTCTGCGCTGCGATATGCGCCAGTGCTTCATTAGTCGAGGTCTCTTCGTAAACATAGCCGGAAGGACTTGTAGCACTGCTAAACCAATTCCAGATGCCGTCGACTACAATCCAGCCATTCGTTCCGGTGCTGAAATCATAGTAGGCCATAGTTGCCGGCGGAATCGCGGCGATTTCCGCCGAATTAGCACCCTCCCCAAACGTGTTCACTGCGGAAACCACATAAAAATAAGCCGATCCGTTGGACGCTACGGTGTCAGTAAATCCGAAACCGCTTACGTTCGTTATGGTCGTGTAGGGGCCACCGCTGACGGTGGCTCTTTTCACGTTGATGCTAGACCAGCCCATCGGCACGATCCAAGTTAGTCCAATCCGCCCATAACCCGGAACCGCTCTCAAATTCGCGGGCGCGGCAGGGGCGTTGGTAATTGGCCTAAACACCACGGCTCCGGCCCGGTAGATTCCATTAGTTACAGAATTCGTCACAATCAATCCCACATTGCCGGAGGTTCCTGCATTAAAGGCAAATGTCCCCAGACTGACCCATTGTTGCCCGGCATAGAATTGATCCACTGGTGCTGGCAGGTTTGTTCCGTTGGCCGCAGTCACGAGATAGTGAGCAGACCGGGCATCGGCAATCACCGGATTGGTAAGGTCTTGATAGAAGGAGGGGTTCCATATAAGCACTTCACAGCTTCCCGCACTGGCAAGATTCGGCGTCCACTTCACGGTGTTTCCATTGTTAGTCGAGGTTCGCGTGTTGTTCAGTCCATTATAGTTGAAGGCGTAGGAGTCTGTAGCCCAGCTCCCGGTAAGGCTCGCACTTGTAATATCAACCAATGTCCCCGCCGGCTTGGCGTCGCCATAAGTATTTGAGTAATACCGGAAATAACTTACCTGCATGACCGAAGGCGCAACGATACCCGCACCAGCCTCATTATCAGCCAGACTGGTGATATAAACCGGGACGGCAGCCAGCGGGCCGGCCTCAGTGGAACTTATGGCCGCCACTCCGTCCACATAATATGTCACTCCCGTCGGGGTGTATTCCCAGCCATATATGTGATTGGTTTGTGAACTGTCCTGCCCGGCTGGAAAGGTATAAGTTCCCCGTATTCCGGTGTTGTTCATGCCGGAGACGTATCTCGTTGTCCACCAATAAATAAAATTGAAGTCTACCTGAGACGGTAAGTATGAGGGAATTTCAAACCCGTCGACTTCGATTCCGCCGGCCTCCCAAAACGACTGATGCCAACCCGGAAGACTGGCAGGGGAGAGCTTGGCCTGAATTTCGTAATATCCGTAACCGAACGACTGTTTGCTGATGATGCCGCCACAGGTAAAGTTATAGGTGTTTGTCCCGACCACATTGGTCTTCGCCAAGCCATAGATGCTGAGGCCATTGCTTACAACCACATTGGCGGCGGTATTATAGCCCTGTAATATTCCACCGGTTCGATAGTTCCAGTTGGCGGTATTCAAGGTGGTTCCTGGAAAAGTATCCTCCATGGTCAGCGTGAAGCCCGGCCCCGGCGGCGCCCCCTGCAACAGGATCGGACTCGTCATCAAGCTTACAAATGAAAGACAGAAGGCGATCAGGCGGAACCGGCAAGATATTGGCTTTTTGATCACTATTCTTTTCTTTGATAAACTCGCACCCAATCCACATCCATGCTAGTGCCGTCAAGCGAGTTTTTGATCGGCCCGGCCCACAGCAGAACTGCGGTGCTGAAAATCACGGGGCAATCAAGATGTCCCCTGGTATTTGGCACGCGGTAAATGGGCTTGCCGTCAAAATAGTAGACAACTTCCTGCTCATTCCATTCGGCGGCATAGAGATGGAAGTCTGCGCTCAAATCATAGCCGGCGCGATACGACTGGGATTGCGAATTCATGCCGTCTTGGTGCAACGTAGTATTTACTTCGTTTGGATTGACATGACTTCGTTTTTTCGGGCCGGATGATGTGTTAGTCTGGGACGCAAATGAAAGGACCAGACGATGAAAGGCAAACGGTATACGACGGAAGACAAGATTCGCATCCTGCGGGCGGCGGATCGTGGTGAAAAAAGCATCCAGGATCTCTGCCGGGAGGAGAACATCTCGGAGGTGAGTTTCCACCGGTGGAAACGGCAGTTTGGGCAGATGGAGATCAACGAGGCCCGGCGGCTCAAGGAACTGGAACGGGAGAACAGCGAGTTAAAAAAGATGCTGGCGGAGTCGCTGCTGAAGAACCGGGTGCTGGAGGCTGTATGCGAAAAAAAGCTGTGAGCCCGGCGCATCGCCGGGCGTTGGCCCAAACTGCGGTTAAGGACGGGCTGTGCTCGCAACGGGCGGCGTGCCGGATTTTACGTCTGGCGCGTTCGACGTTCCGTTATCGTGGGCGGCCCCCGACCCTGGCTGAGGAGCAGTTAAGCAAACGCCTCTTGGCCCTGTCGGCCGCCGAGCCGCGCTATGGCTATCGGCGGATCGCGGCGTTGTTGCGGCGGGAAGGCTGGTGTGTGGGCAAACGTCAGATTCAACGACTGCGCCGAGCGGCCGGATTGCGGGTGCCTCCGACCAAACGAAAGGTCATTCGGCGCGGGGTATCCACCGGGTTGCCGACCACGGCGACCCATCGGAATCATGTCTGGACGTGGGACTTCATTGCCGATGCCACGGTGCGTGGCGGCGCGTTGAAGCTGCTGACGATTCTGGACGAATACACGCGGGAGTGTCATGTGCTGTGGGCGGAACGGGCGTTGAAAGCGGCGGACGTGCTGGCATGGCTGCAGCGGGCGATTGGGCAACACGGCGCGCCGGAATATCTGCGGAGCGACAATGGCTCGGAGTTCATTGCCAAGATCGTGCAGCGATGGCTGCAGGAGAACCGGATCAAAACGCTCTATATTGAACCTGGCAGCCCGTGGCAGAACGGGTTTGTGGAGAGCTTCCACGGGCGGTTTCGGGACGAATGTTTGAACCGGGAACAACTGTGGACGCTGACGGAAGCGCGGGTCGTCGTGGGCGACTATCGGGAGAAATACAAGCAAGTAAGACCGCACAGCCGGCTGGGCTACGAT
>CAISYZ010000156.1 GCA_903889895.1 uncultured Verrucomicrobia subdivision 3 bacterium | reverse complement strand
GATACTGTCCGCCTGTTCGCCGTGGGTTTTGGAAAGCGCGGCAATTTCCGTCTTCAACGTGCCGAGCAGCTTCAGCAGTTCCGCCTTGTGCGCGGTGCTGACGGATTCCGCGCCGCCGATGCGCGCCTCAATTTCACTGATGGTTTTCTCAATCATGTTGAAAGCAACTTACTCCGCCATTTGAATCCGGCAAACAAAATCACCACCGCCCAACCTTCGGCACGCGCGGCTGGACGATTTCCCAAATCGTTTTGCAGACCACATCCACCGGCTGCGCGCCGTTGATAAATTTCACGCGTTGCGGTTCGCTCGCGGCGATGACACCGTAGCCGTGCGCCACGCGCTCGAAAAATTTCCGGTCAGCCTCCTCGAAACGGTCGCGCTGCAATTCCAGCGGCAAAGTGGCCTGTTGGCGTGAACGCACTCGCTCCGCGCTGACTTCCGCCGGGACGTGCAAAAACAACGTCACGTCCGGTTTCGTTTCGCCAACCGCAAACTCGACAACTGATTTCACTTTTTCCAAATCGAGTTGGCGACCATAACCTTGATACGCCGTCGTGGAATCGTAAAAGCGGTCGCACAAAACCATATCGCCGGCGGCGAGCGCGGGGCGGATGACTTCGCGGACAATCTGTGCGCGACTGGCGTTCATCAGCAGCAACTCGGCCTCGGCGGTCATCGCGTGGTTGTGCTCGCTGTGCTTGAGCGTGTGGCGGATTTCCTCGCCGATGGGTGTGCCGCCGGGCTCACGCAACATCCGCACGCGATGGCCGATGGCCTGCAACTGCGCGGCCAGCAGTTTGATCTGCGTGGACTTGCCACAGCCTTCGGTGCCTTCAAACGTGATGAAAAGTCCTTTGCTCACAGCTTTCTCAATTTAATGCCTTTCGGCGTGTCATCAATAACCCAGCCTTTGGCCTTCAACTCGTCGCGGATGGCATCCGAGCGTTTGAAATCCTTCGCCTTCTTGGCCGCACTGCGCGCCTCGGCGAGGGCCAGAATTTCAGCGGGCGCTTCTGCTTCGGCCTTCGCGCCGACGCCGAGAACAGAATCCACTTTTTCCCACGCGGCCAGCGCGGCGGCGGCATCATTGGCGGAAAGTGAACTATCGGCGATGCGCTTGTTCGTCTCTCGCACCCATTCAAAAACCACCGCCCACGCGGCGGAAATATTCAGGTCATCCGCCAGCGCGGCGGAAAACTGTTCCGCCAATTTCGTATTCGGCGCCGCCGTGGTGCCGCCCGCGATTTCGCGAAGTTTGCCGACGCATTCGTCAATCCGCCCCAGCGCCGACTTTGCACCGGCCAAACCGTCGAGTGTGAAGTTGAACGTTTCGCGGTAATGCGCCGTCAGCAGCAGATAACGCACTTCCCGACCGGTGAAACCCTTTGCCAGCAGATCGCGCAGCGTGAAAAAGTTACCGAGCGACTTGCTCATCTTCTTGCCTTCGACGAGCAAGTGCGCGCCGTGCAGCCAGAATTTCACGAAGGGCTTGCCGGTCGCGCCTTCGCTCTGCGCGATTTCGTCTTCGTGATGCGGAAATTTCAAGTCCTCGCCGCCGAGGTGTAGGTCAAACGTCTCGCCGAGCGCCTTGATGCTCATCGCGGAACATTCGATGTGCCAGCCGGGCCGGCCTTCGCCGAACGGACTCGGCCAGAAAACCTCGCCATCTTCCGGCACGCGCGCCTTCCACAGCGCAAAATCGGCGACGGATTCCTTTTCGTATTCGTCGCTGGCGACACGCTCGCCGGCGCGCATCTCGTCCAAATTCAGTTTCAGCAACTGGCCGTAGCAGCAGCCGCAGCCGCGATATTTCTCGATGCTGAAATAAACCGAGCCGTCCGCCGCCTTGTAAGCTACGCCGCGTGCGACGAGTTTTTCGATGAGCGCGATGATTTCGGCGATGTGTTCCGTGGCGCGCGGTTTCTGGTGCGGTTCGCGGCAGCCAAGTGCTTTCAAGTCGTCGAGAAAGGCGGTTTCGAATTTGCCGGTGAACTCGCGCAGCGTGGTTTTCTGTTCGCGGACGCGCTTGATGATTTTGTCCTCCACGTCGGTGATGTTCATGACGTGCGTCACGTCGTAGCCGGAAAATTCCAGCGTGCGGCGGACGAGGTCGGCGAAGACAAACGTGCGCCAGTTGCCGATGTGCGCGAAGTCATAGACCGTCGGGCCGCAGCAATACATCCCGACTTTTTTCTTTTGCGGGTCGAGCGGAACAAATTCCTGCAATCCTTTGTCGCGTTGCAGGGTGTTGTGCAGTTTCAAGGCCATTTGCGTCCGGCAAATTAAACTCCGCGCGGCCAAAGCAAAAGCAAATTTGGATTGTGACAAGGTGGAGGCGACGCCGCGTCGCCTTTGGCAATGATGGAATTCTTGCCCGGCCCGGAATTTGGCGACGAGGGCGTCGCCGCCACGAACGCGCCGGCGATAAGTTCCTTTGCGGCGGGCGGGACTTCTGTTAAGTTGACGCTGAAGTTAAAACCATGCGTCGCATTTTTGCCATCACGGTTTTGGGACTGCTTCTCGGAGCGGCGGCTCATGCCGCGCAGGTTGGACTCATCAAAGTTGACGGCGCCATCGGTCCTGCGACAGCCAGCTTCATCGGGCGCGCGCTCGAAACCGCCGCCGCGCAGAACGACGAATGCCTCATCATCCAGCTCGACACGCCGGGCGGACTACTCGATTCCACGGAGCAAATCGTTCAGAAGATTTACGACGCCAAAATTCCCACGGTGGTTTACGTCGCGCCGGCACCAGCGCGCGCGGGCAGCGCCGGCGTTTTCATCACGATGGCAGCGGACGTCGCGGTGATGGCTCCGCACACACGCATCGGCGCGGCGCATCCGGTGGAACTCGGCGCGAGCGGTCAGGCGGAAAAGACCGACGACACAATGACCAAGAAAATTGAGAACGACACTGCCGCGTTCGCCAAGTCCATCGCCGAGAAACGCCATCGTGACGTGGACTGGGCCGTGGCTTCCGTGCGCGCCAGCGAATCCATCACCGCCGAGGAGGCGCTGGACAAGAACGTCGTGGATTTGCTCGCCGACAATCTGCCGGATTTGCTGAAACAGATTGACGGCCACGTCTGCGGCGAAAAAACGCTGCACACCGCGAACGCCGCCGTCGTGGAAATTCCGATGCTGACTTGGGAACGCTTCGCGCAGATTTTTCTGCGGCCGGAAGTGATGTTTATTTTGATGCTGATGGTGATTTACGGATTCATCGGCGAATTGAGCAGTCCCGGCGCGATTCTGCCGGGCGTGGTCGGCGCGATCGCGCTGGTGCTGGTGCTTTACATGTCGGCGATTCTGCCGGTAAACATCGCGGGTCTGCTGCTCATCGGGCTGGCGGTGCTGCTGTTCATCGCGGACGTGTTTGCCTCGACGCACGGTATTTTGACGGCGGGCGGCATCCTCGCATTTTTCCTCGGCGCACTGATGCTGTTCAACCACGGCGGCCCCGGCTACCGGCTGTCGCTCGCGTGGATTTTGCCGGCAACGGCGCTGACGGCGCTATTTTTCGTTTTCATCGTCGGCAAAGGCATTGGCGCTCAATTCAAACCGGCGCAGACCGGCACCGGCACGATGATTGGAAAAATCGTGAACGCGCAAACGCGGATTGATTCGGCTGGCGGAAAAGTATTCATTGAAGGCGAAATCTGGAACGCCGTGAGCGCGACGCCGGTGGAGGCCGGCCAGCCGGTGGAGGTCACGGGCGTGACCGGACTGACTTTGTCGGTAAAACCAAAAACTGCGTAACGCATCCCCGCCCGGCGTGTCCCAAATCTGAACAGTCGCATCCGAGCGTCACTAAAAGGGTGATTTTGCCGTCCAAAAGCCTCAAAACACTATTTTTTGGCGTTTTTCAGGGGTTTTGAGACTTCAAAACTTAATGTTGAAGCTTCAACATTCAATATTGAGACTACTAAACTTAATGTTGTAGCTACTAAACCAAGTTTTGAAGCTACTGGATTCAATGTTGTAGCTACTAAACTCTTTGTTGTAGCTACTGCACGGAGTTTAGTAACTACTAAACCCAAGGTTGTAGCTACTACACGAAGTTTAGTAGTTACTAAACTTGACGTTGAAGCTACTGCATCGAATATTGCAGCTACAACTTTGAATGTTGTAGCTACTGGACGATGAGTTGAAGTCTCAAGCTTGCGGGCGGAGGGAGCCAAACGCAGTCCAGTGGCGGCAAAACTTCGACCGTCGCCTGCGGCCGGACCGGCCGCCGTTTTTTGTTGTTTCCGGGGCGGAATGGGCGTTGAATGATTGCTGCGGTTCAAGTATTTAACCTTTTTACCAAATCAACATTATGGCAGACCTCATCTCCCTCATCCTCAAAGGCGGCATCATCTCGGTTGTCGCCATTGGCATCATCGTGGTCATTTTCGTGCTGCCGCAGGCCGTGCGCATCCTGCGCGAATACGAGCGCGGCGTGATTTTCCGGCTGGGCAAATTGCAGGGCGCGAAGGGGCCGGGGCTGATTCTGCTCATTCCCATCATTGATAAAATGGTGAAGATGGATTTGCGCGTGGTGACGATTGACGTGCCCAAGCAGGAAATCATGACCAAGGACAACGTGCCAGCCACCGTGGACGCAGTGATTTATTTCCGCGTCGTGGATCCAAATGCGGCGGTGGTGAAGGTGGAAAATTTCTGGAAAGCCACCTCGCTCATCGGCCAGACGACCTTGCGCAGCGTGCTAGGCCAATCGGCGCTGGACGAACTGCTGTCACAGCGCGACGTCATCAACCAGAAATTGCAGGAGATCATTGACAAACAAACCGAGCCGTGGGGCATCAAGGTCACGTCGGTCGAGGTGAAGGAAGTGTCGCTGCCGGACAGCATGAAGCGGGCGATGGCCAAGCAGGCCGAGGCCGAACGCGAACGCCGCGCGAAAGTGGTGAACGCCGAAGGCGAATTCCAGGCCGCCGAAAAAATGGTGCAAGCCGCCGGCTTGATTGCGAAGGAGCCGATTGCGCTGCAACTGCGCTATCTCCAGACCATGCGTGAAATGGCCAGCGAACACAACACGACGACGTTCCTGCCGCTGCCGATTGACTTGTTCAGCGCGTTTTTGAAAAAATAGGCGATGCCACTTTACGAATACGAACTCTGTGAAGGCGACTGCAAGATTTGCGGCGGGACGTTCACATTGAACCGCCCGCTGTCCGCGCCGCCGCTGGTGAAATGCCCGGCCTGCAAGAAACCGGTGCGCAAGATCATCTCCGGCTTCAGCACGCCGCACAAGCTCAAGCCGCTCTCCATTTCGGACGCGAAGAAGTCCGGCTTCCAAGTCTATAAACGCCTCGGCAAGGGCGAATACGAGCGGCAGTAACACAGGTTGCCCGGGGAAATATCGGTTTGATGCCGACGCCTTTGGCCAGCGAGCGGGCATACCAGGATTTCGTTTTGAATACATTTTGACGGGGGTTGTCCATTGGTTTAGCGTGAGATTGGAAGATGAATAATTGTCAGTCCAAATTTTTACTGGCCGGGTGGTTGATGGCGGCGGCGACGCTTCCCGCGTCGGCGCAGGACACGATCATCTTCACCAAACCGGCGGATTTGCCAGCCAGCAAGGCCAACGCCTTCATGCCCAGCGCCACCCGGCGAGCGGGCGATTACAACGCGCCACATGCGCTCTTCAACGACCTAACACCGGATTATCCCCTGCCCCGGCCGGTTTTTCAGAACAACGATCCTTCCGTAAAAGAAGCCTTGGACAAACGAAAAAACTGGACGCTGCTGACACCGGAGCAAATCCTCGGCATCCAGACGCCGGAAGAAATTCTCGGCGTGCCGGACAAAAACAATGACAAGAAGCTGTCGTTGGAGGAACAATTTCTGGCCCGTCAAAGCCGGGACGAAATGCGCTCGGCGACCAACGGCCACGCGGGCAGCCTCTCGCTGTTGCGCGATCCGGATACGGAAAACCCGGACAATCCGTTCAGACCAAAAAATCAGGATGACGAAAACAGCCCGTTCCGCCACGAGCCGCAAAAACTGGAGCCGGGAACAAAATATTTCAACCAGCTTTTGAACGTGGAGGATTCAAGCGCCAAGCCGGATGAAAAACAAAGTTCTGCATGGACAAGCGCCTTTGCCCAGCCCAGCCAACCAAAGCAAACCGACGAGCAACTCGCCAACCTGGAACGGTTCCGCGCATTGATGGAACCGACCACTCCGCCGGAGAAAGCGGACTTGCCCACACGGTTTACCACCTCACGCGTGCCGTTGCCGGCGCCGGATCCGTTTCTCCAGCCGGTGCCCGTGGTGAACCCGGCCGGCCGTGCCGTGCCTTCCTTGGATAATATTTTTTCGCGACCGACCGGCATCCGTCCGCTGCCGGGCATTAGCACTCCGCCGCCAGCGCCGGTCGCGACCAAACCGACTTGGGAGCCGCAATTGCCGCCATGGCTGAAAAACGGGCCGCAGCCGCACAACGCCAGCCAAGGGTTCTAGTTTAGTAGGCAGAGGTGCCGAGCATGACCTGCTCCAGCGTAGAAATCCCGTCGCGTGCGCGGTCCAGCGCCACCATGCGCAACGTGTGCATTCCCTGATTCACGGCCAGCTTGGCCATTTCACGCGTGCTGGCGCGGGCGATGATGAGCTTGCGAATCTGGTCGGTGATGGTCATGGCCTCGATGATGGCCATACGACCGACGTAGCCGGAATTTTTGCAGCGGTCACAGCCGCGGCCGCGGTAAAGTTGCACGCCGTCGAACATCACCGGGTCAATGCCGAGGTCTTCATACATTTTTGCCGGATACGTCACCGGCTCCTTGCAATGCGAACAGATGCGGCGCATGAGGCGTTGGGCGCAGGACAAAATCACCGAGGACGAAATCAAAAACGGCGCAATGCCCATGTCGTCCAACCGCGCGATGGCGCCGGGCGCGTCGTTACAGTGCATCGTGGACAACACCTGATGGCCGGTGAGCGCGGCTTCGATGGCGATTTCTGCCGTCTCGGTGTCGCGGATTTCGCCGATCATGATGATGTCCGGGTCCTGGCGCAAAATGGAGCGCAGCGCGTTCGCAAACGAAAGGCCAATTTCCTTTTTGGTCGGCACCTGGTTGATGCCGGGGATTTGAAATTCCACCGGGTCTTCGACGGTGATGATGTTCCACGTCGGGTTGTTCAACTCGTTGAGCGCGGAATAAAGCGTGGTCGTCTTGCCGGAACCGGTCGGGCCGGTGACGAGAATCAAGCCGTGCGGCGCGTCAATGGCTCCCTTGAATTGCTTGAACGTTCCCTCGTCCAGACCAAGCTTGTCGAGGCTGGCGGACAAATTGGATTTGTCCAGCACGCGCAGCACGATTTTTTCGCCGTGGACCGTCGGCAAAATCGAGACGCGCAAATCAAAATCCTTGCCGCTGACCTTCACGCGCATGCGGCCGTCCTGCGGCAGCCGGCGCTCGGCGATGTCGAGGTTCGACATGATTTTGAAACGCGAGGCGAGCGCGAGCTGCATCTGCTTCGGCGGCGGCGTGGCGTCAAGCAGCACGCCGTCAATGCGGTAACGCAG
>CAISYZ010000155.1 GCA_903889895.1 uncultured Verrucomicrobia subdivision 3 bacterium | reverse complement strand
TGATTGGGACCCTCTGAACTAGGCCATTGAGGATGGGATGGTTTTCGGGTAACGAAAGGAAAACCATCATGAAGAAGACACATCATACGACCGAGCAAATCATCCGGATCCTGCGGGAGGCGGAGACCAGCGGGCAGAGCCACGGAGCGAAGACATCTGGGTCGAACCGGAAAATCCCGCATCTGATCTCGTTTGGGTCCAATTCGATGACGACCGGTTCCCCCGCCGTCAGGTTTCCGCCGCGTGGCTGGACCGGATGCATCCCTGGTAAAGTTTGTCCCCATCACTGGTGACAAGACGAAAATCCCCGACCTGTTAATCTAAGGGCGTTGGGAGTAGTGACCCAACCGAAAAACAAAGTGTTGTTGAAGAAGCCCGGCGTAGTGTCCGGGCTTTTTTCTTTCCCCCATCACGTTTCAGCCCTCAGGTCTCAGATTTTGTTGGCATGATGGCAAACCATTCCTTCGCCTCCTTCTCTCGCACCAGCTCGCGATAGTGCTGGAAGATGATTTGCGCTGAGTTGCCGGCTTCCAATGCCACCTTCGCCACATCGTGGATTTCCGCCACCCGGTAGGAAATATACGAATGCCGGAGTGCATTCTTTTTCCATGCCGCCCGGCGATACGTCACTTCCGTCCCGTCCGGCAGTTCGGTGGTCAGCTCCATCGGTTCGTCCGGCGGGTTGTGTCCCTCGGCGGCGGCTTTTTTGCGACGTTCCGCGAACGCCTTACGCTCCTTCTTCTGTCGGGCCATATGGGCGGCCTCCAGTTCATCTTGCGTCCAGCGGTCGCCGCCGGCTTTGTCCACCGCCTTGCGGATGGCCGCCATCGCCCGCGCCTCCGTCACATCCTCCATTAGCCAGTTGATTTGCTTGGCGGAGTTTTCAAAGTCCCACACGCGCCCATGCTCCTGTTGAGGCTTTTTCAGCCAGGCGGCGAGGTTCTCCGAAATCGGCACCAGCCGCCGGCTCGCCGTCTTGGCCTTCGCCGCCTTAATCTCGATGAAGCGGTCCTTCACATGCACCTCATTCCAGTCCAGCCGTTCAATCTCCGCCGTGCGCAGCCCCGCAAACGCGCCGATGGTCAGGAACGGAATCATTTCCTTGCGGGCGACCGCCAGGATTTCCGCCAGTTCCTTCGGCGAATAAATCTCGATGAGCTCCGAGGCCCGTTCCTTGAATTTCGGAATGCCCGACACGCCCTCATGGTCGCGGGTCACCCAGCCGTTCTCTTTGCAGAACTTGAAAAACGCACCGATCGTCGCCCGTGCGTTGTTCTTGCTGCGCGGGGAAACCTCCATCCCGCGGAAATATTCCGTGAGCATCGGCGTCGTCACCAGGTTCGCCTGGCAGGCGACCTTGTCCTTGAATTGGCCGAGGTAGTGCTTGAGCACCTTGTAATAGGCGTCGCTGGTGCCGTCGGTCTCGCGGGTCTCCAGCATCTTCTTCACCGCTTCCGGCACGGTCTTTTTGTCAATGTCATGCTGATGCCGGCGGGCATATTCGCGGGCCGCCTCCGGCACCGTGGCTTTGCCGCCCAGCGCCGTCCAGGCTTCCACGTATTCCTTGACGAGAATTTCGAGCGGCAGGCCGGTCGGTTGCGCCAGCAGCATGGCGTTTACGTAGGCGCGGGCATCTTCGGATCGCAGGTGGAGGGCGTCCAGTTCGCCGCGCGAGAGGGTGTCCGCCTTCGACTTCGCTTCGGCATAGGCCTCGTCGAAGTCGGCGAACATTTTCAGGATGCGCCGTTTGCCGGCGAAATAGGAGATCGTATAGCCGAAGCGTTGGGATTCAACCGGCCGGCCGGTGGTGGACTTTTTGTGGTAAACCTTGTTGCGGACCCGGTAGATTTTGACCGTAACGGAGCCCGAAGAGACCTCCATGGGAAACGACCTGCGTTTCTTTTTCATGGGGTCTATTGTGTTAGGAATCCGTTAGGATTTCAAGCAAAAACCCATAAAACCCTTGTAAAGAATGGTCGGGGCGGTGAGATTCGAACTCACGACCTCTTGTACCCGAAACAAGCGCGCTACCAGGCTACGCTACGCCCCGACATTGAGCCGCTAATCATGCCATGCAAAAGGTGAAATGCAATTGGAAATTTTCCAGCGTTCGCAATGCTAATAGACGAACGCATTCGCAGCCCGGTCAGCGTCGCTGACGCACCAGATATTGAGCGGGTCAAAAGCCTGTGGAAATTTAATGTAACGCGCGCTGCCGTCCGCCATCGAATAATTTGAGCCCCCGCTCATTGAGTCGTCGCCGTGACTGTCGTGCCGCGTTTGCTGGGCGATGCCGGTTGTGTCATTGCCGCCATTTTCATAAATATCCATGTAGTAATCGCGCGCCCCGGATTTCTTTTCGCCGACAACCACGGTTTCGGACGAGTTGCGGATGTTTTGCTCCTTGATGGCTACCGGATTCGTAACGATGGTGGGTTCGAGAATGTTCCAATTGCCGGGAGCGATGCCAAATTTTTCCGCGTAATAATCGTTGAATCCGTTCATCAGGTAGCTGCGCGGAGCGGCATCGGCTGGGTAATTATTCGTGTCTGTTTCTCCGGTCGCCGGCGAGTTGGTGGGGTCGCTGGGGCAGAGGAGGATTTTGGCGCTGCGGCCGTAACTGTCATACATTTGTTGCGGCCAGCGTCCTTTGTTTTCACGGTGCGGAAATTGGTTCTGGTAGTCGCTTGAATAAATTTGTTGCGCGAGGCCGACCTGCCGGAGGTTGTTCAGGCACGCAATCCGCTTGCCTGTTTCCTTCGCGCGAGCCAATGCTGGCAGCAGCATCGCCGCCAAAATGGCGATGATGGCGATGACCACGAGCAGTTCAATCAAGGTGAACGCCCGCCATCCGCGAAAAATTCTTTCGCGTTCACCCGAAAATTGCGGTTTGCTGATTGTCATAACCAATGGTTCGCTGGGAGCGTCTGGACAAACAGTTCGACGCCCCGCAGGCGGGGTGCGTTACAAAAAACTTATGACCAAAAAAAACTGGTTGCTGATTATCCTCGCGGTTGGGCTGGGCGCCGTCTATGCAATTTATTTTACCGACTGGTTCAAGCCTCGGACTGTGCGGGTTTTTCATATCAGCCGCAATCTGCGTCCGCAACTCCAGCAGGGAGGGGTTTTGCCGGGCTTGACCTTCGTTCTGGGGCACGCGCTCCAGCTCACCGAACTTAAAGTTGTTCCGCTGGCGGCCTGGCAGACGAACAAAAATGTGTTGCCACTGTGGCATCTGGTTTCTGCGTCTAATTCTGCGCCGGTCAAAATGTTTTTTTACGGCCAGCGCATCGGCGGCTTGAAGCCCGCCATCCCCGGCGACCGGCCGCAGCCGTTGGCCACCAACACTGTTTACCGTCTCTTCGTCACCGCCGGCAAAACCACCGGCCAGCATGACTTTGAACCCGGCGGCAAACTGCCGGAAACAAAATAATTTCAACCGCGCTTCATTGTTTCCGGCCGGCGACGTTCTGCCCGTGAGATCCAAAATCACAGCTTAGTTGCCGACTTTAGCGCCAAAAATGTTTCGGGTATTTCCGCGCCAACTCGGACTTGATTTTGGGATAATGTTCGCGCCAAAAATTCGCCAGATCCTGCGTCACTTGAATCGG
>CAISYZ010000154.1 GCA_903889895.1 uncultured Verrucomicrobia subdivision 3 bacterium | reverse complement strand
GCTGCCGATCCGGCGGAGCGCCTGAAATTTCTCAATGCGGAACTCGCAACCGCACAGGCCCACAAATTGGAAGTTAAAAACAGTCTTGCTGCCACTGAAGAAAACATTAAACGCCTTAAACAACGACTGTCCGATATGGAAGGACAGGTGACGGCTAAACTGAACGATTTGCAAAGGCCGCTGCGTTTGCCCAAAGAACACGAAACCGGGAAGCGAGTTGTTTGGCTTATTGCCCGCTACGGCCATATCTATCCGTGCCGCAATACCGACATGACACGGAACGAAACCGACATCAATTGGACGACGTTGATTGATAATGAAATTGCCGAGCCGATTCGCGGACGTGGAATTGATCCGATTCAGAACCCCGGCGCGATGAGTAATTATTTCGGGTTTCAAGCTGGCGAAGATGTTTATTTTGCCTTCAATGTCTTTGAAGATTCGTTTCCGGCCTTCATTCAGGCAAAACAAATTGCTCTTAGAAATGGTCTATCCTATGGTTTGGATTTTCAACGTATCGCTGATGGCCCACTTAGTTTCACTCACGGGCATGGCTACAAGCCTAAACCTCAATAAGCATCGAACCAAATTATTCATCCTATGGCTGAAATAAAAGTCTTCTGTTTGCATTGTGGTCAGCACATTCAGTGTGAGGATAGTTATCGCGGCATACAAATTACTTGCCCGTCGTGCAATCATTCATTTGTTGTTCCCCAAGTAACGAGGCCATTGAGTCAACCATTACCGCCACCGCCACCTATTACTATTGCGACAGAGCCGAAGGCAAACCCAGGCCAGAGTCAAGAATCCCAGGCAAACTTCAAGAAATGGGAAGGCGGAGTAGAGGTGCCAGAAGGTTGGGGGAAAAACCCTCCAAAACGGTTTAATGAGCCAAAACCAGCAGCGGTGTCTCTTAAGAAAACAGGGAACCAAAAAAATATCTGGGTGGGCGCAAGTGTGGCCGGTCTGTGCATATTTGTTGCCTTGATTTTTTTTGGTCAGAAACGCCAACAGAATCAAGAATCCACGGATGCACCTGACAACGGTAATTCGCCGCGCAGTAGCGCAACATCCAGAGCGTCAGAGATAAAACCAATTGAATCCGTGCGGACAAAACCATCGCCGATGACCTCGGATGAGAAGATGGCGCGCGAAAATATTTTAAGGGCGCTACTGGATATTGCGTCGGCAACGCAGTTGGGCGTTACGCGAGCGAATTATAGTGCTTTGGTTACGAAAGCATTGTCCACGCTCACCTTTGAAAAAATAAAATTGACGGCGTCACGCCATGTGAACTATTTAGACTGTGCGGACAATGCCATCCATTTTTATGCTAGAGCGAATGATGAATGGTCAGACTATTTCAAATATGATTGGATGAGGGAGGAAAAAATCACCTTGATGATGCAGTTTAATTTTGACGAGTTGAAAAGAGCTGGAGTTAATGTGAGCTCAACAGATTATCCCCGAGACCCCAACGCTCCAACAGCATTCCGTGTCCCATTTGACGATTGTCTCTCATTATACTGGAAAGCGGCTGATAAATTTATTGATAAAATGAAAACTGATACAACTCAATAAAAACCTCGCATATCGCCCTCAAATGACACCAGAATGACACCAGATTATCACACGACCTGGACAATGCCTGTCCAACCGAAAATTGTTCCTTCGGATTTTCGTATTGTCCCGGCAGCCGGCGAATCCAATTTCTCCAAAGATTTCATTTCGCGCGCTTCCGATTTGGCCGCGTATCAGCCATCGTTTCCTTTTCATCCGTGTAAGGCTCACTGTGCCCCAAATGACTTTGCCAGTTCGCTGTGTATTTCTTCGCGAGCGCGGCATCTTCAATCACCAGCAGATTTTCGGCATTGCTTTCTTCCGCTTCTTTCGTGAAGTTAAAACTTCCGGTTAGAATCTTGTGCGAATCAATGACCATGATTTTGTTGTGTGCAATCGCATGTTTCGCATCAATGAAGATCGGCACACCTTCGTGCAAAAGAAAATCGGCCCCGCTGTATTTCTCGGTTCGCTGGCTCTTGTCCAAAATCACTTGGACTTTGACCCCACGTTTCGCGGCATCAACCAACGCCTTTGCTATCGGCGCGCTCGTAAAAGAATACGCCTGCACCAGAATGGTGGACTTGGCTTTGCCCACGTTTTCGACCACGGCTTCAGTGCAGCCGCCTTTAGGTGAAAAGAACACCTTGATGTCGGACGCGCTGGCGCTCACCGCCAGCAAGATTGTTAAAAAAATGGTTTTCAAAATTTAGATTTTCCGCGTCGGCACAATCGCAAACCACGCCTTTGCCGCATCCGGCCGCACCAGCTCGCGGTAGTGCTTGAAGATCATTTGCGGGCTGTTGCCCGCTTCCAGCGCCACCTGTGCGACGTTTTGGATGTCCGCCACGCGGTAGCTGATGAATGAATGCCGGAGCGCGTTGTGCTTCCACGCGAAGGCCGGCCAGCCCTCGATCTTGGCGGTTTCCGCTCCCGGCGGCGCTTTGTCTTTGGCTTTTGCCGGGTTGTCTCTGGCCCGCTTCTCCGATTCGTTCAACACATCAGCACTCACGCGGTTGGCCTTGGCCCAAGCTGCCCGCCGGGATTCATTGATGGTTTCCACCAGCGCTGGAATCTCATTCTTCGTGTCCAAACCACCACAAACCAATCCGACTTCGCGATGACGCGCCAGCAACCATGCCCGCAGGTTGTCCAAAATTGGCACCGTCCGCCGGCTGGCGGTCTTCGCCTTTGCCGCCCGGATTTCAATGATGCCCGCATCGAAGTGGAGCTCCGCCCATTCCAGCCGTTGAATTTCCGCGTGCCGGATGCCGGCAAATGCCCCCAGCGCCAGAAAAGGAACAAGCTGCTTGTCCGCGTGCGCCAGAATTTCCGCCATTTCCTTCGGCGTAAAAATTTCAATTTCGCTCACGGCATTTTTCGCCACCATCACGGCATCAATTTCGTCGTGGTCTTTCGGCAAATATCTTTGCGCTTTGGCGAACGCGAACAGGGTTTGCACCGAGGCGCGCAAGTTGTTCCGGGTGCGGGGCGACACCCCCAGGCCGCGCAACCACTTGTCAATATCCGGCCCCATCACCATGCCGATGTTGCCATGAAAAGTGGCGGCAAACTTTTTCATGTCATAACGCAGATGCCGGAGATACTCGTCGCTCAAACCGTCGCTTTTTTTGAACTTGAGCATTTCCGCCGCGACCCGCAGGACCGAACGCGGCGGTATTTTCGTCGGGTGCCGCCGCACATAATACTCCGCCGCCTGCAACAGCGGCACATCGCCCAGCACTTGTTTGGCCTGGACGAACTCCGCCGCCGCATTTTCAACCGGGATGCCAAGCGGATCGAGCAACTGGCGGGCGCGCAAATAGGCAGACCGGTCCGCGCTGGTGAGGGTCAGCACATCGGCGTCAGAATTGCCGAGGCGGTTGACGATGACGTTGGCCTCGTCACGGGCGGCACGCAGTTCGGTGAAAGTGGGGCGTTTGCGAACGCCATCCTGATAGTATGAAAGGGTGAAGGCTTCACAGCCCCGCGACGGGGTGCGATAGATTTTGACCGAGACCGACCCCTGCTTGACGACAATTGGAAACTTGGGCGCTGCCATGCCCAATACTGTCAGGAATCCGTCAGGAGTTCAAGACAATTTCGCAAAACGCCAATAAAAAGTGGCGGAGAGAGGGGGATTCGAACCCCCGATACGGCTTTTGACCGTATACCGGTTTAGCAAACCAGCGCCTTCAGCCACTCGGCCATCTCTCCTGCCTGCCCATAAATAATGGGCACTTATCTACTTCCACAACGTGGACCGAATAGCCAAACAAACTCAGCAAAACGGTCGCGTGGAATGCAAGCCGTTGGAATACCCAAAGTCTATTCCAACAAATCTTGAAAAAGAATTGTGCAAGCAACGCGCGGAGGCGTCAAGGTCTATCGAAGCAAGAAGCCAAACTTCGATCCGAAAGACCCTGGAAATTAGCTCAAAAAATTCCAAATGACGGTCTAGCGGACAAAACACCGATCCGCTGGTTCACTAAATGGGTTCCAAAAGGCAATTTTCAGAATTCGTCCGGCTGGTGTAACTGAAAACACTGTAAGACATTCCGACCGTTTTGGAACCGCGGCAAGAGCCGGCGCCGAATCCACCAGCACAATCCGCTGCGGATATCTTCTCAGCTTGGGAAAGGCAAAGAACCGCGCCACCCCCGGCATCGTGTGGATGTCCATTAGGTAAGCCGCGTGGTGTCGTTCCAGAAAACCCGGCCCCTGCTCTGCCAGTTTTTGGTTGGCTGTTTTAGCGCTCGCCATTTCAGCGGCCACAAGCAGAAACTGGACGTTCGTAGCCAGCAAAAAATCCTGCCCGAACTGATCCTTTGCCGTCACCGTCGGCACCAAATCGCCCTCGGCCAATTGGCCGGCGCGAAGCGGGCAACCAAGCAGACAAAGGCTTAAAATCATCGACCCGGGGGAAAATTTCATCTTAGTGCGGAATGTCACAGCGCCGATGCTGCCTGTCAATGTCAGGCCTGAAATTATTTTGGTGCCGTCTCCGGCAGGACGGCAAACGGCGCAGCAACGTCTGTCGGTTTCGTTGCCGGCGCAATGTCCGCCGCAGCAATTTCGTCGGGCAGAATAATGATGGCAATACGCCGATTCCGGGCGCGGCCTTCCGCCGTCGAGTTGTCGGCTATGGGGCGATACTCACCATAGCCGACGGCACCGACGCGACGCGGATCCACGCCCGCGCTTTCCGTGAGAAAATGAACGGCCGCCAGCGCGCGGGCGGTGGACAATTCCCAGTTGCTGGCGAACCGGCTGCGGATGGGCACATTGTCCGTGTGGCCGACGACATGGATTTTCAGTTCCGGATGGCCGGCAAGAATGGTCGCAATTTTGCGCATGACCGCCTCACCGTCCGGTTTCAGTATTGCCTCACCGGAATCGAACAGGATACGATCCAGAATATTGACCGTGAGCTTGCCCTGCAACTTGGAGATGGTTACATCCTTCGATTCCAAATCAGAACGCATTTCGTCTTCCAATCCCTTGGCCATCTGTGCGGCATCCGCCTTTTCTTTTTCCAAATCGGCCACCTGATTTTGTAAGGACGCAATCTGATCCTTGTCCTTTTGCTTTTCAGCCAGGGCATCATTGAGGCTCGCGTTGGCTTCGTTAAGCTTGGCCTTCAACATTTCCAGACCGCGCAATTTGCCGACCGCCGTGGCCCACAACAGCAAGGCCACCACGAGCAGCACGGCCAAAATGCCGGCCACCTGCCAGCCTAGTTTCACGGAGATCATGCCGCCCGCCGCCGGCGGCGGCTCGTCAGTCCGCGCCGCTGGTTTGGTAAATGGATTATCTTCGCCCATGTTCGCGGCCAGGATTAAAACAAACCAGCGATGACTGTCCAAGTGAAGAATATTTTCCACCGGTGTCCGAAAAGTCATTGAACATTTCTAAAAAAGGCGCATCAATATGGATATGAAACAATCCTGCCTTTTCGCCATCGCCGCCGGCGTGCTGCTCTGCGCCTGCGTGCCGTCGGTCAACCCGTTTTACACCGACAAGGACGTCATCACCGACGCGCGCCTCGCGGGCACCTGGGTGGAAACCGGCAAAAAGGAACACGCGGTGATTTGGAATTTCGACGCTTCGACCAATAACGCCTACGCCGTGGCGCTCAAGGATGATGATGGCAAGGCCGGCAAGTTCGAAGGCCACTTGTTCAAGCTTGGCAAGGAATTGTTCCTTGATGTCACGCCCACGGAATGCAATTTCGACGACAAGCAGGCTGGCCTGCTCAACTGCGCAATGCTGCCCGGCCATCTCTTATTTCGCGTGAAGCTGGAAGACGCCAAATTTTCCATGGCGGTTTGCAATCCCGAATGGATCAAGAAATTCCTTGAGAAAGACCCCGCCGCCATCACCCATCGCATCGTGACCGACAGCGTCATCCTCACCGCCGACACTGCCGCGCTTCAAAAATTCATTCTCCAGCATCTCGGCAAAGACGAGCTGTTTGGCGATTTCGGTGAATATCAACGACTGGCTCCGCCAACTCCGGCCAAATGAGTCCATCGTCTGGATTGATGGCAGGCAAAAGTTTTTCGATTCACACATTGCACCGCTATCGGCTAGCTTGGCAATGTGACCAACGAAAACAACCATTATTTGCCAATCAGTAATCGGCAATCAACGCGCGGTTTCTGGGCGCTCATCGTCACCCAGTTTCAGGGTGCGTTCAGCGACAACGTGCTGAAAAACCTCGTCGTCTTCGTCGCGCTGTTCGGCACCAGTCTGACCTTCGCGGAAAAAAACAGCTACGGCGAATCCATCGGCGCGCTGTTTGCACTGCCGTTCATTCTGTTTTCGCTGGCTGGCGGCTTTCTTGCCGACCGCTTCAGCAAGCGCTCCGTGATGCTCGGCGTTAAAGTTTTTGAACTACTCATCATGGCGTTTGTGTTCGCCGGGCTGTGGCTGTGGCAGAAAAATCTTTTGCTCGCCAGCGTATTTCTCATGGGCACACACAGCGCGATTTTTGGGCCAGCCAAATATGGCTCGCTGCCGGAATTGCTGCCGGAGCGCAAGCTCTCGTGGGGTAACGGCGTGCTCGAACTCGGCACGTTCATGGCCATTATTCTTGGCACCGTCGCCGCCGCCCTCATGGCCGAACATTTTCGCCCGCATCCGTGGTATGCGGGACTTGTCCTCATCGCGCTGGCCGTCGTTGGCTTTTGCGCCTGCCTTGGCATCGCCAGAATTCCGGCGGCAAATCCGCAGAAAAAATTCAATCCCAACTTCCCCGCCGAAATCTGGCGCCAGCTCCGCGCCATGCGCGGCGACCGGCCGCTCTGGCTCGCGCTCATCGGCAACACGTATTTCAACTTTCTCGGCATGCTGCTGCTCCTGAACCTGTTTTTTTACGGCGCGGAAACGCTGCACGTCAGCGCGACGCACATCGGCCTGCTGAACGTCGCGCTCGCGCTGGGCATCGGCCTCGGCAGCCTCGCGGCGGGCTATTTGTCCGGCGGCAAAATCGAACACGGCCTCGTGCCGCTCGGCGCGTTCGGGCTGGCCATCTTTTCCGGGCTGCTCGCGCGGCCGACCGTGTCGCTCTACGAATCATTTGGGCTGCTCGCGCTGCTGGGATTTGCCGGCGGCTTTTTCATCGTGCCCATCGCGGCGCTGTTGCAACACCAGCCGGCGCGGGAGAACAAGGGCGAAGTGCAGGCGCTCGCGAACTGGCTTTCGTTCGTCGGCGTCTTTCTCGCCTCCGGCGCGCACTGGCTGCTGGCGCAAAAACTCGCGCTGTCGCCGCGCGGCATTTTTCTGGCCGGCGGCGGGCTGACGCTCGCGGGCGCTTTTCTGGCGTTGTATCTGCTGCCCAATTCGCTGCTGCGCTTTGTGCTGTGGTGCGTAACCCATTCCATTTACAAAATCCGCATCGTCGGCCGCGACCATGTTCCCGAAAAAGGCGGCGCGCTGTTCGTCTGCAACCACGTTTCCTATGTGGACGCGCTGCTCCTGCTGGCGGCGACCGACCGGCCCGTGCGCTTTTTGATGTTCCGGGATTTTTATGAAAAGCGCTGGGTGAAACCGTTTGCCAAAATTCTCCGCGTCATTCCCGTCTCGTCCGAGCAGCGGCCGCGCGAACTGCTCCACGCCCTGCAAACCGCCAGCGACGCCATCCGCGCCGGCGAGGTCGTGTGTATCTTTGCCGAGGGGCAGATCACGCGCATCGGCCAGATGCTGCCGTTCCGGCGCGGCCTGGAGCGCATCATGAAAGACGTGGATGCGCCGGTCATTCCCGTCGCGCTCGACGCCGTGCTGGGCGGCCCGTTGAGCTTCAAGCGCGGCCGGCTGGTGCATCTGTTCACCGCGCGCTGCCCGCATCCGGTGACGGTGAGCTTTGGCCAGCCCCTGCCGGCGAGCGCCACGCCGTTCGCCGTGCGCGAGGCCGTGCAGGAATTGCAGGTCAACGCCTGGCAGTTGCGCCGCGCGCAAATGCAGCCGCTGCACCGCAACCTCATCCGCATGGCCCGGGCGCATCCGCAGCGCTACGCGTTTGCCGACGCGCAGACGCCGAAAATTTCGTTCGGCACCACGCTGGTAAAAACTATTTTCCTCGCCCGCCGGCTGAAAAAAATCTGGCGCGGACAAAAAATGGTCGGCATTTACCTGCCCCCGAGCGTGCCGGGCGCGCTCGTGAATTACGCGGCCTTTCTTTGCGGCAAGGTGCCGGTGAATCTGAATTACACGCTCACCGAGGCCACGCTGGCGGACTGCGCGAAACAATGCGAGCTCCAGACCGTCATCACCTCACGGAAATTTCTCGAGAAAATCAAACTCACGCCCACGGGTGAGATCATCTGTCTCGAAGACCTCGCTGCCAAGCCGGCGCTGACGGAGATGATCACCGCCCTGCTGCTCGCGAACATCGAGCAGTGCGGCGAGGTCATCGCGCTCGACGAAACGCAGCGCGTGCTGGGGATTCTGCCGTTCTTTCATTCATTCGGCTTCACCGTCACCCTCTGCCTGCCGCTGGTGCTCGGCACGGGCGTGGTGTTTTATCCCAATCCGCTCGATGCGAAAGGCATTGGCACCATGGTGCGCGAGCATGAGGTCACGGTGATGCTCGCGACGGCGACCTTCCTGCAGATTTATTTGCGCGGCACCGCGCCGGAGGATTTCGGCAGCCTGAAACTCATCGTGACCGGCGCGGAAAAATTGCCGGAGCGCCTGGCCGCCGCGTTTGAGGAACGCTTTGGCGTCCGGCCATTCGAAGGCTATGGCTGCACGGAATGCGCGCCGGCCGTGGCTGTGAATTCGTGGGATTATCGCGCCGCCGGATTTTTTCAGGTCGGCGGCAAGCACGGCAAAATCGGCCAGCCGGTGCCCGGCATGTGCGTGCGCATCGCCGACGCGGAGAATCCGTGGAGCGGAAAATTCTTGCCGCCCGGGGAATCCGGCCTGCTGCTCGTGCGCGGACCGAACATCATGCTCGGCTACCTGAACCAGCCGGCGAAAACCGCCGACGTGCTCCGCGACGGCTGGTATTGCACCGGCGACATGGCCATGCTCGATGCGGATGGCTTCCTCCAAATCACCGGCCGCCTGAGCCGCTTCAGCAAGCTTGGCGGCGAGATGGTGCCGCATTTAAAGATCGAGGAAAAATTACAGGAGCTGGCCGGCGTGGCCGAGGTGGCCTTCATCGTCCTCGGCCTGCCGGATGAAAAGAAAGGCGAGCGCCTCGTGGTGCTGCACCGGATTCCGGCGGACGCCCTGCCCGCGCTGCTGGAGAAATTTGCCGCGTGCGATTTGCCGAACTTGTGGAAGCCCAAGGCCGACGCCTTTTACCACGTGGAAAATTTCCCCGTGCTCGGCACCGGCAAACTGGACCTGCGCAGCGCCAAGGAAATGGCAGCGAAGCTGGCGGCGTAATCCGCTGGCGCATCCTCCATTCCGGACCGATCAAGCTCTGGATACGGCGGCGCATTCTCCCGGCTTGCTTCCGGGCGGCGGTTCAGGGAAATTGGCGCAGGGAAGACCGGTTGCACCACCATGAACGTCCATCACCTTGAACTGTTTTATTACGTTGCCAAGCACGGTGGCATCATGCCGGCGGTGCGCAACATTCCCTACGGTATCCAGCAGCCGGCGATCAGCGCGCAGGTGGCGCAGCTCGAGGAATATCTCGGCGTGACGCTGTTCCAGCGGCGGCCGTTTGCGCTGACGCCGGCGGGCGAAAAACTCTACGCGTTTTGCGCGCCGTTTTTTGCCAACCTCGACCCGATCGCGAAGGAATTCCAGGGTGGCCACGCGCGGCATTTCCGCATCGGCGCCTCGACGATTGTGCTGCGCGACCATCTGCCGAATTTGTTGCAGGGTGTGCATAAAAAATTTCCCGGCCTGAAGGTTTCGCTGCGCGAAGGGTTTCCGGTGCAGCTGGAGGCACTGCTGGCGCAGGATGAAATCGACCTCGCCATCACGCTGGTGGAACGCAAATCGCCGGCGGGGTTCCGCTCCGAAATTTTGCTGGAGCTGCCGCTCGTGCTGCTGGTGGAAAAAAGTTCGCGCCTGAAAGCGGCGGAGGAATTATGGGCGCGCGACAAAATCGCCGAGTCACTCATCTGCCTGCCGCCGACGGAGACGCTGACCAAAATTTTCTCGGCGCAACTGGCCGAGCTGGGCGTGGAATGGTTTCCCACAGTGGAGGCCAGCTCGATGGATTTGATCGAGACGTATGTGGCGAACGGACTGGGCATCGGGCTGGCGGTGGCGGTGCCGCGACGTCCCCTGCCCGCGAATGTGCGGGCGCTGCCGCTGAAAAATTTTCCGCCCGCGCTGATCGGCGCGGTGTGGCGGGGCAAAGCCACGCCGCTGCTGACGGCGTTTCTGGAACTGGCCCGGCAGCGGGCGCTGGCGATGGCGCTGGTGTAGCGCGGGCTGTTTTGGTTTGGGACAGGCTGTCCCGTTGCGGAACGCCGGTGGTCGCCGGATAGATTGCGTAAATAACAACTTGTAACTCTGGCGCGGCAAGTGCTACGTTCCAGCGGTAGGCACAGAATATTTTCATGCGCTTCAATCAAAAATACGCAGGCGGCGAACGCCGTTCCAAACGGCGGCAGGCTGGTTTTGTCGGCGGGCTGTGGGAAGTGCTCATCGCCTTTGTGATCGTGGCGGTGAGCTTTGGCACCATCGTGGGCGGCTATATGAGCGGCGCGGTGAAAGCCCAGTGGTCCGGCTATTCACTTGCGGCGCAGACGATGGCATCGCATGCGCTGGAGCAGACGCGGTCGGCGACCTGGGACATCGCCACCCAGAACACGCAGATCACCAACATGCCCCTGCTCAACAAATCACTTACCGTCAGCGGCTCGACGTGGACGATGACCGGCTACATGACGAACATTCTGGATGTGCCGTGGAGCAGCACCAATTACGTGACGGCAACCAATTTCATCAGCATCAAGGTGTTTTTTGCCAATGGCATCACCAATCCTTGGGTGCAGATGGAGATGGTGCGGGTGGACACCGTCTGGCCATTTACCGGCTGGGGCAACTACACCATGCAAGTCTACACCAACACGGTGTGCGCGCTGCTGGCTCCAGACAACCGGGATCCAACCACTTTGGGCATCGGAGGAAATTGAGCTGCACCAACCATGAAACTCCGCTTCCAGCAATTTGAACACCGGCCGACTCAAGCTGCCAACCGTGGCCAACGGCAGGGCAGCACGCTGATTGAAATCATGTTCGCGTCCACCATTCTGGTGATGCTCATCATCGCCATCATGGCCGCGCATCTGGTGGGCCTGCGGGAAGATCAATGGGTGGAAAGCAAATCCGGCGCCAGCGATTCCTCGCGCAAAATCCTCAACCAACTGCCGGTGGACATCAAGTCGTCCAAGATGTGGTTCATTGGGAACATGTCGGGCACCAATTTTGTGGTCGCCACCAACACCGCGCAGGCCACGGCGCTGGAACTATTCCCGACCACGAACAGCAGCCAGCCGGCGATCATCTATTATTTTGACCTGAGCAACTCGAATAATAGTGACGGTCACCTTTTGCGCGGCGTCAACACGAACTGGAACCCG
Source organism: uncultured Verrucomicrobia subdivision 3 bacterium (assembly GCA_903889895.1). GTDB lineage: Bacteria > Verrucomicrobiota > Verrucomicrobiia > Limisphaerales > UBA11358 > UBA11358. Next base: position 17,785 of record CAISYZ010000154.1, on the reverse strand, counting down.
GTGGTGATCAGCTCCAATCTGGTCAACTGGCTCGGCAACGGTTATACGTTCAACGTGGAGAATTACACTGGCAGCTTCGCCACCAATTCCGGCGGCAGCAAGAGCTACAAGCAGGTGATCCATGTGATCCTGCAATATTGCATGTTCCAATATCCGCTCACGGTGGTCGGCACCAACGGACTGTATGACTTTTACAAGATTGAATTTCGCGCCACGCCGCATCTGCCGGAATAAAAACTCACCGCCATGAAAATTTCTCTTTCTCACGCCCAGCCGCAGCGCGGTGGATTCGCGTTAATCCTGGTGCTGATCCTTCTGGGCATCAGCCTCGCCATCGTGGCCAGCGATCTGCAACGCACACAGTCGGTGGCCATCGTCAACCAGCGCAACAATGAGTTCTCGATTGATTGCAACGCTGCCGAGTCAGCCGTGGAAAAGGTTTTTGCCCGCATGGCGTATGACTTCCAAAGCTACGGCGTGGCTTATGTGGTCAACGCGACGGCGGCCGGCAGTTACCAGACCAACATCCCCAACGCCACCGATGATGCTTACTGGTCACGATTTACTTTTTCCGACGCACAGGGTAACACCAACAAGGTCTGTGTTTTTCAGGTCGGCACCTACGGCGGTCCCCTGCCCTCGGCCTACACCGGACTGTATTGCACCACCAACTCGCCGATTTATGAAATCGTTTCCAACGCCCAGTTGACGAACTCCACCACCGGGGTTATCGGCACCTGCCAGGAAAACGTGCTGCTGGCCCTGGTGCCGCTGAACACCTGGGCAATCTTTTACAACGGCCTGATGGAATTCACCCAGTGCGCCACGATGATTGTCAACGGCCGCGTGCAGGCCAACGGTTCGATTTATGTCGGCACCACCGCCTCGCTGACGTTCAAGAGCGGTGTCAGTTGCACCGCCACACTCACCGCCCCGTTCGTGGATGGACTCTCCAGCGGTTGGACCGTGGGCACGCCCAGCACTTGGAACACAACCTTCAATGCCACGCCGTCCTACACCACCAACGTGGCGAGCGTGACGGTGTCATTGAACATGACCAATTCCCATTTCATGATTGATATTCCGCCGGCTAGCGAATCCCCGACCTCCTCCACCGGCCAGCAGCGTCTCTACAACCAGGCCCAGATGGTTCTCATCGTCACCAACAGCGCCGGCACCAATCCCAACCCCACGGTGTTGCTGACCTTGCAGCAAAGTGTCAACGGGGCCGTGCCCGGCAACGATCCGGCGCCGGAAGTTCTTACCTATACCAATGCCTCTCCCGGTTCATTGAGCACCAACCTGCCATTCTTGAGCCTGACCAACATCACCTACGACCAGCGCGAACAGAAGACGAACCTCTTCACGCAAGTTGACGTCGGCAGTCTGGCCAACTGGATTGCCCAAAGCAATTCGCCGGTGCAAAGCAAACTGCCCGCCAGCGCGGGACAGTATCCAACCATTTTCTACGTGGCGGACCGGCGGAACGCCCTCAGCACCCAACTGCCTTCAGTGCGGCTAGCGAACGGGGCGCAGCTGCCGGCCAACAACAATCTTGGCTTCACCGTGGCCACGCCCAATCCGCTTTATGTTCAGGGCAACTATAACGTCCAGACCGCCAGCAGCGCCGCGAATGCATCCGCCGCCTCCACCAACACGGCTTACACGGTGCCCGCCGCTTTATTCTCTGATTCACTTACAGTGCTTTCGCCAAATTGGACCGACGATCAGGGTTATACAACTTACTCGAAAGGCAACGCCGCCTTGGAGGCAGCCGCAAACGACACCATCAACGCCGCCATTGTCACCGGCACCGTGCCCTCGACTGGCGTCACCGGCTCCACGTTCAGCGGTGGTGTCCATAATCTGCCCCGCCTGTTGGAAGACTGGACCACACCCAACGCGAATCTTTATTTGAACACCTCCATCCTGAGATTGTGGGATAGCAACATGGCCACGAACCAGTTTAGAAATCCTTACGGATTCTCGCCGGCGCCGGTGAACCCGTATTACAACCCGCCCACGCGGGATTATACTTTCGACCCGAACTTTTTGAATCCCGCCAAAGTGCCACCAGGCATTCCGGTGGCGCTGGTGCCCATCCGCTTTGCTTGGGGCGTGCCGCCACCGGGCGTGACCAATTACGTTCCGCTGCATGACTGATTTTGGCGTCTGGGGAATGAGGATTTATTTTGAGACAGCCCAGCCGTCCAGAAAGACAGACACCCGTTCCGGATTTTGCTTAGTCAGCCATGGTTTAAGCCACGAGCCGCAATCGTTTACAGCCGCAAATGATTAAAATAAACTTATGTGATTTGGCATCGCCGAATTGGCGCGGCAACTGCTTGGCTGACTTTGGTAAAGAAAATCGAAAAACAGTCTTGAAACAAAACTAACCAACCGATAAGAATCACGCATGGGTTTCACCATTCCATTTGTAAATGGAGACACAAGGAAGAAGCGCACCCAGATAATCTCCGTAGATTTGGGCAGCCGCACCACCAAGGCCGTGCTGCTGGAACGCCGGGGCGAACTGCTGGCCCTCACCCGTTTCGCAATGCTCGACGCGCCCATCGCCGACAAAAAAATTTCTCCCGAACAGTTGGCCGATCATCTGCACGCCATCTCGGAGGCATTGGGCGGCACCGGTAAATTTATTTGCGCCGCCGTCGGCTTGGGCGATGCGCTGGTGCGGCAGTTGGAATTGCCGCAGATGCCGCTGGATGAATTGCGTTCCGTGGTGAAGATGAACCACAAAAATTACCTGCAGCAGGATTTGCCCAACCACGCCTTTGATTGTTACATCATACCGCCCCGGCTGAACGATAAGCCCGAGGATGGCAAGTCGGCCCCCCTGACGCCCAATGCGCCCAAGAAATTAAAAGTGCTGGCGGCGGCCGCGAAGCAGCAATTGGTGAATGATTTTATTTTTGCCGCCAAGTCGGCCGGACTGACAGCGGATGCGCTGGTGCCCTCGCTGCTCGGGCCGATTAATGCGTTCGAAAAGGCGCTGCCGGAAGCTTATGCCAAGGATGCCGTGGCGCTGGTGGACATCGGTTTCAAGCACACTTCGGTCTGCGTGCTGGACCGCGGCGAACTGACCACCAACCGCACCATCAACATCGGTGGCGACCAGATCACGGCCGGATTGGCCGAGGCGATGAACATCAGTTATGCCGAGGCGGATGGCATCAAAGTGGGCATGGCTCCGGAAATAGAAGGTTATTTGCAATCGCAGGTGGTGCCGCTCGGCCGCGAAATCCGGGCATCATTGGATTTTTTCGAACACCAGCAGGATCGTCCGGTATCGGAAATTTATTTAAGCGGCGGTTCAACCCGCTCCGAGATGATCCTTCAGATTTTGCGCTCGGAATTGCTGGTGGAATGTAAAATCTGGAACCCCACCGGCTTTCTGCAACTGGCGCTGCCGGGACAGCAGGCTGTGGAGATTGACCACATCGGACCGCAGTTGACGGTGGCCATCGGCACCGCGCTGGCGATTTACTGAACCATCCTATGCCCATACGCATCAATTTATTGAACGAGGCGCTGGCGGAAGAGGATTTGCGCCGGCGCGACCCCGTTAAGCGCTCGATTTATGTCGGCGTTTTCTTGGTGGCGCTTTCGCTGGTCTGGTTCAGCTCCACCTGGCTGGAATACAAGCTCACGCAGACGCGGAAAAATTCCGTAGACATCGAAATTGATTCGGCAACGAACGATTTCTACCAAGTGCAGTCAAACCTCAAGAAAATCACCGACGGCACTGCGCGGCTCACGGCACTGACGCAACTGAACACGAACCGGTTTCTGGAGGGCAACCTGCTGAATGCCTTGCAGCAGGTCTATATCCCCAACGTGCAGCTGCTGCGTGTCAAATTTGACCAGACTTTTTCCATCGTGCCCGGAACGCCGGACAAGACCAATAATTTTGGCGTTGTGCCCGGGCGTCCGGCCACCTGCATCCAGCATGCCATGCTGACTTTGGACGCCAAGGATAGCAGCCCAAACCCCGGCGACCAGGTGAACCATTACAAGGAAGCCTTGGCAAACCACGTCTTTTTTAAGTCAATTTTGGATTCAACCAACGGCATCAAGCTGACCACCCTGTCCTCGCCGCAAACCGGCGTAGGCGGCAAGCCGTTTGTTTCATTCACCTTGGAATGCCGTTTAACCGACAGGACCACCCGATGAAACGACTACCTCCAGACAGACGCAACAAACTCATTGCGGTCGTGGCGGCAACACTCGGCCTGATTAGTTTAGTGTATTTTTTCCTGATTGGGCCCCAAAAGGAATTGAATGAGAAGCTCGCCGCCGGCACGGCGACCGATTTGGCCAGACTCCAGCAAATAAAACAGTCCGTCAAACAATCCGCCGCCACGGCCGACAAATTGACGGAGATTAACGAACTGCTGGCCCACGCCGAAGACGATGAGGCAACCGGCGACGTTTTTGCGTGGACCTACGACACGATCCGGCAATTCAAAAATTCAAGGCACGTTGATATCACTTCCATCGGCCAGCCCATTCAGTCGGATGTGGATATGGTTCCCAACTGCCCTTACAAACAGATCAAGTTTGAAATCATGGGCACCGGCTATTTTCACGACATCGGTAAATTTATCGCTGATCTGGAAAATAAGTTTCCCCACATGCGGATTGTCAACATGGTTCTGGAATCCGGAAACGGCTCCGAAACGCAAAGCGAAAAGCTTTCTTTCCGAATGGAAATTGCCGCCTTAGTGAAGCCCAACACGTGATCCCATGAAACTCTTTTCCATTCCATTCATGTGCGCAATTCTGGCTGCTGTCTTGATGCGGCCTGTCGAGGTCACGGGGGCGACGGCAGAAACCAACGCACCCGCAGAAAAGAAAACTCCCATTGCTACTGGCTTTGGAAACATCCCGTCGGTGTTTGTAATCCCAACCAATCCCCACGATGGGCGCGATCCCTTCTTTCCGGAATCTGTCCGGGCCGCAGAATCAATGATGGCATCCACCCACACCGTGGAAATCACCTCATTAAAAGTTCCCGGCATCTCCGGCACGCCCGGTCATCTTTTCGCCATCATCAACAACCACACCTTTGGCGTTGGTGAAGAGGGCGATGTCAAAACCGCCGGCGGGCCGGTGCATCTCCGGTGCGTCGAAATTCTAAATGACGCCGTGATGGTGGAAATCAATGGACAGATTCACCGCATTGCCGTGGAACCCTGATATAATCAACAGCCCAACCAATCAATTTGACCAACCAATTCAAGCCATGAAAACCAACTACACCCTGCTCCTCCTGCTGGCCTGCCTGCTGCCGACCGTGGCCCAAACCAATCCGCCCGCGCCGGCGCCAGCCGCCGATGCTGCTGTCACGAATCCCCCCGCCGCCGTGGTGTCGCCCGACACTAACGCCGCCGCCGCACCAACGCCGCCAGCGCTGGCGGATGCCAATGCTGCCACGACCAACGCACCCGCCCAAGCCGCCGACAGCAGCGCCGCGCCCAGCACCGGCATTCCGCAGATCAAATTTTCCGATGTGCCCATCACCACCGCCATTGAAAACCTGGCCCGGCTGGCGAATATTAATTACATGCTTGATCCCAAGATTGGTTACGGTCAGCCCGACGCCAGTGGTCAAATCCGGGTTGAACCCACCCTCTCGATTCGCTGGGAAAACATCTCCGCTGAAAGCGCGCTGCTCGCGCTGCTGGATAACTACAGCTTGCAGCTAATCCACGACAAGCGCACCGGCATCGACCGCATCACGCAAAAAGATCCCACGGCGCCCCCGCCGCTCTTCACCAAGGTGGTGCAGTTGAAATATGCCAGCGTTTCCAACCTGCTAGATTCCGCCCAGTCCGTGCTGACGGACAAGCGTAGCCGGGTGCTGACGGATCCACGCACGAGCCAGTTGGTCATTGTAGCCACGGATCCCGAACAGCAGGCTGTGGAGACGCTCATAGACCAGCTAGACAAGCCCACCCGTCAGGTGTTGATTGAAACCCGGTTGGTAGAAATCTCCTCTAATCCCACCACCTCGAAAGGCGTGGACTGGACCAGCACACTACAGTCCCAGCATATCAACTTTGGCAATGGCACGGTGGCCGGCACTTGGACCACCGCCTATCCCGGAGCCGGCACGACGGCCCCCTTCGGCGCTGGCACCGTAACCATCCCTAGCGGTAATTCCCAGTCAGGATCACTGGTCAATACCATCAATTCTATCGGCGGCGGCGGCTTGGCTTGGAACACCAAGAGCGGTTTTACCCCGGCGACCGGATTTCTGAATGCCGACGGCTTGAGCGCTGTCCTTTCATTTTTGAACCAATCTTCTGATGCGCAGGTGATGTCCACCCCACGAGTTGTGACATTGGACAATGAGATGGCCTCTATTGCCGTAACGCGCACTTATCCAATTTTCAATGTTCAGGCCGGCACACAAAACACGGCCGGCGGCTCCAGCGTGAACTATTCAAACGTGGGCACCATTTTGTCGGTCACGCCGCGCATTTCGGCTAACGATTACATCTGGCTCCATGTGATACCGGAAGTATCCAGCTTCTTCGGTTACGGCACCGGCCCTAATGGCTTGATCGCACCGGAATTTGACAGCCGAAAGATTGAAACCCAGGTCCTGATTCCCAATGCCAACACCTTGGTGCTGGGCGGACTAGTCAAAGACAACCCGTCGGCCAGCTATACCAAGGTGCCCATGTTAGGTGACATCCCCGGCCTCGGCTTCTTTTTTCGAAGCGAAACAAAGGCGCTGGACAAGGACAATTTGCTCATTTTCATCACTCCAACCATCATCAAGGATTCGGATTTCCAGACCGACGCCAAGTCGAGTGAATTCTTGAAGAGTCAGCCGACGCCGATGACTCAGACGATGAATCCCAAGACGTCTTGGGACAGCGCCACGCCGCGAGGCAACTGGAGCGATCCGGTTTCTGACACCGTAAAATAGTAAATTTGCAACCATAACTGCCTATGAAAGCAATCTCTTCAGCCCGCTTGCCCAGCTGGAAACCGATTGGCCTGCGTCTGCTTGGACTGGCTGCACTGCTCGCCGGCACCTTGGCTAGTTTCAGTGCTTCGGCTCAGGCCACCGTCACCTCGCTCACCGAAGCCCATTACGGCAAGCCCGGCAATAAAAATGGCAACACATTTACCGCCGCCCAGTTCCATTTTCCGGCGGGCATCGCGCTTGACCCGTCAGGCACCCGGCTCTTTGTGGCGGACTGCACCAACAACGCCATCCGAATGGTCAGCAGTCTTGGTAACCGCACCACCAGCCAGACCTATAGTCCCTACACCGCCGCCAACGGTATCAGCCATCCGCTCGCCGTGGCCGTGGATACCTACACCAATATTTATGTGCTGAATGCCGGCAACCGGACCAACGGCAGCCTGATGGTGTTTAACGGCTTTTATTACCTTAATTACAACCTCTCAACGGTCATCTCCACTAACGCCTCGCACCTGACCAATGCTGTCGGGATGAGCTTGGATACCTACAACAACGCCTATATCACCGTCCGCAGCAACACCGTCATCCGCGTGACCCCCGGTGGTGTAGTCACAACGGTGGGCATCATCACCGCCCCCAAGACTTCGTTGCGAGGCATTGCCTATCTGGTTAGCGGCAAGCTGGCGATTGCCGATGCCGGCAATAACGGCATCTGGCTGATGGATCCAAGCAACACCAATATTTTGAGCAATGCCGTTCAGTTCACCGGCTTCCATGGTGCGGCCGACACCAACGGTCCGCCCTTCCTCGCCGCCTTCAACGGCCCGGAAAACGTGATTCAAGCGGGCAATGGCGTCCTAGTGGTCGCCGACCGTCTCAATAATAAGGTCAAGATGGTTGATGCCTATGGTAACGTCACCCGGATTTTTGGCGTCAAATCTTCTTATTGGAAAAAGGTGCCAAATCTAATTACCCCTGGCTGGTATGACGGAACGGTCAATCCCAACGAAGCTCAAGATTTCGTTCAGGCGCGTCAGCCTTACGGTCTGGCGCTGGATGCCAGCGGCAATCTCTATGATACGGAAGTCTATTATGACATTCTGCGCGAGGCCACCGGCACAGGTCTGACCCCGCCGCCGCCACCGCCGCCGAGCGCTCCGACCATTTTGACCGTCACCACCAACTTGGATATCGTCACACTGCTGGGCTCGGTGACTCTAACTTGGTCGGCGGTTCCGGGCGCCACCAATTATATTGTCCAGCGCGCCGGCAATTCCGGCGGACCTTACTCTCCTATTGCTAATACTACGGCCACCACCTATACCGATACCAATGTCACGCCCGGCATGACTTATTTCTACGTCGTTTCGGCTTCCAATGCCGGCGGCGTAGGACCGCACTCCGGCGAGGTAAGCGCCACCCTGCCCTTTGCCGCGCTCGCTGCCCCTCAAATTGGCTATGTTGATTTCCCGCCGCCGACCAATACCTCCGTGTTTCACAATGTGGTTTTGAATTACGGCATTGCCTACAATGATTTAACTATCATCTTGAGTGGCGCGACAGCGGGTTCCGTAATCTATTACACCAACATCACCATTTCGAGCGACGGCACCGTTACCAACTACAATGCCGCCTCGGTTCCGGGCGGCTATGCCGACGGCCAGCCCAATGTGGCGGCTCTGGCTCCGTATCGCGTTTTGCCGCAACCCGCTCCATTCATGACCATCAAGGCGCACACTTCAAAAACCGGTGGTTATCCTGACAGCCCGGAGGTTTCAGCTTCCTTCCAGTTCCAGGCGGCGCCGCCCATTATCAGTGGCACCAACATCTATGATTTCTACATTTCGGAAATCACTACCAACGCCCAGTTGTTTTACACGCTGGACGGCTCCGACCCCCGGACGTCGGGTCTTAGCTTGGCCAACATCGCCACCTATAGCGTCAGCAACAACGTCTGGATTGTCAACAATGTGCCTACCATCACCAGCAACACCCTGTTCCAAGTGTATGCATTGCGCGCCAACTACCAATCCAGCGCGGTGGTCAGCAACCTATTTCTGATTTCCAGCGCCGTGGCGAACAACATCAATTTCGGCTTCGCCTCGGGTCCCGGCTCCAGCCAGTATGTCGCCTCACCCGGCCAGCACTTTTTGATTCCCGTTGGCCTGAGCCTGCTGCCCGATGCGCCCCCCATTTACGGCCTGCAATTCGGCATCACCGTGACCAACCTGGGGCCCAATGCCGTGGCGCCCGGAGCGGTGGACTTCCAGTCGCTCATAGGCCAGCCCGATGTCTTCGACCCCGGCTATTTCCTGCCCATCCCGCCGTATGTGTTCATCGGCGGTAGCCAGCCCAGCAATGATCTCGATGCGGTCCAGTTCCCCGATGGCAATTGGTATCAGGGTCTGGCATTCAATGACACCAACAATGTCAACCTCCTCGGCATCGGCTGGCTCGAAGTCTATGGCCGCACGAACCTTTACAATACCAAGGCCCAGAACCTGCTCACCTATCCCATTGTGGATGGCACGGACATCAGTTCCTCACAGTCGCAGTCCATTATCGGCGCTTACTCCTTCGGCATTCCCACCAATGCCGGCCCTGGCGATGTCTATCAGGTTCAGCTATCACGCCCGTCGGCGACCACTTACAGCGCCATCGGCTATGGCTCACCCGTGACCATTAATGCCCAGGCCAATACCAACCTGGTTGGCCCCGGCTCCGTAAACGCGATTAAGAACATCACCATCGGCTACCTTAAATACCTGGTCGGCGATGTTTATCCGGCCAACTGGTATAATGCCGGCGACTTCGGTTCTTCCAACCTCGTCAACATCGACGTCATCCGCGTGTTCGACTTCGCCGCCTATCCGATCGCTTCGCCGCCGTCGTATTCCGACCTCTATGATGCCCTGGATTCCAGCGGCAATTTCGGCTACACCAACGGTCTTGGTTACTATACCAACACCATGACCTTTCCGGAGACCATTGTGCTGCCTAACGCAGTCATCTATTACACGACCAACTACAGCACCAATGGCAGTGTGCTTTCCTCCTCCGTCTCGTTTGATAATTATACCGCCATTGTTTACCAAACGACTTATTACATTGATGTGCCTTACTACGTCACCAACAACTATAACGTGGATATCCTCCCGCCCAGCTTACCCTCGACTGTCGGCTCGCTAGGCTACAACCGGATTTTCATCCCGCCGACCGTAACCACTTTGTTTGATGGCAATGCCACCAATGACATCAACCAGATTGCCTTCGGCGACGGCGTTCTCGATATCTGCGACGTCTATGTCACCTTCCGCCGCTCGTTGGATTCCTCACTGCTCTGGTATGAGCGCTTCTGGACTAATGGCCAGCGCGTGGCCGACACCGCCGTCGTCAACCATGCCGCGCATGTCGCCGTTAAGCCAGCGGTGGCCAGTAAAGTTGCACCCAAGGTGCGCCCAGCCGACTCAGTGCCGCCGCAGGTGCTCTTTGCCGCCGGCAATGTCTCTGCCAGGGCTGGCAGTGTGGTGCAAGTGCCCATCACCGCCACCATTCAGGGCGACTATCCGCTCTGCCTGCTCTTGCTCAACCTGGACATCGCCCCCAACGGCGGCGCGCCCGTGCTGTCCACCGCCGTCCAGTTCAACCAGACGGCCTCCGTGCTTGGCTCACCTTACACCACCGATTCCGTGGGCAATGGCAACTACGCCGCCGTCTGGCTTAACGCGGGTAATAAAGGGCTCACCGGCACCGCCACCATCGGCAACCTGCTTGTGACCATTCCGGCCACCGCCCCGTCCGGCAGCACCTACACCGTGTTCTTCGATCACGCGTCTGGCTCGCCCACCGGCCTGGCCTCGTTCCCCAGTCAGACCACTGTGGGCACCATCACCGTCCAGTAACCGTCTTTAAAACACCAACGGCGTGCCGGGTTTTCCCCGTCACGCCGTTTGGCTTATTGATTGCTGAAACCTGCCGGGCCGGTGCCTATTTCGTCTCGCTCAAGCGGCGCAGATACTCGAAGGCATACAGGCCGGTGTCGTGGCCATCCGCCCAAAGCGGGGCCACGGCGTAACCGCCGATGCTTTTCAGCCGCACCAGTTGAAAGGCGTTCGCGGCATAGGGCTTCGCGGGATTCTTATAGAGGTTGCCCAAGATGTCCGTCTCGCCCTTGCAGCCGGCGCAGGGGCAGGCACGGCGCAAGGTCTCCAGCGGGATGAAATCCTCCCGGCCGTCGTCCCATTTCACAGCCAGTTCGTTTCCGATATGTTGGATGTCCAGCGGTCGCATGGTCGGAGCTTATTTTTTTCGCGGCCGCCCGTCGATACAATCCCGTGGTTCCGTTCGTGAATCGTTGCATCGTGAAGTGTGATTGTTGCATCGTGAATCGTTACAGCGCAGCCCCCTGCCCGTTTCACGGTTCAACGGTTCAACGGTTCACGATGCAACGCCCATGCAACACCCCACGCCGTTCCCATTTCACCGTTCGCCGGAATGATGGAACCGCCGCTTGCTGCGTCGCCCGGTTTGAGCTAGCTTGCGCGCATTATGGATGACACCTCATTTGCCGCCACCCCGCCGCCCCCGCCCTTGCCGCCGCCGCCGGTCATCACGCCGCCCGCGCCGCGCCCGCGCCGGAGCTACGGCTGGATGATTACCGCCCTCATTCTCGCCGGCCTGCTCGGCGTGGCGGGGCTGGTCATCCTCGCGCAGTTCGCCACGAGCAAGCTACCCTTCAACCACGGCTCCAAATCGGCCAGCGCCCGCGAGGTCGGCCCCAAGCTGGAGGAATGCGTCTTGGAGGACAACGATTCCGAAAACAAAATCGCCGTCATCTCCATTGACGGCGTCATCACGGAACACGCCGATGACGGCGACGGCAACAATCTCGTGGACCTCGTTAAGGCGCAACTCGACCGCGCGTCCGACGACAAGCATGTGAAAGCCGTGCTGCTCAAGATGGATTCTCCCGGCGGCGAGGTGCTGGCCTCGGATGAAATCTATAACGCCGTGCGCGCCTTTCAGGAGGACGAGGCGGATGAACACGGCAAGCCGGGCCGCAAGGGCAAGCCGGTGATTTGCTCCATGGGCAGTCTCGCGGCCTCCGGCGGCTACTATATTTCCTCCGGCTGCCGCTGGATCGTAGCCAACGAGCTGACCATCACTGGCAGCATCGGCGTCATCATGCACGGCTGGAATTATCGCGGCCTCATGGACAAGGTCGGCGTCGAGCCAATGACCTACAAGAGCGGCAAGTTCAAGGACATGCTCAGCGGCGAGCGCGCGGCGGCGGATATTCCGCCCGAGGAACACGCGATGGTGCAGGGCCTCATTGACGAGACGTATCAGAAGTTCAAGGACGTCGTCGCCGACGGTCGCGGGGCCGCGCATGAACAGAACAAGAAATCCGGCAAGGCCCTCGCCGACAACTGGCAGGACTTCGCCGATGGCCGCGTAGTCTCCGGCACACAAGCGCTAAATCTCGGCCTCGTGGATGAGCTCGGCGATTTTGACGACGCGGTGGACCGCGCCATGGATATTGCACATCTTTCCAACGCCAACCTCGTGGAATATAACGAGCGCTACGACCTCTCCAACCTCCTCTCAATGTTCGGCCAGAGCAGCCAGGCGCACGCCCTCAAGCTCGACCTCGGCGTCGAAGCGCCCAAGCTGCGCCCCGGCCTGATGTATTACCTCTACGCGCCGTAAGTGATGAAGCCCGTCACCGTCGTCCACCATCCGCTCGTGCAACACAAGCTCACGCGCCTGCGCGACGCGCGGACCGGGCCGCAGGAATTTCGCCGGCTGCTCGGGGAAATCGCCGCGCTGATGACCTACGAAGCCACGCGTTCGTTCGGCGTGAAAAAGATTTCCGTCCGCACGCCGCTCGAAAAAACCACCGGCGCGCAGTTGGAAAAGGAAATCGTCCTCGTCCCCGTGCTGCGGGCGGGCTTGGGGATGCTCGATAAAATTCTGGAACTCGTCCCCCATGCGCGCGTCGGCTTTCTCGGCCTCAAGCGCGATGAAACCACGCTCGCGGCGCACTTCTACCAGAAAAGCCTCCCGAAGAATTTGGCGCGCTGCGAAGTCATCCTCATTGACCCGATGCTCGCCACCGGCGGGAGCGCCGTGGCCGCCCTGGATTTCCTGCGCGAACAAGGCGCGAAACATCTGCGGCTGGTGAGCCTCGTGGCCGCGCCCGAAGGCATCGCGCGCGTGCGCAAGTCATACCCGACCGTGCCCATCTTCACCGCGTCCGTTGACCGCCAGTTGAATAACGTCGGCTACATCCTGCCCGGTCTCGGCGACGCCGGCGACCGTTTGTTTGGGACTTGAGCCGCGTTTCCCAACTCATTCCAAAGAAGAAATTAACTTTCCTTCGTTTAGCTTACTGGCCGATAGCACGAGGATACAGATTGGGCGCAGCCGACAGATTGGCAAATCGAAAACCACACCCGGTGCACGCGGGTTGGCGGACCAAGAGCGGGGCCTGCTGGTTGGGCCGACGGCGGTGATTGCCGGCCATACACCGTATGCGCGACTTCCAAGACCGTAGCTGTGACTTCCAAGACCGTAGCTGTGACTTCCAAGACCGTAGGTGCCACTTCCGAGGCCGTATGCATCACTTCCAAGTCCGTATGTGCGACTTCAAAGCCCGTATGCACCGCTTCCAAGACCGTAGCTGCGACTTCCGAGCCCGTATGCGCGAGTTCCAAGCCCGTATTCCCAAACCAAAAGGTTGTAGATATGACTTCCAAGACCGTATGCACCGGTTCCCAGGCCGTATGTGGGGCTTGGAAGACCGTAAGAGTTTAGCGCGGCACGCCGGGCCGCTTCCACAACGCGCGGTGCAGATTGCCGAATTGAAATTCCACCGAGGGCAGCAGCAGCGGTTTTAACAGCACCGCCAGCGGGACGGCCAGCGCCGTGGACGCGACGACATCGGAGAGGTGGTGGCATTGCAGGGCCATCCGCGACCAGATGACCGCCAGCGCATACACCGCCGCGACCGCGCCCCAGCCGCGATGCACCAGCCAGGCCGCCGCCGCGAGGCCCGCCGCTGAGGCCGCGTGGCCGGACGGAAAGGAGCTGAACTCGAATTTGCCGATGATCCAATGGCCGTCGTGCCACACGCCGTAAAATCCCTGCGGCGCGTGGGCCAGCGGGCGGGTGCGCCCGAACAGCACGCGCAGAATGGTCGCCGCCAGGCCGGTCAACTCGGAGGTCAGCGCCACAAAGAAAATGTGCGCGGCGGGCACGGGCCGTTGCACCAGCACCAGCACGGCGGCGCAGACGATGCCCCAGACCGCGACCACCCAGCCTTCACCCATTTTGGAACAGAGCCACGCGAGCTTGAACCACGCGGCGTTGTGCGTCACGTCCAGCGCGGCATCCACGCGGGTGTCGAGCGGCCACGTCACGGCGATGGCGGCGGCGCCGGCGAACAGCCAGCGCCAGCCGGGCAATCGGATTGGGCCATTAGACGACATGGCGCTGAATGTATGCGTTGCGCTTGCAAATAAAAATCCAAATCGCTAGTGTCCGGCAACCTTGTTGATGAACGCTCCCGCTCCCATCGCCGACCACTGGCTTGACCGCATCGCGGTGCATCCCCGGCGCGCCATTTTGCTGTTAAGCCTCGCGCTGCTGCTGTGCGGCAACTGGCTGCTGCCGCTGACGGACCGGGACGAGGCGCGCTTCGGCGAGGCGTCGCGCGAGATGCTGCAGCGCGGGGATTATGTGGTGCCGTGGTTCAACGGTCACTGGCGCTTCGACAAGCCGGTGTTGATTTACTGGTGCCAGGCCGCGAGCTACCGCGTGCTCGGCGAGAACGCCTTCGCCGCGCGGCTGCCGTCGGTGCTGTTCACCACGGGCATCGCGCTGCTGCTGGTGACGTGGGGCCGCAAAACCACCGGCAACAACAAGGCGGCGCTCATCGCGGGGGCGATGTTCGTGGCGGGATTGCACGTCGCGCTCATCGGCCGCGTGGCCACGGCGGACATGGCGATGGTCTTCTTCTTCACGCTGTCCGCCTGGACCGGCTGGGAACTGACGCGGCCGGAGCAGACGCGCCGCGCGCTGTGGTGGTGGATGTTTTACGTCTCGCTTGCGCTGGGATTTCTGGCGAAAGGGCCAGAGGCTTGGCTGCCGCTCATCGGCCTCATCCTGGGCCGCGCGTTGCGCAAAGAATCATTCCGCCTGCCGCTGTTCGAAACACTCGTCGGCGTGGTCGTCACCGTGGGTTTGGTCTGCCTGTGGGGTGTCCCTGCACTGCTCCAAACCGGCGGCGCGTATCTGCACGTCGGCCTCGGCGAACACGTCCTGAACCGCAGCGTGAATGTGAACGACAGCCACGGCCTCGCGGGCACGATTGGTTTTGTGGCGACGTTGCCGCTGTATTTCGTGACGTTTTTCGCGAGCTATTTCCCCTGGAGCACGCGGGTGCCGTCGGCGTTGCGCCGCTGGTGGCCGAACCGCGAGCGCGACGACCTGGGCTGGTATCTGCTTATGCTGTCGGCGCTGGTGTTCGCGGTGTTCTCGCTGGTGCGGACGAAGCTGCCGCATTATACGATGCCGGCGTTTCCGCTGCTGACGCTATGGTTCGCGCGGCAAATCGCCGGCGACCACGATCTTGGCGCGTGGTTCGGCCAGCGCCTCGCCGCGATGAGCGCGTTCATCCTCGCTTTGACGCTGATCGGCTTTCCGTTCGCGCGCGGGCAAATCCTTACGGAACATCTGTGGGACGCGGTATCGCCACACGTCCAGCCCAACACCAAGGTCGGCTGCTTCGGCTTCACCGAGGCCAGCCTCGTGTGGAAGTTTCGCGCAGTTGTGACCAACCAACTAGTTCTCGGCGATGATTTGGCGTCCGCCAAAAAGTTTCTTACCAACGCGCCGCCGCTCATCATCGTGGTGCCGACGCCGCTAGTCACGATGCTGCCGGATACGAATGGTTTGCGGATTGAGGTCCATGGTCTCGACATGGTGCGGTTCAAGAACAAGGATTTGACGGCCATCATCCGGCCCTGATCCATCCTGCCCCGCCGTGAATTTATATTTGAATGCCGGCGCGCGGCGCCGGTCAAAAACCCGATGATAAAAACTTTATTGGGCACCCTGCTCGCGGCGAGCGCGTTGAACCTCACCGCAGTCGCCCAATCCACCAATGTTATGAACTCAAACACAATCGAGACCGCCACCTTCGGCGGCGGCTGCTTCTGGTGCATGGAGGCGGTCTATGAACGGCTGCCCGGCGTGCTTTCCGTGACGAGCGGCTACGCCGGCGGCCACACCGCGAATCCCACCTACCACGAGGTCTGCGGCGGCGACACCGGTCACGCCGAGGTGACGCAGATCAAGTTTGACACGACGAAGATTTCCTACGCGCAGTTGTTGGACGTTTTTTGGCAGGCGCACGACCCGACCACGCTCAACCGCCAGGGCAACGACGAGGGCACGCAATACCGCTCCATCATTCTTTACCACGACGAGAAGCAAAAGCTCATCGCCGAGAAATCCAAGCTCGCGGCGCAACAGAATTTTTTCAAGCCCATCGTCACGGAGATCGTGCCGCTGACGAAATTTTATTCCGCCGAGGATTATCACCAGGGCTATTTTGATGCGCACGGACACGAGCCTTATTGCCAAATCGTCATCGCACCCAAACTAGAAAAGCTGGAACACAAAGCTGTCATTAAGCCCACGGTGCAAATGCCAAAGTGACGCCGCCGCCGCGTCAGGACCGGCTGCAACGGTGCAAGCCGGAATCCTTTTGACTTGCCAGCGGCTATGGGAAACGCATAGTATTTGCGCCGCAGTTGCAATTCTTGGATGGGGTCTTAGCTCAGTTGGTAGAGCGTCTCGTTCGCAATGAGAAGGTCAGGAGTTCGAGCCTCCTAGGCTCCACCATCCTTTTTGGTGGCAAAATCGAATAATCCTCCGTTAAACACGGGGGATTTTTCGTTTCTAAACGAAATTCAAAAAACGGAGTTGGCAAGAGTTGGCTGGCACTTAAACGGACTTGACATGGAGACATGTGGCGACAAAACTGGAGACAGATGAGACGCGCAACAGGCAAATCCGGCCAATAAGCAAGTTTACCAACCAAAACTATGGAGCCCACCAAACGAGAAATCAAAAAACGAGGAAAAATAAAGTGGGAAGTTGATTATGGATTTGACGGTGCGGGCACGCGTAAACGCAACCTTCACAACACCGAGGCTGAGGCAGACGCAGCCATCGCCACTTTCAAGAAGTCCGAGAAATGCCAAGGCGATTTTCTCGCTCGCCTGAATCAGGTGGAACGGCAAACTCTTGTCGCGGTCTTAACGGAGATAAAAGTAGCTGGCCTGGCGCTTGCGGATGTTTGGTCGGCCTATAAAACTCACAAAGCGGAAATTTCCGCGCAGGCGTTCACCAAACCCATGCCTTATGAAAAGGTTGTTGAGGAATGGCGCAAACGAAAAGAGGATGCCGGCACTTCAGTGCGTTACGTCAAAAACACCCATACGTTTTTGCTGAAATTTGCAGAAGGCCGCGAACAGCAGAACATCCACGAAATCACCGTCGATGACCTCGAAACTTGGATGGCGACCATGGCGCGGCGACATGGCTGGAGCTTGCGCACAAAAGATACCTATCAAGTCCTTTTCTCCTCGCTTTGGTCAACCGCCATCGCCAAAGGCTGGTGCAACCTGAATATCGTTGATCGCCTACAACCCATCAACCTGCCCGGCAAAGAAGTCAAAATTTACACAAACGACGAGACCCTCAATTTGATGGCGGCGGTGATGTCAAACCCAGCGACCCAGCAAATAATTGCGC